>NZ_CP160453.1:6348086-6657704 GCF_040744945.1 Saccharothrix sp. HUAS TT1 | reverse complement strand
CGTGGAACACCGGCTACGGCGACTTCGTGATGCGGCCGGACCTGTCCACGCTGCGCCGCGTGCCGTGGCACGAGGGCACCGCGATGGTCATGTGCGACCTCGTGTGGGAGGACGACGAGCCCGTGGTCGCCTCGCCCCGGCAGATCCTCAAGCGCCAGCTGGACCGGCTCGCCGAACGCGGGCTGCGCGCGTTCGTCGGCACCGAGCTGGAGTTCATCGTCTTCGACAACACCTACGAGGACGCCTGGGACCGCGGCTACCGCGGCCTCACCCCGGCCAACCAGTACAACGTGGACTACTCGCTGCTGGGCACCGGGCGCGTCGAGCCGCTGCTGCGGGCCATCCGCAACCACATGACCGGCGCGGGCATGTACGTCGAGTCGGCCAAGGGCGAGTGCAACCCCGGCCAGCACGAGATCGCGTTCCGCTACACCGAGGCGCTGGCCACGTGCGACAACCACAGCATCTACAAGACCGGCGCCAAGGAGATCGCGGCGCAGCACGGCAAGTCGCTGACGTTCATGGCCAAGTACGACGAGCGCGAGGGCAGCTCCTGCCACATCCACCTCAGCCTGCGCTCGGCCGACGACGAGCCGGTGTTCGCCGAGGGCGACGGCCGGTCGCGGCTGATGGACCACTTCATGGCCGGACAGCTCGCCGGGCTGCGCGAGCTGACCTACTTCCTCGCCCCCAACATCAACTCCTACAAGCGGTTCGCGCGGGGCAGCTTCGCGCCGACGGCGGTGGCGTGGGGCAGGGACAACCGGACGTGCGCGCTGCGCGTCGTCGGTCACGGCCAGTCGCTGCGGTTCGAGAACCGGGTGCCCGGTGCGGACGTGAACCCGTACCTCGCGGTCGCCGCGCTGATCGCGGCCGGTCTGCACGGCGTGGACAACGAGCTGCCGCTGGAGGCGGAGTTCGTCGGCAACGCCTACGCCTCCGACCGGCCGACCGTGCCGAGCACCCTGCGCGACGCCGCGTCGCTGCTGTCCAGGAGCGAGCTCGCGCGCGAGGCGTTCGGCCAGGACGTGGTCGAGCACTACCTCAACGCGGCCCGGGTGGAGCTGGCCGCGTTCGACTCGTCGGTGACCGACTGGGAGCGGACCCGTGGTTTCGAACGGCTCTAGGGCGCGGCCGCTGATCGGCGTCAGCACCTACCTGGAACGGGTCCGGTTCGGCGTCTGGGACGTGGAGGCGGCCGTGCTGCACCGCGACTACCTCGACTCGGTGGTGCGCGCGGGCGGCAACCCCGTGCTGCTGCCGCCGCTCGGCACGTGGGACGCCGACGGCGTCGCGTTCCTCGACGGCCTGGTGCTGGCGGGTGGCGCGGACGTCGACCCGGCGCTGTACGGGCGACCGCGCGACCCGCGCACCGGTCCGGCGCGGCCGGAGCGGGACCTGGCCGAGCTGGCCCTGGCCCGCGCGGCGCTGGAGCTGGACCTGCCGCTGCTCGCGGTGTGCCGCGGCATGCAGGTGCTCAACGTGGCGCTGGGCGGCACGCTGGTCCAGCACGTGGACGGGCACAACCCGGCGCCCGGCGTGTACGGGCACACCGGCATCGCGGTCGCGCCCGGTTCGGCGCTGGCCGGGATCGTCGGCCTGGCCACCACCGTGTACTGCCACCACCACCAGGCGCTGGACGTGCTCGGCGACGGCCTGCGGGTGGTCGCGGGCGCGCCGGACGGCACCCCGGAGGCGGTGGAGCTGCCCGGCGCGCGGTTCGCGCTCGGCGTGCAGTCGCACCCGGAGGCCGACAACGAGGACGACCGGTTGTTCGCCGCGCTCGTCGGCGCGAGCCGGGACCGGGCCGCACACGACAGGGGAGTGAAGTGACCGCGTTCGACGTGATCAACCCGGCCACCGAGGAGGTGGTCCGCTCGGTCCCGCTGACGACGCTGGAGGAGACCGACGCGGCGATCGCCCGCGCGTCGGCGGCCCTGCCGGGGTGGCGGGCGGTCGCGCCCGGTGACCGGGCCCGGCTGCTGAGGCGGTTCGCCGAGGCGGTGGACGGCGCGCTGGAGGAGCTGGCGGCGCTGGAAGTGCTCAACGCCGGGCACACCATCGGCAACGCCCGGTGGGAGGCGGGGAACGTCCGCGACGTGCTGCACTACTACTCGGCCGCGCCGGAACGCCTGTTCGGCAGGCAGATCCCGGTGCCCGGCGGGCTGAACGTGACGTTCCACGAGCCGGTGGGCGTGGTGGGCGTGATCGTGCCGTGGAACTTCCCGATGCCGATCGCCGCCTGGGGCTTCGCGCCCGCGCTGGCCGCCGGGAACGCGGTGGTGCTCAAACCGGCCGAGCTGACGCCGCTGACCGCGGTGCGGCTGGCGGAGCTCGCGCTGGAGGCGGGCGTCCCGCCGGACGTGTTCCAGGTGCTGCCGGGCGCCGGGCCGGTGGTCGGGCAGCGGTTCGTCACGCACCCCGACGTGCACAAGGTCGTGTTCACCGGTTCGACGCGGGTCGGCAAGCAGGTCATGGCCGGGTGCGCGGACCAGGTCAAGCGGGTGACGCTGGAGCTGGGCGGCAAGTCGGCCAACGTCGTGTTCGCCGACGCCGACCTGGAGCGGGCCGCGGCGACCGCGCCGTACGGCGTGTTCGACAACGCGGGCCAGGACTGCTGCGCGCGGTCCCGGATCCTGGTGCAGGCGTCGGTCTACGACCGGTTCATGGAGCTGCTGGAACCCGCGGTCAAGGGCGTGGTGGTCGGCGCGCCGGGTGACGAGGCCACCGAGATGGGGCCGCTGATCTCGGCCGCGCACCGGGAGAAGGTGGCGTCCTACGTGCCCGCCGACGCGCCCGTGGCGTTCCGCGGCACCGCCCCCTCGGGCGCGGGGTTCTGGTTCCCGCCGACGGTGCTGGCGCCCGTCGCGCCCGGCGACCGCGCCGCGGTGGAGGAGATCTTCGGGCCGGTGGTGGCCGTGCTGCCGTTCACCGACGAGGAGGACGCGGTGCGGTTGGCCAACGACAGCGCCTACGGCCTGTCGGGGTCGATCTGGACCCGGGACGTCGGGCGGGCGCTGCGGGTGTCGCGCGCCGTCGAGGCCGGGAACCTGTCGGTCAACTCGCACTCGTCGGTGCGGTACTGGACGCCGTTCGGCGGCTTCAAGCAGTCCGGGTTGGGGCGGGAGCTGGGGCCGGACGCCCCGGACTCGTTCACCGAGACCAAGAACGTCTTCATCGCTCATTGATTGGGAGAGACATGGTTCAGCGACTCGACGGCCGGGTGGCCGTGGTGACGGGCGGCGGCAGCGGCATCGGGCTGGCCTCGGTGCGGCGGTTGGCGTCCGAGGGCGCGCGGGTCGTCGTCGCCGACGTCGACCCGGACTCGGGCAAGGCGGCGGCCGACGAGGTCGGCGGGCTGTTCGCGGCGGTCGACGTGACCGACGAGGAGCAGGTCTCGGCGTTGTTCCAGACCACTGTGGACACCTATGGCGCGGTGGACATCGCGTTCAACAACGCGGGGATCTCGCCGCCGGACGACGACTCGATCCTGACCACGGGCATCGAGGCGTGGGACCGGGTGCAGAAGGTCAACCTGACGTCGGTGTACCTGTGCTGCAAGTACGCGATCCCGCACATGCTGGAGCGCGGGCGCGGCTCGGTGATCAACACGGCGTCGTTCGTGGCGACGATGGGCGCGGCGACGTCCCAGATCTCGTACACGGCGTCCAAGGGCGGCGTGCTGGCGATGAGCCGGGAGCTGGGCGTGCAGTTCGCCCGGCAGGGCGTCCGGGTGAACGCGCTGTCACCCGGACCGGTGAACACGCCGCTGCTGCGCGAGCTGTTCGCCAAGGACCCGGAGAGGGCCGCGCGGCGGTTGGTGCACGTGCCGCTGGGCCGGTTCGCCGAGCCGGCGGAGATCGCGGCGGCGGTCGCGTTCCTGGCCAGCGACGACTCGTCGTTCATCACCGCGTCGAACTTCCTGGTGGACGGCGGTATCGCCGGTGCCTACGTGACACCGCTGTGATGCCGTTGCAGGACGCGTTGTTCCGCCCGGTGCGGGCGGGCAACGCGTTCGAGGAGACCGTGGAGCGGCTGGTGCAGGCGATCCGGCTCGGCGTGGTGGGGCCGGGGGAGCGGCTGCCGGCGGAGCGCGACCTGGCCACCCGGCTGGGGGTCAGCCGGGTGACGCTGCGCGAGGCGATCAGGTCGTTGCAGGACGCCGGCTACGTCGAGTCGCGGCGTGGCCGGTACGGCGGGACGTTTGTGAACGAGCCGGTGCCGGCGCCCGCGCCGGACCGGCGGGTCGACCCGGGCGAGCTGGCGGACGCGCTGACGCTGCGCGCGGCCGTGGAGACGGGTGCGGCGGAGTGCGCGGCGGGGCGGGCGCTGGGACCCGTCGAGCGGCGCAACCTGCTGACCAGGCTGGTCGGGTGCCGGGACGCGTCGGTGGCGGAGTACCGGCGCAAGGACTCGCGGCTGCACCTGGCGATCGCCGAGGCGACGGGTTCGGCCTCCCTCACCGCCGCCGTCGCCGACGCGCGGACCAGGGTGAACGCGCTGCTCGACCGGATACCCCTGCTGCCGCCGAACCTGGCGCACTCGAACGAGCAGCACGAGCTGATCGTCACCCACGTCCTGGCGGGCGACCCGGACGCCGCGCGGCGGGCGATGGCCGAGCACCTGGACGGCACGGCCCTGCTGCTGCGCGGCTTCCTGTCCTGACCCGGACCAGCCCGACCTCAGCGCTCGAAGTCGCGCCCCGGCCCCCGGTCCGGCCGGTCGCCGCGCTCACCCCGGTCCCCGCGCTCGTCGAACCGCGAGTGACCGGGCCGGTCGGCCCCGAAGCCGTGCCGGGGGCGGTCGCGGTCGAGCAGCGCCACGATCCCGCCGCCGAGGACGAGCCCGAGCAGGCCGACGGCGACCAGCTGGGTGGCCCGGTGCCGGACCACCCGCCCGAAGGCCCCGCGGCGGCCGACCGGAGGCGGCGGGTAGTGACCGGGGTGGGACGCGCCCGGTGCCGCCGGCTCCGCGGCGGCTGCGGTGGGGTGGTCCGCAGCCGGCTGACCTGCGGCGGGCTGACCTGCGGCGGGGTGACCGGCCGGCGGAACTGCCGGACCAGTGCCTGCCGGACCAGTGCCCGCCGGACCAGTGCCCGCCGGACCAGTGCCCGCCGGACCAGTGCCCGCCGGACCAGTGCCCGCCGGACCAGTGCCCGCCGGACCAGTGCCCGCCGGACCAGTGCCCGCCGGACCAGTGCCTGCTTGTTCGGCGCTTGCCGGACCGACGGCGGGGCGGGTGCCCGCCGGGTCTGCACCGCCCGGGTTGGTCGCCGCCGGTCCGGTGCCCGCCGGGCCGGCGGCGGGCGTTGTGGGAGTCGGGTCTGCCGGTGGGCCGGGATCGGCCCGCGGTGGCTGCTGGGGGTCTGACATGGCGCAACTCCTGCTCTCCCGTGCTGTCGACCGCCATCGTGCGCGACCTACCTGAGGGGAACCTGATCGCCGGCTGTAGGCCGGCTGTGAGCGCCACCGGGCGCGCCGCGACCTCGACCGACTCCCCGTCGTCCCCGGTCGTCGGCCGAGCGACGCTCGACCGGGTGATCAGGGCCGCCCACCCGGTGCGCCGGAAAACGAGTCGGTGACCACCGATAACATCTCCGGCACAGGAGCCACCGCACACCGAGGAGTCACCGTGTCCCTACCGCGCCCCGCAGCCGCCCCGACCCCACCACGCGTGGTGGTGCCGGCGGGGACCACCGCGGGGACGGCGGTGCGCGAGGCCGGCCTACCGGGCAAGGGGCCGGACGCCGTGGTGGTCGTGCGCGACGCCGAGGGCCACCTGCGCGACCTGTCCTGGACGCCCCGGGTCGACGTCGAGGTGGAGGCGGTCGCCGCCGACACCCCGGACGGCCGCAGCGTGATCAGGCACTCCGCGGCGCACGTCCTGGCGCAGGCCGTGCAGCAGCAGTTCCCCGAGGCCAAGCTGGGCATCGGCCCGCCGGTCAAGGACGGCTTCTACTACGACTTCAAGGTCGACAAGCCGTTCACGCCGGAAGACCTCCAGGCGCTGGAGAAGCGCATGAAGTCGATCATCAAGGGCGCGCAGCGGTTCAACCGCCGGGTGGTCGAGTCGGTCGACGCGGCCAAGGCCGAGCTGGCCGCCGAGCCGTTCAAGCTCGAACTGGTCGACATCAAGAGCGACGTCGACACCGCCGAGGTGATGGAGGTCGGCGGCGGCGAGCTGACGATCTACGACAACCTCGACCCGCGCTCCGGCGACCGCGTCTGGGGCGACCTGTGCCGCGGCCCGCACGTGCCGACGACCAAGCACATCCCGGCGTTCAAGCTGACCCGCGTCGCCGCCGCCTACTGGCGCGGCAACGAGAAGAACCCCCAGCTGCAGCGCATCTACGGCACCGCGTGGGAGTCGCAGGAGGCGCTGGACGCGCACCTGGAGCTGCTGGCCGAGGCCGAGCGCCGCGACCACCGCAAGCTCGGCGTCGAGCTGGACCTGTTCAGCTTCCCGGACGAGATCGGCTCCGGCCTGGCGGTGTTCCACCCGCGCGGCGGGGTCATCCGCAAGGCCATGGAGGACTACTCGCGGGCCCGGCACTCCGAAGAGGGCTACGAGTTCGTCTACTCGCCGCACATCACCAAGGGCAACCTGTTCGAGACGTCCGGCCACCTCGACTGGTACAAGGACGGCATGTACCCGGCGATGCACCTCGACGCCGAGTACGACGACGACGGCAAGTTGCGCAAGCCGGGCCAGGACTACTACCTCAAGCCCATGAACTGCCCGTTCCACGACCTGATCTTCCGATCGCGCGGGCGGTCCTACCGCGAGCTGCCGCTGCGGATGTTCGAGTTCGGCGGCGTGTACCGGTACGAGAAGTCCGGCGTGATCCACGGCCTCACCAGGGTGCGCGGCATGACGCAGGACGACGCGCACATCTTCTGCACGCCCGACCAGGTGCAGGACGAGCTGAAGTCGCTGCTGGCGTTCGTCCTCGGGCTGCTGCGCGACTACGGCCTGGACGACTTCTACCTGGAGCTGTCCACCCGCAACCCGGAGAAGTCCGTCGGCTCCGACGAGGTCTGGGAGAAGGCCACGGAGGCGTTGCGCGTCGCGGCCGAGGACTCCGGCCTGGAGCTGGTGCCCGACCCGGGCGGCGCGGCGTTCTACGGGCCGAAGATCTCCGTGCAGGCCAGGGACGCGCTGGGCCGCACCTGGCAGATGTCGACCATCCAGGTGGACTTCAACCTGCCCGAGCGGTTCGAGCTGGAGTACACCGGCCCGGACGGCTCCCGGCAGCGCCCGGTCATGATCCACCGCGCGCTGTTCGGCTCGGTCGAGCGGTTCTTCGGCGTGCTGACCGAGCACTACGCGGGCGCGTTCCCGGCGTGGCTCGCGCCGGTGCAGGTGGTGGGCATCCCGATCGCGGACGAGCACGTCGACCACCTGCTGGCGGTCGCGAAGCAGCTCAGGGCGAAGGGCATCCGGGTCGAGGTGGACGCCTCCGACGACCGGATGCAGAAGAAGATCCGCAACCACACCACGCAGAAGGTGCCGTTCATGCTGCTCGCGGGCGGCAAGGACGTGGAGCAGGGCGCGGTGTCGTTCCGGTTCCGCGACGGCACGCAGGTCAACGGCGTGCCGGTGGACCGCGCGGTCGAGACGGTCGTGGACTGGGTCGCGCGGCGCGAGAACGCCTCGCCAACGGCGGAACTCGTCCAGTGACCCAGGAGTACGAGGAGCAGGACGGTGTCGGGGTCGGCGACGCGTTGCAGCGCCTGTGGACCCCGCACCGCCTCTCGTACGTGCGCGGTGAGGGCAAGGCCGTCGGCGACGAGCCCGAGGGGTGCCCGTTCTGCCGGGTGACCGGGCTGGACGACGCCGAGGGCCTGATCCTGGCCCGCGGCGAGCTGGTGTTCGCGGTGCTGAACCTGTACCCGTACAACCCCGGTCACCTGATGGTGCTGCCGTACCGGCACGTGCCCGACTACACGGACCTGACCGTCGAGGAGGCGGCCGAGTTCGCCGCGTTCACGCAGCGGGCGATGCGGGTGATCCGGCAGGTGGCGAGCCCGCACGGGTTCAACATCGGGATGAACCAGGGCGTGGTGGCGGGCGCGGGCATCGCGGCCCACCTGCACCAGCACGTGGTGCCGCGCTGGGGCGGTGACGCGAACTTCATGCCGGTGATCGGCCAGACCAAGGTCCTGCCGCAGCTGCTCGGCGAGACCAGGCAGCTCCTCGCCGACGCCTGGACCCCCACCGCCTGACCCCCACCCCCGCGAGAGTCCAACGCTCAGGTCGCGAGAGTCCAACGCTCGCGACCCCTGAGTTCAACGCTCAGGCGACCTCGGCCCGCACGTGAGCGTTGAACTCACGTGCTCCGAGCGTTGGACTCTCGCGGGTCGGGGGTTGGACTCTCGGGGTGGCGAAGTGGCGGGGAGGGAATTTCGGGTTGGCTTGAACGGACGGCGGGGCTGTCTCGTTCAGACCGGGTGACCACGCCCGGCTGACGAGAGGCGCACACCCCGTGACGGCCATGACCGAGCCCTCCGCTGTGCAAGGCTTACCCCCGGACGACCGCCCGCTGTTCCGACGATTCGGCCGGGGACCGAGCGCCACCCCGCCGTTCCACCGGATCCACCACGCCTTCGAGGCCCACGCGGCGCGGTCGCCCCACGCGCGGGCGGTCGAGCACGAGGGCGCCTGCGTCACCTACGGCGAACTCGACCACCGCGCGAACGTCGCCGCCGCCGCGCTGCTCGACGCGGGTGTGCGCCCCGGTGATCACGTCGGCGTGTTCCTGACCCGCTCGATCCACCTGGTCGTCGGCATCCTGGCGGTGCTGAAGGTCGGCGCGGCCTACGTGCCGCAGGACGTCCGGATCACCCCGCGGCCGCACCTGGACCACGTCATGCGCACCGCCGACATCAAGGTCGTCCTGACCACGCGGGAGCACGCCGCCCGCCTCGACGCGCCGACCCTCCTCGTCCTCGACACCCTGCCGGACCGCCGCGTCACCGCACCGCGCGCGGACCAGGGCGACACCGCCGTGGTCATCTTCACGTCGGGCACGACCGGCGTCCCCAACGGCGTGCGCGTCACGCACGCGAACCTGTGCAACGTCCTGCTCACCGAACCCGGCTCGCTGGGCGTGCGGCCGGGCGACCGGGTCGCGCAACTGCTCAACATCGCCTTCGACATGGCGGTGTGGGAGGTCTTCGGCGCGCTCGCCCACGGCGCCACGTCCGTGATCCGCGGCAAGGACCTGGCGCGGACCGCCGAATCCGCCACCGTGCTCATCGCCACCCCCGGCGTGCTGTCCACTGTGGACCCCGAACGGTGCCCTGACGTGCGGGTCGTCGCGGTGGCCGGCGAGCGCTGCCCCAAGCCGCTCGCCGACGCCTGGTCGGCCCGCGCGGCGTTCCACAACGCCTGCGGCCCCACCGAGGTCACGATCGTCAACACCGTGCAGCGCTACGACCCGCGGGCGGGCCGGCTGACCATCGGCCGCCCGGTGCCGAACACGACGGTCTACGTGCTCGACCCCGACCTGCGGCCGTGCCGGATCGGCGAGGTCGGCGAGATGTGGGCGGGCGGCGCCTGCGTCACGGCCGGCTACCTGGGCAACGACGTGCTGACCGCCCAGCGCTACCGGCCGGACCCGTTCCTCGGCGGCGACCACCTGATGTTCCGCACCCGCGACCTGGGCCGCTGGACCCCGGACGGCGAGCTGGAGCACCACGGCCGCACCGACGACCAGGTCAAGGTGCGCGGCTTCCGGGTGGAGCTGGACGCGGTCACCTCGGCGCTGGAGACGACGCCCGGCTGCGTCCGCGCCACGACCGTCCTGCACGACGGCGCGCTCGTCGGGTTCGTCAGCCCCGCCACCGTCGCGCCCGGCGCGGCCACCGACGCGGTCGCGCGCGCCCTGCCGTACTACTGCGTGCCGTCCCGGGTCGTCGCGGTGGACGACCTGCCGCTGACCGAGCGCGGCAAGGTGGACCGGGCCGCGCTGACCTCCTTGGTGGCGGTCGCATGACCACCACGAGCGCCGACCTGCCCGCGGCACGGCTGCGGCTCAAGCTCAGGCGACGTCCCTTCACCCACCACAACCGGCTCGCCGCGGCGGTGGTCCTGGCCAACGTTGTGGCGGCGTTCGGCGTGGACTCCGCGCGGGCGCTCGCCGACCTGGTGGTGGTCAACGTCGCGCTGGCCGTGCTGATCCGCCAGCAGCACGTGGTCAACCTGCTGTTCCGGCTCGCGACCAGCGCCCCGACCACCTGGCCGTTGAGGGTCCGCTGGGCGTTGGGCAAGGTCTACCACTTCGGCGGCCTGCACGTCGGCGCCGCGCTGTGCGCCACGGCCTGGTTCGCCGTGCTGGCCTGGGTCCTGGCCGACCCGCTCACGTGGACGATCCTCGCCCTGATGGCGGCGATGGTGGTCTCCGCCCTGCCCGGCCTGCGCGCCCGGCGGCACGACCTGTTCGAGCGCGTGCACCGGTTCGCCGGCTGGACCGTGCTCGTCCTGTTCGCCGCGCACTCGGCGCGGCAGCCGGGTTTCGCCGGTTCGACGCAGTTCTGGCTGCTCCTGCTGGTGGTGGCGAGCGTCGCGCTGCCGTGGGCGCGGCTGCGCCGGGTGCCGGTGCGGATCACCCGACCGTCGCGGCACGTCGCGCTGGTGTCGTTCGACCACGTGACGCCGTTCGCGGGCTCCTCGACGGCGGTGAGCCGCCACCCGCTGCTGGAGTGGCACTCGTTCGCCAACGTGCCGACGCCCGGCCGCACCGGGTTCCGGCTGACCATCTCCCGCGCGGGGGACTGGACCGGTTCGCTCATCGACGACCTGCCGACGCACCTGTGGGTCAAGGGCGTGCCCACCGCGGGCGTCGGGAACATCGACAAGCTGTTCACGAGGGTGGTGTGGGTGGCCACCGGCAGCGGCATCGGGCCGTGCCTGCCCCACCTGCTGTCGGGTGGGACGCCGGCGCGCCTGGTGTGGTCCACCCGCACGCCCCGCGCCACCTACGGCGACGACCTGGTGGACGAGATCGAGGCCGTGCAGCCGGACGCGCTGGTCTGGGACACCGTCCGCGACGGCAAGCCGGACCTGGTCGAGCTGGCGCTGCGCGCGCACCGCGAGTTCGCCGCGGAGGCCGTGATCTGCATCTCGAACAAGAAGACGACCTGGCACGTCGTGGAGGAGCTGGAGGCACGGGGAGTGCCCGCGTTCGGCGCCATCTGGGATTCGTGAGGAGAGCTCGTGGACCACTTGCTGATCGAAGAACAGGACGGCGTCACGACGGTCACCGTGTCCCGGCCGCCGGCGCGCAACGCGCTGTCCGGCCGCGTCCTCGCCGAACTCGACCACTTCCTGTCCGGTGTCCTCACCGGACGCGCGCCCGCCGGGATCATCCTCACCGGCGCGCCCGGCCCGGCGTTCGTCGCGGGCGCGGACATCCGCGAGATGGCCGCGATGACACCGGCCGAGGGCGAGCGGTTCGGGCTGCTCGGCCAGCGCGTCACCCGGCTGCTGGAGCGGGTGCCGTGCCCGGTCGTCGCCTGCGTGGACGGCTACGCGCTCGGCGGCGGCTGCGAGGTGGTGCTGGCCTGCGACTTCGCCTACGCCACCCACCGCTCGGTGTTCGGCCAGCCGGAGGTCGTGCTCGGCCTGGTCCCCGGCTTCGGCGGCTGCGTCCGGCTGCAGCGCCTGGTCGGCCCCGCGGTCGCCCGCGAGCTGATCTACACCGGCAGGCACGTCGACGCGGCCGAGGCGCTGCGCCTGGGCCTGGTCAACGCCGTGTTCGACACCCGGGATGGGATGCTGACCGCCGCGCGGGCGGTGCTCGGCCGGATCGCGGGCAACTCGGCGACGGCGGTCGCGCTGGCCAAGACCGCCGTCAACGCCGCCACCGGCGTCGACGTCACCACCGGGTTGGCCGCCGAGCTGGACGCGTTCCGCGAGGCGTTCACCACCGACGACATGCGCGAGGGCACGGCGGCCTTCCTCGCCAAGCGCCGCCCCGCCTTCACCGGCACGACCCGGGAACCGCTGCTCCACGACTAGCCGAGGAGGTGCGCGATCAACGACAGTCACATTGCCCTGCTGCGCTCCCTCCACGACGAGCACGCGCCCGCCCTGTGGCGGTACGTGCGCCGGCTCACCGGCGACGACGAGCTGTCCCGCGACGTCGTGCAGGAGGCGCTGCTGCGGGCCTGGCGCAACCCCAAGGTGCTGGAGCAGGGCGAGACGGCCGCCCGCGCGTGGCTCTACACGGTGGCGCGCAACGTGGTGATAGACGAGCGCCGCAGCGCCCGTGCCCGCTGGGAGATCGGCTCCGAGCGGCTGCCCGAGCGGGCCAGGTCCGACCACAGCGACTCGGCCCTGGACGCCTGGCTGGTGGCCGACGTGCTCACCCAGTTGACGCCGGAGCACCGCACGGTGATCGTGCGTGCTTACTACATGGGCCAGTCCGTCGCCGAGCTGGCCGCCGAGCTGGACCTGCCGGAGGGGACCGTGAAGTCCAGGCTGCACTACGGTCTGCGGGCGCTGCGGCTGGCGCTGGAGGAGAAGGGGGTCACCGGACGTTGAGCTCGCCAGTCGATCCGTACCGGGACTGGGGCGCCGCGTACGTCCTGGGTTCGCTGTCGCCTGGCGAACGGCGGGAGTTCGAGGGCCACCTGGCCGGGTGCCCGGAGTGCTCGGCCGACGTGGCCGCGTTCGCGGGCGTGCCGGGCATCCTCTCGGCGGTGCCCCGCGACCGCGCGCTCGACCTGCTCGAACCCGACGCCGACCCCCCGCCCGCCGAGGTGTTCGCCGACCTGGTGGCGGCCGAGCGGTCCCGCCGCCGGCGCGCCCGGCTGGTGGTGGCGGCGGCGCTGCTGGTGGCGGCGTTGACGGGGGCGGTGGTCGCGCTCGCCGTGCGGCCGGCCGCCCCCGACGCGGTGGCCACCGCGCCGCCACCCCTCCCGGACGTGGCGATGCACCAGACGATCCCCAGCCCGGTGACGGCCAGCGTCCACCTGGTCGAAGAGCCGTGGGGCACCCGCATCGAGGTGCTGTGCTCCTACGCCGCTCCGGACGGCCCGCCGCCGCCGGTCTTCGCCTACGCCCTGCACGTCGTCGCGGCCGACGGCGCCACCACACCGGTCGCGACGTGGACCGCCGGACCGGGTTCCACCACTCGGCCCATCGCGACCACCCGGTTGGCCAGGTCGGACATCACCGGCGTCGAGATCAGGCTGCTGCCGGACGACGTCGTCCTGCTCCGAGTCGGTTTCTGACCCCGTCCCGATTGGTGTGGACCAGCAAAAGGCCCCTGACCTGCGACCTCTCACGTGCTGCAAGCGCAGGTGCACGGCCATCTGCACGTGCAGCCCACCACGCCCACTCAGGGTGCTGCAGATCACCACGCGGCGGGGTGGCGCGAGGTGGTGAACACCTTCCTGGCCGATCGTCAAGAGCACGAAGCGTCGATACGGTGCGTTGCATGACCGCACCTGAGCGTTCGCGGCTGGCCCGAGAACGGCTCTCGCGCGAGTTACGAAGGCTGCGCACCGAGGCCAAGATGACCGGCACGGCCACGGCGCGCGCTACCGGGATGAGCCAGTCCAAGCTGTCGAAGATCGAGAACGGCATGCTCCTCCCGTCCGTGACCGACGTGGAGCGCCTGGTCGCCGAGTTGTCCGCGACCAGGGAGACCAGGGTCGAACTGGTCGAGTTGGCCCGCCAGCTGCACGCCGAGGCGGAGACCCGCCGAGTGGTGCTGCACCGCGGGGCCCACCGGCACCAGCAGACCGTGGCCCGAATCGAGGCCCGCGCCACCACCAGCCGCTTCTTCCAGAACGCGGGTGTGCCCGCGCTGTTGCAGAGCGAGAACTACCTGAGGGTCGTGCACAACACGATGCCCTCGCACGAGCAGGACACCGCCATCGCCACCCTGCGCAGCCGCCGGGCGCGCATGGACGACCTGGGCAAGCGGTTCGTCTTCCTGCTCGCCGAGAGCGCGTTGCGCTGGCGGATGGGGTCGGCCGACCTCATGTGCGAGCAGATCGACCACCTCGTGCAGATCATGCGAAGACCCAATGTCCAGCTCGGCGTGGTGCCGTGGACGGCGGACGCGAACCTGGTGGCGCTGCACGGCTTCCAGGTCTACGACGAGCGGGTGGTGACGTTGAGCGTGCTGACCGGCAACGCCACCATCACCGACCCCCACGACGTGCGCGAGTACCTGGCCCTGTTCGGCAGGCTGGAGCGGCTGGCGGTGCGCGGCGACGCGCTGGAAGACCTGCTGGAGCAGATCTCCAGGGACCACCGCAAGCTCGGCTGAGCTGGGTGGTTAGGCTGCCGGGGACCACTTCGTCTCGTCGGTAGGTGCCCCGCCACCCCATGCTGAACATCTTCGCCCGCGCGTCGGTTTCGCGCGTCACCGATCCGATCGGGGCCTGGCTGCTGCGCCGCGGCCTCACCCCGAACACCGTCACGGTGCTGGGCACCGCAGGCTCCGTCGCCGTCTCGCTGTGGTTCATCCCGCGCGGCGAGCTGTTCGTCGGCGCGGCGCTGGTGACCGCGTTCGTGCTGTTCGACCTGATCGACGGCGCGATGGCGCGCGCCCAGGGCGGCGGCACGAAGTTCGGCGCCGTGCTGGACGCCAGCTGCGACCGGATCGCCGACGGCGCCCTGTTCGCCGCCATCGCCTGGTGGGCGTTCGGCGCGGACGAGCACGGCCTGGCCGCGGCGACCCTGGTGTCGCTGGTCGGCGCCCAGGTCACCTCGTACGTGAAGGCGCGCGCCGAGGCGTCCGGGCTCTCCGCCGACGGCGGCCTGGCCGAACGCGCCGAGCGGTTCATCGTGGTGCTGGTCGGCGTCGGCCTGCACGGCCTCGGCGTGCCCCACATCCTGCCGATCGCCCTGTACCTGCTGGCGGCGATGGTGACGATCACCGTGGTGCAGCGGATCGTCGCCGTGAGCCGCGCGGCGAAGGAGCTGGGCGGGTGAAGGCGCGTGACCTGAAGGGACGGCTGGCCGACCTCGGCTACGCGGCCGGGTGGCGGCTGGTGCGGCTGCTGCCGGAGAGGGCGGCGCGGGCGTTGTTCGACGCGGGCGCCGACCGGGCCGCCAAGCGCGGCGGCGGTGGTGTGCGGCAGCTGCGGGCGAACCTGCGCCGGGTCGTGCCGCGCGCGGGCGAGGCCGAGCTGGACGAGCTGGTCCGGCTGGCGGCGCGGTCGTACGCGCGGTACTGGCGCGAGGCGTTCCGGATGCCGTCGCTGGACCTCGAAGCGGTCTACGCCGAGCTGGACCGGACGATGAGCGGCGTCGAGAACCTGGACGCGGCGCTGGCCGAGGGCCGCGGCGCGGTCATCGCGCTGCCGCACTGCGGCAACTGGGACATGGCGGGCGTCTGGCTGGTCGGGCACTGCGGCTCGTTCACCACCGTCGCCGAACGGCTCAAGCCCGAGTCGCTGTACCGCCGGTTCATCGCTTTCCGAGAAGGGCTCGGCTTCGAGGTGGTGCCGCTGACCGGCGGCGACCGCAACCCGGCGCTGGTGCTGGCCGAGCGGCTGCGCGCGAACGGCGTCGTCTGCCTGCTCGCCGACCGCGACCTCACCGCGGGCGGCGTGCCGGTGACGTTCTTCGGCGAGCGCACCCTGATGCCCGCCGGTCCCGCGCACCTGGCCGCGACCACCGGCGCGGCGCTGATCCCGGCCGGCCTGTGGTTCACCGAGGACGGCTGGGTCATCCGGCTGCACCCGCCGATCAAGGTCCCCGGCACCGCGGGCGTGCTGGCGGCTACCCAGCAGATGGCCGACGTGTTCGCCGCCGACATCGCCGCGCACCCCACCGACTGGCACATGATGCAGCAGCTGTGGCTCGCCGACCTGCCGGAGAGCAGGCAGAAGGCGCTGCGCCGGGTGCTCGCCCGCCGAGGGGAACCGGCGTGAAGGTCGGCATCGTCTGCCCGTACTCGTTCGAGGTCCCCGGTGGCGTGCAGGCGCACGTGGTCGACCTGGCGCGCGCCCTGAGGGGTCTCGGGCACGAGGTCGAGGTGCTGGCGCCGGCCGACGACGACACGCCGGTGCCCGAGTTCGTCACCTCGGCCGGTCGCGCGGTCGGCATCCCGTACAACGGGTCGGTGGCGCGGCTGTCGTTCGGACCGGTGTCGTTCGCCCGCGTCCGGCGGTGGATCGCGGAGCACGACTTCGACGTGCTGCACCTGCACGAGCCGACCGCGCCGTCGCTGTCCATGCTGGCGCTGATGGTCGCCGACGGGCCGATCGTGGCCACCTTCCACACGTCGACGCCGCGCTCGAAGATGCTGTCGGCGTTCCAGGCGGTGCTCCAGCCGTTCCTGGAGAAGATCACCGCCCGGATCGCGGTGTCCGCGCTGGCCAGGCGGGTGCAGGTGGAGCACCTGGGCGGGGACGCGGTGGAGATCCCCAACGGCGTCGACGTCGGGTTCTTCGCCGACGCGGCCCCGCTGGACGACTACCCGCGCCCCGGCGGCACGGTCGGCTTCGTCGGCCGGTTCACCGAGCCGCGCAAGGGCATGCCGGTGCTGCTGGAGGCGTTCCGCCGACTGGACCTGCCGGACGCGCGGCTGCTGGTGGTCGGGCGCGGCGACTCCGACGAGCTGCGCAAGCAGGCCGGACCCGAGCTGGCCTCGCGAATGGTGTTCCTCGGCATGGTGGACGACGAGACGAAAGCGCGCGCGCTGCGCAGCGTGGACGTCTACTGCGCGCCCAACACCGGTGGCGAGAGCTTCGGCATCATCCTCACCGAGGCGATGTCGGCGGGCACGGCGGTGCTGGCCAGCGACCTGGACGCGTTCCGGCGCGTGCTGGACGACGGCAAGGCGGGCGTGCTGACCCCGGTCGGCGACCCGGCCGCGCTCGCCGCGGCGTTGCGGGACCTGCTGACCGACCCCGCGCGGCGGGCCGGCTACGTCGACGCGGCGCGGGAACGCGTGATGGTGTTCGACTGGTCGGTGGTCGCGAACCAGGTGCTGCGGGTCTATGAAAGCGCCATGGCGGCGGATCCTCGTCGGGTGGGTGAGGCGTGACCAGTTCCGGTGTCGCGACGACGTTCCTGGTGCTGCTGGCGCTGGCCGTGCTCATCGGGCCGTGGACGCTGGGGACGGCCAACCGGCTGGACCGGCTGCACGTGCGCACGGACGCGGCCTGGGCGGCGCTCGACGCGGCCCTGGCGCGGCGGTCGGTGGTGAGCAGGGCGGTCGCGGCGGTGTGCGGCAGGCCCGAGCTGAAGGCGGCGGCGGACCGGGCCGAGCGGGCCGGGCGGGCCGACCGGGAGGCGGCGGAGAACCGGCTCTCGGCGTTGCTGGACGGGCTCGACCGGTCGGTGCTGGAGCCCGAGCTGGCGGCCGAGCTGTCCGACGCCGAGCAGCGGGTGGTGCTGGCCCGGCGGGTGCACAACGACGCCGTGCGCGACACGCTGGCGCTGCGCCGGCGGCGGTCCGTGCGCTGGCTGCGGCTCGCGGGCACCGCCCCGACGCCGTCCTACTTCGAGATCGCCGAGCCCGGCGGCGACGTCGAGGCGCCCGCGCTGACCCAGCGCGTGTCGGCGCGGGTCGTGCTGCTGGACCCCGACGGGCGGGTGCTGATGTTCGAGGGCTTCGACCCGAACCGGCCGGACGAGCTGTTCTGGTTCACCGTCGGCGGCGGGGTCGAGCCGGGGGAGGACCTGCGGGCGGCGGCGGTGCGCGAGGTCTTCGAGGAGACTGGTCTGGAGATCGACGCCGAGGACCTGGTGGGTCCGGTGTGGAAGCGGCACGCCGTGTTCGCGTTCGACGGTTTGAGCTACGCGGCGGTCGAGTGGTTCTTCGTGGGAAGGGTGGAGGGGGTCAGCGTGGACACCTCGCGGTTCAACGAGATCGAGCAGCAGACGATCCGGCGCCATCACTGGTGGTCGGTGCCCGAGTTGGCGTCGACCGACGCGACGGTCTACCCGGCGCAGCTGGCCGAGGTGCTGCCCGGCGCGCTGACCGGGTGGGACGGCACGACCCGTTCAGTGCGATGATCGGGATCTCCAGCCGGATGGACGACGTCGTCGCCTGGTACCGGCTGCTGGAGGAGTCCGACCGGCCGCGCTCGTACTTCGAGTTCGAGGACCTGGACGGCTGGGTGGACGAGGGCGCCCGCGCGCTGTACGAGGCGGTGGAGCACGACGGTGAGCTGATCGTGATCCGGCAGATCGAGCTGCCGTCGGCGGGCGGGGTGCACCGCTACTCGTGGCGGTTGATCGAGGACGCGCACGGGGGTCTGACGGACGAGCCGATCGACCCGTTCGAGGACCCGGTCAAGCCGATCGCCCGGGAGACCTTCGAGGCGGTCTGGAACACGGGCCGCGCCTAGCCGGGGCGGGAGTGGGCGGCGCGGGGGTGCGCCCGGTCGGTCCGCGCGTCAGCGGTGACCGGGAGGGAGCACCCCCAGCTTCGCCGCGATCCGGGCCAGGGCACGCCGGTCGGCCTTCCCCAGCGGGTCGAGCACGACCTCCCGCACCGACCTCACGTGCACGGGCGCCGCGGCGACGACCACGTCGTAACCCGCGTCGGTGAGCGCGGCGAGCGTGTAGCGGCCGTCGTCCGGATCGGGCGAGCGCCTGACCCAGCCCCGCTCCTCGAAGCGCCGCACGACGTTCGACAGGCGCGAGAGCGAGCCGTTGGCCAGGTAGGCCAGTTCGCTCATCCGGATCCTGCGGTCCGGGGCCTCGGAGATGTGGCTGAGCGTGAGGTAGTCGAACAGGGTCAGCCCGGCCGCGTGCTGCAGCGGTGATTCGAGCCGCCCGGGGAGCAGCAGCACCAGGGAGATCAGCGCGCTCCAGGCGTCCTTCTCGGCCGGGTCGAGCCACGCCACCCCGGCCTGCGGGTCCTCGCCGTCGGCGGGGGTTCCGGTTGCAGCCACGGGCCTACGGTACCGGACCGATTTGACTTCAAGCGTGAAGTCGACGCATGATGGGATCACTTCAAGCATGAAGTAATTCCACAGGTGGTGCCGGGCATCTCGCCCGGCACGCGGAGTCAGGAGGTCGCAGTGGCGGTTTCGCTGGTCAACCCCGAGGGTCACGTCGTCGTGCCCGCCTACCACCACGTCGCCGTGGCCACGGGCAGCAAGCACGTCCACATCGCCGGACAGGTGGCGTGGGACGAGGAGGGGCAACTCGTCGCGCCCGGCGACCTCGCCGGGCAGGTCGCGCAGGTGTACCGCAACGTGGCCAAGTGCCTGTCCGCCGCGGGCGCGGGCTTCCACGACGTGGTCCGGTTCACCTGGTACGCCGCCGGGTGGAAGCCGGAGATGTACGACGCGTTCAACGCCGGGGTCGCGCGGGCCGCGGCGGAGTTCGACATCACCGGGCCGCCCGCGGCGCTGATCGGAGTCGACGTCCTCTTCCAGCCGGGCATCCTGGTCGAGGCCGAGGTGACGGCCATCCTCGACTAGGGCCACGGGGCGGGGGAGGCGCTGCGGCGGCCCCGGTCCCGAGGACCGGCGGTCAGAGGACGAAGGTCGCGATCATCTGGCCGAGCAGCCGCACGTCGGCGTGCCCCTTGAACTCCAGCCGCACCTGGCCCAGCCCGCTGAACCACAGGTCCAGCTCCGCGTCCATGTCGAACGTGCCCGCCGTCTCGATGGAGAACGCCTGCACCCGGCTGTAGGGCAGCGACGTGAAGTCCTTCTTGCGGCCGGTCATGCCCTGGACGTTCACCGCGATCACCCGCTTGTTGGTGAACACCACGAAGTCCCGCACCGTCTTGAAGCTCGACACGATCTGCTCGCCCTGGATCAGGATCGGCGCCACCTGCGGCGCGATGTCCTCCGGGCGGCACGGCGCGAGCTTGAAGACGGACTGCTTCTCGAAGTCGATCACACGTCCGACGGTACCCCCTGCCTCGGCCAACCCGCCGGGTTCGAGGCCGATTCCCGGGAGATCCCCGACCCCGTCTCCGGGTAACCCCCGAACCGCGCGTCGTGCAGCCGGGCGAAGAAGTAGCAGAAGTCCTCGCACTCCGCGTCCTCCACGGCGATCCGCGGGTCGCGCGCCACGGCCTCGTAGAACTCCCGCCCCAGCGCGAGGACGAAGCCCCGCGCGTACAGGAAGCCGTCGTCCGAACCGTCGGTGACCGCCTGCACGTCGGCCCGGTCGATCTCGTGCAGCTTGCGCTCGGCCACCCGGTCCAGCGCCACCAGCTCCTCGCCGGACAGCCCGTCGCACGCCTCGGCCAACGCCCCCAGCACGGTGTCGAGGTGTTCCTCCAGCTCGGCGGCCTCGGCGAAGCCGTCGGCGGACGGGTCGCGCTCGGCCAGCGCGCGCCGCAGGCCGTTCGGCCCGGGACCGAGCCCGGCCCACGCGTTCTCCAGCATCGCCCAGAAGCGGGCCTCTTCGGCAGCGGTCGGAAGGATCATGCGGCGACGGTAGCAACGGGGTCCGACAATTCCGGTCGGCCGAGGTCGGGGGTGCGCCGGAAGCTGTGGCAACACCCCCCCGGCCGGGTGTCACACCCGGCCGATCACCTCGTTGCCGTAGGACGCGAGCGTCTTGTCCTTGTCGTCGTGCATCAGGTACAGCGCGAAGTTGTCCACGCCGAGCTCGCGCAGCTCCTGCAACCGGTCCACGTGCGCGGACGCCGGTCCCAGCAGGCAGAACCGGTCCACGATCGAGTCCGGCACGAAGTCCGTCGACCGGTTGCCCGCCTTGCCGTGGTGGGCGTAGTCGTAGCCCTCCCGGTCCTTGATGTAGTCGGTCAGCGCCGACGGCACCGCGCCCGAGTCGCCGTACCGCGCGACCAGGTCGGCCACGTGGTTGCCGACCATCCCGCCGAACCACCGCAGCTGGTCGCGCTGGTGCGCCAGGTCCGCCCCCACGTACGCGGGCGCGGCCACGCACACCGTGATCGCCGAGGGGTCGCGGCCCGCCGCCTCCGCCGCCTCGCGCACCGTCCCGATCGTCCACCGGGCGATGTCCACGTCGGCGGTCTGCAGGATGAACCCGTCCGCCTGCTCACCGACCATCTTCAGCGCCTTGGGGCCGTAGGCGGCCATCCACATCTCCAGCTTGCCGTCGCGCACCCAGGGGATGCGCACCGGCGTGCCGTGGTGCTCGACCTCCCGGCCCTCCGCCAGCTCCTTGATCACCGTCATGGCCCGGCCGAGCGTCGCCAGCGACGCGGGTGCCTGCCCGATCACCCGGCGCGCCGAGTCGCCGCGCCCGATGCCGCACACCGTCCGGTTGCCGAACATGTCGTTCAGCGTGGCGAACAGCGACGCGGTCACCGACCAGTCCCGGGTGCTCGGGTTGGTCACCATGGGGCCGACGACCAGCTCCGACGTCGCCGCCAGCACCTGCGAGTAGATGACGAACGGCTCCTGCCACAGCACGACCGAGTCGAACGTCCAGCCGTAGCGGAAGCCGTTGTCCTCGGCGGCCTTCATTCCGGCCACCACGTCCCGGGCGGGCGGGTCGGTCTGGAGCACTACCCCGAAGTCCACGTCCGCCTCCTAGACCAGGTACTGGTTCAGCTCGCGGGACAGGAACCGCCCGTGCCCGGTCGAGCCGCGGAAACCGCCGGCGTCGACGACCACCCGGCCGCGGGACAGCACCACGTCGACCTTGCCGGTGATCTCCATGCCCTCGTACGCCGAGTAGTCGACGTTCATGTGGTGCGTGGCCGCCGAGATGACCTGCCGCGCGTTCGGGTCGTACACCACGACGTCGGCGTCCGCGCCGGGCGCGATGACGCCCTTGCGCGGGTGCAGGCCGAACATCCGCGCGGGCGTGGTGGAGCAGATCTCCACCCACCGCTCCAGCGTGATCTCGCCCGCCACCACGCCCTGGTGCAGCAGGTCCATCCGGTGCTCGACGCCCGGCATCCCGTTGGGGATCTTGGAGAAGTCGCCGCGCCCCAGCTCCTTCTGGTCCTTGAAGCAGAACGGGCAGTGGTCGGTCGACACCACCGAAAGGTCGTTGGTGCGCAGGCCGCGCCACAGCTCGGACTGGTGCTCCTTGGGCCGCAGCGGGGGGGAGGCGACGTACTTCGAGCCCTCGAAGTCCGGCTTCGCCAGGTCCTCCAGCGACAGGTACAGGTACTGCGGGCACGTCTCGGCGAAGACGTTCTGCCCGGTGTCGCGCGCCTTCGTCACCGCGTCCAGCGCCTGCGCGGCGGACAGGTGCACGATGTACAGCGGCGACCCGGTGACCTTGGCCAGCGTGATGGCGCGGGACGTGGCCTCGCCCTCCAGCTCGGCGGGCCGGGTCAGGCCGTGCTCGACCGGGTCGGTGCGGCCCTGCGCGAGCGCCTGCGCGACCAGCTGGTCGATCGCGATGCCGTTCTCCGCGTGCATCATGATCGTCGCGCCGGTCTCGCGGGCCTTCTGCATGGCGCGCAGGATCTCGCCGTCGGTGGCGTAGAAGACGCCGGGGTAGGCCATGAACATCTTGAACGTGTTCACGCCCGCGTCGATGCAGGACTCCATCTCCTTCAACGACGTGTCGTTGACGTCGGAGACGATCATGTGGAACCCGTAGTCGACGGCGCACCTGCCGTCCGCCTTGGCGTGCCACTTGTCCAGCGTGGACAGCAGCGACGTGCCCTTGGTCTGCACGGCGAAGTCGATGATCGTGGTGGTGCCGCCCCACGCCGCGGCGATCGTGCCGGTCTCGAAGGTGTCGGCGGAGAACGTGCCGCCGAACGGCATCTCCATGTGCGTGTGCGCGTCGATGCCGCCGGGGATCACGTACTTCCCGGTGGCGTCGATCGTCTCGTCGGCCTGGAGCGGGAAGCCGGGCGCGAGCAGGGCGACGACCTCCTCGCCGTCCACCAGCACGTCGGCCGTGACGGCGCCGGTCGCGTTGACCACCGTGCCGCCCTTGATCAGGATGCTCACGGGCGCACCAGCCCCTCGTAGGTGTCGGGGCGGCGGTCGCGGTAGAACGCCCACAGGTCGCGGACCTCGGCCAGCAGGTCCATGTCCAGGTCGCGGACGACGATCTCCTCCTCAGTGTCGGAGGCCGCCTCGCCGACGAGCTGGCCGCGCGGGTCGGCGAAGTACGACTGGCCGTAGAACTCGTTGTCGCCCAGCGGTTCCACGCCGACCCGGTTGATCGTGCCCACGTAGTACTCGTTGGCCACGGCCGCCGCGGTCTGCTCCAACCGCCACAGGTACTCCGACAGGCCGCGGCTGGTCGCCGACGGGTTGAACACGATCTGCGCGCCGTTCAGCCCGAGCGCCCGCCAGCCCTCCGGGAAGTGCCGCTCGTAGCAGATGTAGACGCCCACCCTGCCCACGGCGGTGTCGAACACCGGGTAGCCGAGGTTGCCCGGCTTGAAGTAGAACTTCTCCCAGAACCCCTTCACCTGCGGGATGTGGTTCTTGCGGTGCTTGCCGAGGTACGTGCCGTCCGCGTCGATCACCGCGGCGGTGTTGTAGTAGACGCCCGGCTGCTCCTCCTCGTACATCGGCACGACGAGCACGACGCCCAGCTGCCCGGCCAGCTCGCACATCAGCTCGGTCGTCGGGCCGTCCGGGATGCCCTCGGTGTAGGAGTAGTAGTCAGCGTCCTGCACCTGGCAGAAGTAGGGCCCGTAGAACAGCTCTTGCAGGCACACGACCTGCGCGCCCTGCGACGCGGCGGAGCGGACCGCCTCGACCGCGTTCGCGATCATCGACTCCTTGTCGCCGGTCCACTTCTGCTGCACGAGACCCGCTCGGATGATGGTGCTCACGCGTTCTCCCTCCGTGGCGCCAGCGCCAGGTAGACGAGCATGCCGCCGACCAGGCCGACGACCCAGTTGTAGTCGTAGAGCGGTTTCAGGAACGGGATCAGGCCGTCGGCCGGGAACGGGCCGTTGTACGCGCCGCCGACCGCGAGCACCGAGCCGACCAGCGTGGCCACCACCGCGCGCCAGTTCCAGCCCGCCTTGAACCAGTACGCGCCCCGCCCGGACAGGTACAGGTCGGGCAGCTCCAGCCTGGTCTTCGCCAGCACCCAGTAGCCGGCGACGAACACGCCCGCCACCGACGCCAGCAGGCCGCCGTAGAAGCCCAGCCAGGCGAAGATGTAGATGCCGGGGTCGGAGATCAGCCGCCACGGCTGGATCACGATGCCGATCACGCCGGTGATCAGCCCGCCGACCGCGAACGTGATCTTCTTCGGGAACGCGTTCGAGAAGTCGTAGGACGGGCTCACCACGTTCGCCGCGAGGTTCGCCGAGACCGTGGCCAGCACCAGCGCCACCAGCGCGACCAGCACCACCGCCGTGCTGTCGAACCGGCTCGCCAGCTCCGCCGGGTCCCAGATCGCCTCGCCGTACAGCGCCATCGCGCCGGACGTGGTCAGGATCGCCACGATGGCGATGAACGACATCGTGGTCGGCAGGCCCAGGACCTGGCCGACGACCTGCTTGCGCTGGCTGCCGCCGAAGCGGGTGAAGTCCGGCATGTTCAGCGACAGCGTCGACCAGAACGCGATCATGCCCATCAGCGACGGGAAGAACACCTTCCAGAAGTCCGCGCCCCAACCGAGCTTGGACGGCTCCGACAGGATCGGGCCGAACCCGCCCGCCTTCACCGCCACGTACGCCAGCAGGACCAGGAAGCCTACGCTGACCAGCGGCGCGGTCCAGTTCTCGAACCGGCGGATCGCCTCCATGCCGCGCCAGATGATCAGCATCTGGACCACCCAGAAGCCCAGGAAGCACAGCCACAGCGTCCACACCTGGCCCAGCACGACGGGCGCGTCCACCCACCCGTCGCCGGCCAGCCTGCCCACGATGACGTGCAGCGCCTTGCCGCCGACCCACGTCTGGATGCCGAACCACGCGCACGCGATGAACGCGCGCAGCAACGCCACCAGGTTCGCGCCGCGCACGCCGTAGAACGCGCGGGCGAACACCGGGAAGGGGATGCCGTACTTCGTGCCCGCGTGGCTGTTGAGCAGCATCGGGACCAGCACGATCAGGTTGCCCAGGGTGATGGTCAGGAACGCCTGCACCCAGTCCATCCCCAGCGCCACCAGCGACGCGGCGAGCGTGTAGCTGGGGATGTTGTGCGCCATGCCCATCCACAGCGCGAAGAAGTTGTACGTGGACCAGGTGCGCCGCTCCAGCGGCACCGGCGCCAGGTCGGGGTTGTAGTGCGGGCTGCCCGCGATCGCGGAATGATCACGCAGCTCCACGCGGCCGTCGGGATCGGTCGTGACCTGGGTCGCGGGGTCGAGGGCCATCGGTCACTCCCCTGTTACGCTCGTGAAACACCCTTCACGCGGGTGGTTCGGCGCGATTTCCATCCCGGCATCCTCCGGTCGGCCCGGTCGCGTGGGCAGTGGCAGAGTGTCCACGCTTGCCATGATCAGCGCACACTCTGCCCATTGCCACCCGAGCCGCTGGTCCGGGCCGGTCCGGCCCGCGCCTTTCGGCCCTCGACCAGCCGTTCGCCGTTGGCCTACCGTCGCTCGGATGAAGCTCGAACTGCGGCACCTGCGGGTCGTCTGCGCCATCGCGGACGCGGGCAGCCTGTCCAAGGCGTCCTCGCTGCTCGGCCTGGCGCAACCCGCCCTCACCGCCCAGCTGCACCGGATCGAGGGGCTGCTCGGGGGCAGGCTGTTCGAGCGCGACCACAAGGGCGCCCGCCCCACCGCGCTCGGCGAGCTGGTGCTCGAACGGGCGCGCGTGCTGCTGCCCGCGTTCTCCCGGCTGCAGGAGGACGCGCTGCGCCTGGTGGACGACGACTCGCCCGGCGACCGGTACCGGGTCGGCGCGGTGAACGGGCCGATGCTCGGCGGGCTGGTGCACCGGCTGACCGAGGCGCACCCCGGCGCCCACGTCTCCACCCAGGTGTCGTGGTCCGGCGAGGAGCTGTCCGCCGCGGTCGCGGCGGGCCGGCTGGACTACGTGCTGGTCGGCGTGTGCGGTGACGCGCCGCCGCCGTCGGAGCACGGGCTGACCTGGAACGTGATCGCGGTCGACCCGGTGTTCGTGCTGATGCCGGAGGACCACCCGTTCACGCTGCTGGAGGAGGTGGAGCTGGGCGCGTTGCGGGACGCGCAGTGGGCCGTCACGCCCGGCGACGGGTGCTTCGGCGACTGCTTCGTGGCCGCGTGCAGCCGGGCCGGGTTCACCCCGCGCACCATGTACGAGGTCGACATCAACAGCTGCATCGACCTGGCCGCCTCCGGTGACGCGGTCGCGCTGTGCCAGCCGACGTTCCGCCGCGTGCCCGGCCTGGCCGCGATGCCGCTGGCGGGCGCGCCGCTGCGGTGGCGGCACCTGATCGGCTGGGACCCGGAGGGGCCGGCCGCCGCCTTCGGACCGCAGGTGCTGCGGTACGCGGCCGAGGCGTACCGGGAGACCGCCGAGCGCAACCCGCGCTACGCGGGCTGGCTCCCGGAGCACCCGGAGTACGGCGCGATCCCGCACCTCGTCGGCGGCCATCACTCCGTCTTATGACCCAAGTGGTATTACCGCGATCAGGTCAGCGGACCTAGTTTCACGGGGAATCCCTGCCCTCCTTCGAGGAGAACCCCCATGTCAGCACTGTTGAGACCAGTGGTGCTCGCGGCCGCGCTGATCACCGCCACCGCCCTGTCGCCGACTGCCCAGGCCGTCCCGGCCGCCCCTGCCGGCCAGGACGCCGAAATCCTCTCCGCCATCCAGCGCGACCTCGGGCTCGACGCCGACCAGGCGCGGTCCCGGCTGGCCGCCGACGAGCGCTCCGCCGAGACCGCGCACGGCCTGCGCAAGCGGCTGGACGCGCGGTTCGGCGGCGCGTGGATCGACTCCTCCGGCGCGCTCACCGTCGGCGTGACCAGGCAGTCCGACGCCGACCAGGGCGGCGTGCGCACCAAGGTCGTGCAGCGCAGCGAGGGCGACCTGGACGCGGCGAAGGCCGCGCTGGACGCCAACGCGGCCAAGGCGCCGAGGTCCGTGCCCGGCTGGTACGTCGACCTGCCCACCAACACCGTCGTGGTGAAGTCGCAGCCCGCCAAGCTCGCCGCCGCCCGCGCGTTCGTCGCCGCGGCCGGCGTCCCGGCCTCCGCCGTCCGGTACCTGACCACGGTCGAGCAGCCCCGCCCGCTGGTCGACGTGATCGGCGGCAACGCCTACAACATCGGCAGCGGCAGCCGCTGCTCGGTCGGCTTCTCGGTCAACGGCGGGTTCGTCACCGCCGGGCACTGCGGCTCGACCGGCGCGTCCACGTCGAACCCGAGCGGCACGTTCCGCAGCTCCAGCTTCCCCGGCAACGACTACGCGTGGGTGCAGGTCGCGGCGGGCAACACCCCGCGCGGCCTGGTCAACAACTACTCCGGCGGGACGGTGTCGGTCGCGGGCTCGCAAGACGCGCCGGTCGGCTCGGCGGTGTGCCGGTCCGGGTCCACCACCGGCTGGCACTGCGGCACGATCCAGGCCCGCAACTCGTCGGTCAGCTACCCGCAGGGCACGGTGACCGGCCTGATCCAGACCACGGTGTGCGCGGAGCCCGGCGACTCGGGCGGCTCGCTGCTGGCGGGCACGCAGGCGCAGGGCGTGACCTCCGGCGGCTCCGGCAACTGCCGCACCGGCGGCACCACGTACTTCCAGCCGGTGAACGAGATCCTGCAGGCGTACGGCCTGAGCCTGATCACGGGCGGCGGCGGCAACCCGGACCCGCCGACCGGCTGCCAGAACTCGGAGACCACCTACAACGGCTCCCTGGCCGCGGGCGGGCAGGCGTTCCAGCCGAACAACAGCTACTACCAGTCCACGGTGTCCGGCGCGCACGTCGGCTGCCTGGTGGGTGCGACCGGCGCGGACTTCGACCTGTACCTGCAGAAGTGGAACGGCAGCTCGTGGGCCGTCGTGGCCAAGGGCGACAGCCCCGGCGCGAACGAGTCGGTCGACTACAACGGCACGCCCGGCTACTACCGCTACCGGGTGCACGCCTACAGCGGCTCGGGCAGCTACGCGCTCGGGGTCACCAACCCCTGACCGCACAGGGGGAAGAAGCCGCCGCGGGTCCGTGTCGCACGTCTCCCCGACACGGACCCGCGCGGCACCTGATCCGCCACGGGGGCGGGCGGCCCCGCGGTTCCTCGGCCCCGAACCAGGAACCGCGGGGCTCTCTCACGTCGCCATGTCACTCGTCCACGCAGCAAATCTTTCTCGATCGAGTGGCAGGCGACACGGAGCGTCAGTCACTCGATCGAGCGGTCAAGGGACGGGCGGGTTTCGGTCGATGCCATGGAGGTCAACTGCAGGTCCCCAACCAGGTTAGGAAAATCGTGTCTGGAAACCGCACGCGCGGACTCCTGCGTGCCGCCGCCCTGCTCGCCGTTGGTTCCTCGCCGCTGCTCGCGTCCGCCGCGTCGGCCGCCGAGGCGCCCACCGACATCGTGGACGGCAAGTTCGGCAACGCGCCGGAGGTCGGCGCCGACGCCACCAAGCCCGTGACCGACCTGCTCAGCGGCCAGGCCGTGAAGCTGCCCGCGCCGCTGCCGGGCGTCGCGCAGGAGCTGCGGGCGCCGCAGGTGGCGGCCCCGGCCGCGCTGCAGGCGCCCACCGTGCCGGGCGCGCCGCAGCTGGACGGCCTCCTCGCGCCGCTGGGCGCCGCGCAGCTGGGCGCGCCGCTCGGCGTCGCGCCGCAGGCCCGCGCCCTGCCCGAGACCCCGGCGCTGCCGCTGGCCCCGGTCGTCTCCGGCCCGGCGCAGGCGCCCGGCCTCTCGGACCTGGGTCAGCTGCCGCTGCCGGCGCCGCTCGGCTAGGTCGCCGACGTGGGCGGGCGGGGCAGCTGAGGGTCCCGCTCGCCCATCTCGTGCACCAACAGCGCCACGTACAGCGAGAGCACCGACTCCGGGTCCTCCAAGGACACCCCGAGCACCTGCTCGATCCGGCTCAGCTGCTGGTAGTACGCGGTCCGCGAGAGGTGCGCGGCGGCCGCGGCGGCGGACTTGTTGCCGCCGTGCTCGCAGAAGCACCGCAGCAGCTCCACCAGCCGGCTGCCCTGGCCGGCGTCGCGCGACAGCAGCTGGCCCAGCTCGCGGTCCGCGAACGCCACCACCCGCTCGTCCTCGCGCAGCAGGTGCAGCAGCCCGCGCAGCCGCACGTCGTCCAGCCGGTGGTACAGCCGGGTGCCCGGCGACCGCAGTGCCGCGCCCGCCACGTGCGCCGCCTCGCCCAACGACCGCCGCACGTCCGGCAGCGCGGTCACCGTCGTGCCGACCGCCACCACCACGGGCAGCGCGTGCTGCGTCGCCGCCGCCCGCCGGTGCACCTCCCGCGCCAGCCGCCGCAGCACGCCGTCCAACCCCGCCTGCGGCGGCAGCGACAGCAGCGCCCGCACGCTCGTGTCGTCCACCACGCCGACGAGCGCGGGCACCGTCACCCGCCGAGCCGCCAGCGCCGTCGCCTCGGCGAGGTCCCGCAGCACCTCCTGCGAGGCCAGCGCCTGCGCGGGCGCGGTCGCCGTGCCCGGCCGGATCGCCACGCCGATCAACTGCCGCCGGTCCAGCGGCACGCCCAGCGCCGCCGCCCGCGTCGCCAGGTCGTGCGGCGACTGCCCGAGCGGCTGTCCGGGTGACTGCCCGAGCAGCTGGGTGAGCAGCGTGCGGTGCGTCTGCCGCTCCAGCGACTCGCGGTCGCGGGCCACCAGCCGGTGCACGGCCAGCGCGGACGCGGCGCGCTCGGCCACCACGACGTGCCGGTGCGGCGGCGGTTCCGGGGTGACGAGCACCAACCGCCCCCAGTCCGCGCCACGCGCGCCGACCACGGTCACCAGCCACCCGGCCTGCTCGTGGAACGCCGTGCGCTCCGACACGGCCACCGCCCGCGACCGCTGACCCCAGTCGGCCAGCAGCGCGGTCGGGTCCTCACCGGCCGCGTCGTAGGCCAGCACCTCGTGCCCCAGCGTCTCCAGCACCACCGGCAGCCCGGCGGTCCGGGCCACCTCGCGCAGCACCTCGGCCGGTTCGGCGCCGGCCACGGTCAACGCGGTGAACGCCTCGTGCACCTGCTCGGCCGCCCGCAGCTCGGCCAGCTGGGCGTCCACGATCAGCGACACCACGGCCTCGGTCACCGACACGAACCGGGTCTCCCGCGCCAACGTCACCAGCGGCAGCTCGTGCTGCTCGGCGGCGGCGACCAGCGCGCCGGGCAGCACGTCGCTCCACCGCCGCACCAGCTCCACGACCAGCCCGGACGCGCCGACCGACGCCAGCCCGGCGACGTACTCCCGCAGCCCGGCCGGGTCGTCCGGCAGCGCGATGCCGGTGGTGAGCACCAGCTCGCCGCCGCGCAGCAGGTGCGCGATGTCGGCGACCTCGGCCGCGTGCACCCACCGCACCCGGCGGCCCATCCCGGCCGCGCCCGCGACCACGGCCGGCTCACCGCGCCGGACCACGGGCAGGGCGAGCGCTTCGGCGACCGTGGGGTACATGGACACAACGTAATGCGCGCCGCCCGAAAGCGGTACACGTTGTCCATGGCGGCCCCCAGCGGCGCCGACCACACTCCTGGTCAGGGACCTACGACCGGAGGATGCGATGGGACACGAGGAGTTGCTGGCCCGGCACCGCGCGGTGATGCCCGACTGGATGGCCCTCTACTACGAGCACCCGATCGAGCTGGCCGGCGCGAGCGGCCGCCGCGTCACCGACCGGGAGGGCCGCACCTACCTGGACTTCTTCGCCGGCATCCTGACCAACGCGGTCGGCTACGACGTGGCCGAGATCTCCGACGCGGTCCGGTCCCAGCTCGCGACCGGCGTGCTGCACAGCTCCACGCTGTACCTGATCCGCTCGCAGGTCGAGCTGGCCGAGAAGATCGCCGAGCTGTCCGGCATCCCGGACGCCAAGGTGTTCTTCACCAACTCCGGCACCGAGGCCAACGAGACGGCGCTCATGCTGGCCACCCGGTTCCGCCGCAGCGACCAGGTCCTCGCGCTGCGCAACTCCTACCACGGCCGCGCGTTCGCCACCATCGCGATCACCGGCAACCGCGGCTGGTCGGCGTCCTCGCTGAGCCCGGTGAAGGTCGGCTGGGTGCACGGCGGCTACAAGTTCCGCAGCCCGTTCAAGGACCTGTCGGACGCCGATTACATCAAGGCGTGCGTGGCGGACCTGCGCGAGGTGATCGAGACGACCACCGCGGGCGACGTGGCGTGCATGATCGTGGAGCCCATCCAGGGCGTCGGTGGGTTCTCCCTGCCGCCGGACGGCCTGTTCGGCGCGTTCAAGGAGGTGCTGGACGAGTACGGCATCCTGCTCGTCTCCGACGAGGTGCAGACCGGCTGGGGCCGCACCGGCGAGCACTTCTGGGGCATCCAGGCGCACGGCGTGACGCCCGACGCGATGACGTTCGCCAAGGGCCTCGGCAACGGGCTGGCGATCGGCGGCGTGGTCGCGCGCGGCGACCTGATGGACTGCATCACGGCGAACTCGATCTCCACGTTCGGCGGCAACCCGGTCTCCACCGCCGGCGCGCTGGCCACGCTGGACTACCTGCTCGACAACGACCTGCAGGCCAACGCGGCCAAGCTCGGCGAACGGCTGCTCGACGGGTTGCGCGACATCGCGGCGGACCGGCCGGCGGTCGGCGACGTGCGCGGCAAGGGCCTGATGATCGGGGTGGAGCTGGTCGGCCCGGACGGCGCGCCGGACCCGGCGAAGGCGGTCGCGGTGCTGGAGGGGACGCGGGAGCGCGGGCTGCTGGTCGGCAAGGGCGGCCTGTACGGCAACGTGATCCGCCTCGCGCCGCCGATGACGTTGACCGAGGACGAGGTCGAAGAAGCGCTCGGCATCCTGGAGGACGTGCTGTGAAGACGATCGGGCACTGGATCGGCGGCAAGCCGTGGAGCGGTGAGAGCGCGCGCTCCGGCGACGTGTACGACCCGGCGACCGGGCAGGTGGCGGGTCGGGTCGACTTCGCCGACGAGTCCACCGTGGACCAGGCGGTGGCGGCGGCGCGCGAGGCGTTCGCGTCGTGGCGCACCGCGTCGCTGGCGCAGCGGTCCACCGTGATGTTCGCGTTCCGCGAGCTGCTGAACGCGCGCAAGGGCGACCTGACCGCGATCGTCACCGCCGAGCACGGCAAGGTGCTGGCGGACGCGGCGGGGGAGGTGCAGCGCGCGCTGGAGGCCGTGGAGTTCGCGTGCGGCATCCCGCACCTGCTCAAGGGCGGGTTCAGCGAGAACGCCTCCACGAAGGTGGACGTGTACTCGATCCAGCAGCCGCTCGGCGTGGTCGGCGTGATCTCGCCGTTCAACTTCCCCGCCATGGTGCCGCTGTGGTTCGTGCCCAACGCGATCGCGTGCGGCAACGCGGTGGTGCTCAAGCCGTCGGAGAAGGACCCGTCGGCGGCCAACTTCATCGCGGAGCTGTTCGCCGAGGCGGGGTTGCCGGACGGCGTGCTGAACGTCGTGCACGGCGACAAGGTGGCGGTCGACCGCATCCTGGAGCACCCGGACGTGAAGGCGGTGTCGTTCGTCGGGTCGACGCCGATCGCGCGGTACGTCTACGAGACCGGCACCCGGCACGGCAAGCGGGTGCAGGCGCTGGGCGGCGCGAAGAACCACATGGTGGTGCTGCCGGACGCGGACCTGGACCTGGCGGCGGACGCGGCGGTGTCGGCCGGGTTCGGCTCGGCGGGGGAGCGGTGCATGGCGATCTCGGTGGTGGTCGCGGTGGACCCGGTCGGCGACGAGCTGGTGGCGAAGGTCGTGGACCGCATCCGGGACCTGCGCGTGGGCGACGGCCGCCAGGCGGGCAGCGAGATGGGTCCGCTGGTGACGGGCGCGCACCGCGACCGCGTGCTGTCCTACGTGGACGCCGGGCGGGCCGAGGGCGCGTCGCTGGTCGTGGACGGCCGGTCGCACGCGGTCGAGGGCGACGCCGAGGGGTTCTGGCTCGGGCCCACGCTGTTCGACCACGTCGGCACGGACATGTCGGTATACCGCGACGAGATCTTCGGACCGGTGCTGTCGGTGCTGCGGGTGCCGGCGTACGACGACGCGCTGGACGTGGTCAACGCCAACCCGTACGGCAACGGCACCGCGATCTTCACCAACGACGGCGGCGCGGCGCGGCGGTTCCAGAGCGAGGTCGAGGTCGGCATGGTGGGCGTGAACGTGCCCATCCCGGTGCCGGTGGCGTACTACTCGTTCGGCGGGTGGAAGGACTCGCTGTTCGGCGACTCGCACGCGTACGGCCCGGAGGGCGTGCACTTCTTCACCCGGACCAAGGTGATCACCGGCCGGTGGCTGGACCCGTCGCACGGCGGCGTCAACCTCGGCTTCCCGCAGAACACCTGAGCACCGGGCGGCGGGCGCCGACCGGGCGCCCGCCGGGCCGGCGCCGCTACCCGACCTGGGCGGCCAGCGCCCGGGGCAGCGGGTCGTAGCGGCTGAACCGGCGGGTGTAGGCGCCGGTGCCCGAGGTCAGCGAGCGCAGCTCGACCGCGTACCGGAGCAGTTCGGTGGCGGGCACCTCGGCCCGGACCACCGTGTAGCCGGGGCTGTCCGCCTCGGTGCCCAGCACCCGGCCGCGCCGGCCGGACAGGTCGCCGAGCACCGCGCCCAGGTGCTCGTCCGGCAGTCGCACGCTCACCTCATCCACCGGTTCGAGCAGCGCGGTCCCGCCGGCCGCGGCGGCCTCCTTCAGCGCCAGCGCGCCCGCGGTCTGGAAGGCGGCGTCCGACGAGTCCACCGAGTGCGCCTTGCCGTCGACCAGGGTCACCCGGATGTCCACCACCGGGTGCCCGGCCCGCAACCCGCGTTCGAGCTGCGCCCGCACGCCCTTCTCGACGCTGGGGATGAACTGGTGCGGCACCGCGCCGCCGACGACCTTGTCCACGAACTCGAAGCCGGAACCGCGCGGCAGCGGCTCGACCACGATGTCGCACACCGCGTACTGGCCGTGCCCGCCGGACTGCTTCACGTGCCGGCCGCGGCCCCTGGCCTCGCCCGCGAACGTCTCCCGCAGCGCCACGCGCACCGGCTCGGTGTCGACCTCCGCGCCACCCGCGCGCAGCCGGGCCAGCACGACGTCGGCGTGCGCCTCGCCCATGCACCACAGCACCAGCTGGTGGGTCTCGGCGTTGCGCTCCAGGCGCAGCGTCGGGTCTCCCGCCACCAGCTTGCCCAGGTTGCGGGCCAGGTTGTCCTCGTCGCTGCGGCTGCGCGGGACGACGGCGACCGGCAGCAGCGGCTCCGGCATCTCCCAGGGCGCCACCAGCAGCGGCTGGTCCGGCGCGGACACCGTGTCGCCGGTCTCGGCCGAGCCGAGCTTGGTCAACGCGCACAGGTCGCCCGCCACGCAGTACGGCACCTCGCGCAGGTTCGCGCCCAGCGGCGAGTAGACGTGCGCCACCCGCTCGTCCACGTCGTGGTCCTCGTGCCCGCGGTCGGCCATGCCGTGGCCCGAGACGTGCACCGGTCGTTCGGGGCGCAGCGTCCCGGAGAACACGCGCACCAGCGACACCCGGCCCACGTACGAGTCGACCGCCGTGCGGACGACCTCGGCCACCAGCGGTCCGTTCGGGTCGGCCGCCAGCCGGGGCCGGGGGATGCCGTCCACGCCGGTCACGTCGGGCAGCGGGTGCTCCAGCGGGGAGGGGAACGCGCGGGCGATGCCGTCGAGCAGTTCGGGCAGGCCGAGGCCGGTCAGCGCGCACACCGGCAGCACCGGGTGGAACGAGCCGCGCGCGACCGCCGTCTCCAGGTCCGCGATGAGCGTGGCCTGGTCGACGTCCTCGCCACCGAGGTAGCGGTCCATCAGGGTCTCGTCCTCGCTCTCCGCGATGATCCCCTCGATGAGCGCGTTGCGCTGCTCCTCGTAGCGGGGGTCGTCGGTGCTGAGCAGGCCGACCAGGCCGCCGCCGGGCTGGTCCGAGGAGGGCAGGTACAGCGGCACGACGCCCGCGCCGAACGCCTCCTGGCACGAGGCGATCCCGTTGAGCACGTCGGCGCGCTGGTGGTCGGTGCGGGCGAGCACGACCGCCCGCGGCATGCCCACCACCGCGCACTCCTCCCAGAGCGCCACCGTGGCGGGGTCGACACCTTCGGCCGCGCTGACCACGAACAGCGCCGCGTCGGCCGCGCGCAGCCCGGCCCGCAGCTCGCCGACGAAGTCCGCGTAGCCGGGCGTGTCGATGATGTTGATCTTGATGTCACCGTGCCGGACGGGCGCGACGGCGAGCCCGACCGAGCGCTGCTGGCGCACCGCCGCGGGGTCGTGGTCGCACACCGTGGTGCCCTCGGTGACCGATCCGGGTCGGGTCAGCACGCCGGTGCTGGCGAGCAGGGCCTCGGCGAGCGTCGTCTTGCCGGAGCCGGACGGGCCGACCAGCACGACGTTGCGGACCTTGGCCGGGTCGTCCACAGCGACCGCGCCTGCCGAGTGGCCGTTGTCGGAGTGTTTGCTGCCCATGGGGGACCACCCTCCACAAGTGTTTAGTGTCCGATCTCACACCCGTGCGGCGTGGGGGACAACCCCAACCGGGCAGACCCAACCCGGCAGGAGGAATCCGGGCGAGGTCCGCCACCAGCCTCGTCACGGCTTGGTGGCGGCTCGGCGGACGGGTGCGGATTCCACGAGGTGGCGTAGGCCACTACCTGCGAAGGAAGTGGAAGTGGCCTGTCGAGAACGGGCCTGATTGGCATGCTTCGGAGGTCCACGTCGGACGTAGCATGGGAGGTGTTCGCACCCCTCTTCGAGAAAGGCTGGTCGTGGCCACTTCACCCGACGCCGGCACCCAGGTCACCGGCACTTCCCGCGTCAAGCGGGGCATGGCGGAGATGCTCAAGGGCGGCGTGATCATGGACGTGGTCAACGCCGAGCAGGCCAAGATCGCCGAGGACGCGGGCGCCGTGGCCGTCATGGCGCTGGAGCGGGTGCCCGCCGACATCCGCGCGCAGGGCGGCGTGTCCCGGATGAGCGACCCGGACATGATCGACGGCATCATCGAGGCCGTGTCCATCCCGGTGATGGCCAAGGCCCGCATCGGCCACTTCGTCGAGGCGCAGGTGCTGCAGTCGCTCGGCGTGGACTACATCGACGAGTCCGAGGTGCTGACGCCCGCCGACTACGCCAACCACATCGACAAGTGGCAGTTCACCGTGCCGTTCGTGTGCGGCGCGACCAACCTGGGCGAGGCGCTGCGCCGGATCACCGAGGGCGCGGCGATGATCCGCTCCAAGGGCGAGGCCGGCACCGGCGACGTCTCCAACGCCACCACCCACATGCGCAAGATCCGCGCCGAGATCCTGCGCCTGCAGAACCTGCCCGCCGACGAGCTGTACGTCGCGGCGAAGGAGCTGCAGGCGCCGTACGAGCTGGTGCGCGAGGTCGCGGAGGCCGGCAAGCTGCCGGTCGTGCTGTTCACCGCGGGCGGCATCGCCACCCCGGCCGACGCGGCGATGATGATGCAGCTCGGCGCGGAGGGCGTGTTCGTCGGGTCGGGCATCTTCAAGTCCGGCAACCCGGCGCAGCGCGCGGAGGCGATCGTGAAGGCGACCACCTTCCACGACGACCCCGACGTGATCGCGAAGGTGTCCCGCGGCCTCGGTGAGGCCATGGTCGGCATCAACGTGGACGAGATCCCCGAGCCCCACCGCCTGGCCGAGCGCGGCTGGTAAGGCTTCCACCACGCCCGCGGCCCGCCGGAACCCCGGCGGGCCGCGGGCGTCAGACGTGCTCCGAGACCAGCGTGGCGGTCGTGCCCGGCTCCAGGGCCTGGGCGGTGTGCGGCACGTCGCCGGGGTAGAGCAGGTAGTCGCCCGGCCCCAGCTCGACCGGCTCGTCGCGCGGGCCGGCGAGCATCCGGCCGGTGCTGACGATCACGTGTTCCACGGTCCCCGCCATGTGCGGCTCGGACTCGCGGGCCGGGCCCGGTTCGAGGTGGAGCAGGTAGATGTCGCGGCGGGCGCCCGGCGGGCACGACGCGAGCAGCGTCGCGGTGTAGTGGGCGCGTTCCGAGTAGATCGCCGGACCCTCGCCCGCGCGGATGACCCGGACCCTGGGCGCCGGCGGGTCGACCAGGCGGGAGAACGGCACGCCCAGGGCGACGCCGAGCGCCCACAGGGTCTCCACGCTGGGGTTGCCGCTCGCCGACTCCAGCTGGGACAGCGTCGACTTCGCGATGCCCGCCCGCTTGGCCAGCTCGCTCAACGACAGCCCGGCGCGGTCGCGCTCACGTCGGAGCGACGCGGCGATGACCTCCAGCGGCGCGCCTGTGTTCGACATAACGGTCCAATCGTTCGGCTTGACGAACGCCTCTCTCCCTGTTCACTCTAGAAGACGATGCGTTCGACATGGCGAACCCTGGACCCCTCACTGCTGCGTGACGTCGCCGCGGTGGCCGCCGGCGCGGCCGTCAGCGGCGCGTCGTTCGGCGCGATCTCCACCGGCGCGGGCCTGGCGTGGTGGGTGCCCGTGCTGATGTCGCTGCTGGTCTTCGCGGGCGGCTCGCAGTTCATGGCGGTCGGCGTGGTCACGGCGGGCGGCAGCCCGGCGGCGGCGGTGCTGGCCGGCCTCCTGCTCAACGTCCGCCACCTGCCGTTCGGCCTGGCGGTCGGCGACGTCATCGGCAGGGGTCTGCTGCAACGGCTCGTCGGCAGCCACCTGCTGATCGACGAGTCGACCGCGTTCGCGCTGGCCCAGAGCGACCCGCGACGGGCCAAGGCCGCCTACTGGGCGTGCGGCGCCACGCTGTTCTTCGCCTGGAACGCGGCGGTGGTCGCGGGCGCCCTGGTCGGCCGGAACATCGGCGACCCGAACGCCTTCGGGCTGGACGCGGCGTTCCCCGCCGCGCTGCTCGCGCTCCTGCTGCCCGCCCTCAAGGACCGGGCCACCCGGCACGCTGCCCTGCTCGGCGCGGCGCTCGCGCTGGCCACCACGCCGTTCCTGCCCGCGGGCGTCCCGGTGCTGTTCGCCCTGGGCGGCCTGCTGGTCACCGCGCGACAGCGGGTGCGGGCGTGACGCTGACCGCCATCCTGGTTCTCGCCGCGGGCACCTACGCGTTCCGCCTGGCCGGTCCGCTGCTGCGCGACCGCCTCAGGTTGTCCGACCGGGTCAGGCTGCTGATGTCCACCTCGGCGACGGTGCTGCTGTTCGCCCTGGTAGCCACCGCCACGCTGACCAAGGGGCAGGGGTTCGCGGGCTTGGCGCTGCCCCTCGGCGTGCTCGTCGCCGGGGTGGCGGCGTGGCGCAGGGCTCCGTTCGTGGTGGTGGTCGTGCTGGCCGCGGTGACGACCGCGGGCCTCCGGTTCGTCGGCGTTGCCTGAGCCCCGGGCCGGGGCGGGCTACAGGTAGTCGCTCAGCCGCCCGGCGAGCCCGTGGCGGTCCGGCGCGGCGCCCGCGTCCGGCTCGGAACCGCCCCGCTTGCCCGCCAGCACGTCGTCCACGAACCGCGCCACCTCGTCCGGCGGCGGCACGACGGGCAGGCCGAGGTGCGCCACGACGACCGGCTGCTCGGTCGGGTCCGTCTCCACCGCGATCGACCAGCCGCGCCGCTCGTTCCACAGCAGCATCAGGTCGCGCCCCGGCCCCTCCAGGCCGAGGTAGGCGGTGGCGGTGTCGCTGACCTCGAACTCGGTGCCCTCGGGCGGCACGCCGACCTCCTCGGCCACCGCCCGCACGTACCGGGCCAACCCGAGGCTGATCACCGCGCTGTCGTCCATGTCGACCATTCTGATCCCCTCACCCGACCATGGGCGCCGCGAGCCACGCCTCCGGGATGCCGAACGCGTCCACGAGGGTGCGCGCGTGCGGCCGCAGCCTGCCACACAGCTCGTTCACCGCCTGGGACACCGCCTTCGCCCGCTGCGGCGTGAGCCTGCCGTGCTCCAGGAACCACGCCCGGTCCGCCTCGATCGTGCTCAACGCGTACAGGTCGCACACCTGGTCCAGCAGCGCCCTCGCCTCCGGGTCCCCGCACCGGTCCACCGCCGCCACGAACGCCTCCAGCACCACCCGGTCCACGTGCGCCCGCGCCGCGTGCAGCACGTGGTCCTGCGCGGCGTTGAACACGTCGAACGCGTCGTTCTCGGACGCCTGCCGCAGTCGCCGCGCCAACCCCTCCAGCACGTGCTTCTCGCGGTCCTCGAACTGCCGCACCTGCCAACCCCGGTCCAGCAGCGCGTCCGAGCTGCCGGACACCAGCCGGTCGATGATCGCCCGCGCGGCGGTCCGCTCGATCACCACGCCCACCGCCTGGTCGGCCACGAACCGCGCCATGCCCCACGGGTCGAGGTCGCCGACGTGGTCGCGGTAGCTGGTCAGCAGCCCCTTCGCGACCAGCTGCAGCAGCACCGTGTTGTCGCCCTCGAAGGTGGTGAACACGTCGGTGTCCGCCTTCAGCCCGGCGATCAGGTTCTCCGACAGGTACCCCGCGCCGCCGCACGCCTCCCGGCACGTCTGGATGGTCCGGGTGGCGTGCCAGGTGGCCACCGCCTTCAACCCGGCCGCCCGCGACTCCAGCTCGCGCCGCGCCCGGTCGTCGTCGCCGGTGCTGTCGTGCAGCGCGGACACCAGCTCCTCCTGCGCGAAGTGCAGCGCGTAGGACGTGGCCAGCGCGGGCAGCAGCCGCCGCTGGTGGGCCAGGTAGTCGAGCACCACGACCTCGTCGCCGGTGTCCGGCCGGGTGAACTGCCGCCGCCCGTCGCCGTACCGGACGGCCAGCGCCAACGCCCTCTTGGTCGCGCTGCCCGCGCCGCCCGCCACGCTGATCCGACCGCGCACCAGCGTGCCGAGCATGGTGAAGAACCGGCGGCCACCGCCCTCGATCGGGCTGGTGTACGTGCCGTCCGGCGCGACGTCGCCGTACCGGTTGAGCAGGTTCTCCCGCGGCACGCGCACGCGGTCGAACCACAGCCGGCCGTTGTCCACGCCGTTCAGGCCCGCCTTCGGCCCGCAGTCCTCGATCCGGACGCCCGGCATCGGAGCGCCGTCGGCGTCCCGGATCGGCACCAGCAGCGCGTGCACGCCGTGCGCCTGGTCACCGGTCACCAGCTGCGCGAACACCACGGCCACCCGCCCGTCGCGGGCCGCGTTGCCGATGTAGTCCTTGCGCGCCGCCGGGTCCGGCGTGTGCACGACGAACTCCTCGGCGTCCGGGTCGTAGGTCGCCGTGGTGCGCAGGTGCTGCACGTCGGACCCGTGCCCGGTCTCGGTCATCGCGAAGCAGCCGGGCAGCTCCAGGTCCATGATCGCGCGCAGGTACCGCTCGTGGTGCGCGTCGGTGCCCAGCGCCTGCACCGCGCCGCCGAACAGGCCCCACTGCACGCCCGCCTTGACCATCAGCGACAGGTCGCCGAACCCGAGCACTTCGAACGCCACCACCGAGCCGCCCACGTCACCGCGCCCGCCGTGCTCGGCGGGGAACCCGATCAACGGGTGGCCCGCGGCGGCCAGCGCGTGCAGCTGGTCCAGCACCCAGGCCCGGTACTCCTCGCGCTCCAGGTCGCGCACCGGCTTCAGCCCGCCGAGCAGGTCGAGCGAGCCGCGGCGCACCGCCGCCCACCGGCCGTCGAGCAGTTCACGCAACGCTTCGGTCCCCATGGTCATTGTTAACACATGTTCACGAGGAGGGCTCGACAGCGACCCGTCGACGGCGCCCGGCCGAGGGCGCGCCGGGGGTCACGACCACGAGTCCCGGTCCCCGGTGGCCGGCGGCACGATGTGCCTGCGGACGTGCTGGAACAGCAGGTTCGTCTGCACCTCGCTGACCTCGCGGCGGGTGGTGAAGCGGTCGAGCACCAGGCGTTGCAGGTGGGCCGTGTCGGCCACCGCGACGTGCACCAGGAAGTCCTCCGGACCCGCCACGTGCGACATCGCCAGCACCTCCGGCAGCGTCAGCACGTAGTCCATGAACGGCTCCACGATCGCCCTGGTGTGCGGCCGGACCCGCACCGCGATGATCGCCTGCACCGGTCGGCCGACCGCGGCCAGGTCGACCTCGGCGTGGTAGCCGGTGATCACGCCGCGCTCGCGCAGCGACCGGTGCCGGACCACGCACGTCGACGCGGCCACGTTGACCCGGTCGGCCAGGTCCTTGTTGGGCAGCCGCGCGTCCTTCTGCAACTCCCGCACGATCGCCGCGTCCACCGAATCCAGCACGTCGATTACCTCCCGGAGCCGAACAGCCTGCGGAAGTGTGCCCCCAACACCGATGAGAAGTCCAAGATTCGGCCATGACGCGGTTGCGAACGACGGCGGTGCACGGTGGGCGCGACGACCTCGCCGACCTGGGCGTGCACGCCCTGCCGATCGACCTGTCCACCACCTACCCGATCCCCGACCAGGTGGAGGGGGGCCACGCGCTGCAGCACCTCGCCGAAGGCGCGGCGCACGCCACCTCGCCGGTCTACTCCCGGTTGCACAACCCCACCGTGGCCCGGTTCGAGCAGGCCCTGGCCGCGCTGGAGGGCACGTCGGCCGCCGTGGCGTTCGGCAGCGGCATGGCCGCCGTCACCGCCGTGGTGCAGGCCGCCTGCGTGCTCACCGGCAAGCCGCACGTGGTCGCGGTCCGGCCCATCTACGGCGGCACCGACCACCTGCTGTCGTCCGGCCTGCTCGGCGTCCGCACGACGTACACGACCGCCGACCGGGTCGCCGACGCGATCACGCCCCAGACCGGGCTGGTCGTGGTCGAGACCCCGGCCAACCCCAACCTCGACCTGCTCGACATCGCCGCCGTGGCCGCCCAGGCCGGTGACGTGCCGGTGGTCGTGGACAACACGTTCGCCACCCCCGTGCTGCAGAACCCCGCCGCGCTGGGCGCGACCTACGTGCTGCACTCGGGCACCAAGTACCTCGGCGGGCACGGCGACGTGCTCGGCGGCGTGGTGGCCTGCGCCGAGGAGCACGCCGGGCCGTTGCGCCAGATCCGGATCGTCACCGGCGCGGTGCTGCACCCGCTGGGCGGCTACCTCATGCACCGCGGCCTGGCCACGCTGCCGCTGCGGGTCGAGGCCATGCAGAAGGGCGCGGTCGAGCTGGCCACCCGGCTCGCCGGGCACGCCGGCGTCGGCCTGGTGCGGTACCCCGGCCTGCCCGGCGCGGACCCGGCCGGCCTGCTCGGCCGGCAGCAGCGCGGTCCGGGCGCGATGCTCGCGTTCACCCCCCGCGAGGACCCGGCCGAGGTGGTGCGCAGGCTGCGGCTCGTCACGCCCGCGGTGAGCCTCGGCGCGGTCGACACGCTGATCGAGCACCCGTCCGCGCTGACCCACCGGCTGGTGCCCGACACCGCGCGCGAGGCGTCCGGCGTGCCCGCGAACCTGCTGCGCCTGAGCGTCGGCCTGGAAGACGTCGAGGACATCTGGGACGACCTCGACCAAGCCCTTTCCGGGCGTGGTGAAAAGGCGTACATCAAGTCTTCCTCAAGCGATTTCCGGGAGCCGGTCGCGAGCCGCTAACGTTCGGTCGCCAGTGCAGAGCAGAGCAGCGCGGAGCCGGCCGCCACCGGGTGTCCCAATCGGACCGATCGGCGGCCCCACCTGTCACAACAGCCGCCGCGCCTCGGTTCGCACCAGGTCGGGGAACCGGTGGGCGCGGTGAATTCCGCAACGCCCGCCGAAGTGGCACGACGCGATTCGGCATTCCGCCGCGACCCGCGGACCGGTTCCCACGGCGCTCGCCGCGCCGCCCTCCGGGTCGGCGAGCCCCCAGAGCCCGTCGTTCGGCGGCCCACCAGGCCGACGAGCGGGTCGCGGCGCGCGACTGGCGCGACGCGGGAAGACCGAACGGCCGGACGGGTGCCACGAGCACCCGTCCGGCCCGGTCACCTAGGCTGGTGGCAGTTCACCTAGGAGGAACCCAGCCGTGTCCGTCGTCGGTGTCCTCGCCCTGCAGGGCGACGTCCGTGAGCACCTGGTCGCGCTGGCCGAGGCCGACGTGCTGGCCCGGCCGATCCGCAGGCCCGAGGAGTTGGCCGAGGTCGACGGCGTCGTGCTGCCCGGCGGCGAGTCGACGGCCATCAGCCGGCTGCTCGCCACGTTCGACCTGCTGGAGCCGCTGCGCGCGCGGATCAAGGAGGGCATGCCCGCCTACGGGTCGTGCGCCGGGATGATCCTGCTCGCCGACCGCGTGCTGGACGGCAGGCCGGACCAGCACCAGCTCGGCGGCCTCGACATCGTGGTGCGGCGCAACGCGTTCGGCAGGCAGGTCGATTCCTTCGAGGCCGATCTCGACTTCACCGACGTGGGTGACGTGCACGCGGTGTTCATCCGCGCCCCGTGGGTCGAGTCGACCGGTTCGGACGTGGAAGTACTCGCCCGGGTGCCCGAATCCGAGGACGCCGGAGCGGCCGCCGGTAGGATCGTCGCGGTTCGGCAGGGGCACGTGCTCGCCACCTCGTTCCACCCGGAACTGACCGGTGACGGGCGGGTGCACCGCCTTTTCGTGGACATGGTCCGTGCCGCGGGCTGAGTGATTCGACGGAGGAGAAATGAGCGGCCACTCAAAGTGGGCGACCACCAAGCACAAGAAGGCCGCAATCGACGCCAAGCGCGGCAAGCTCTTCGCGCGGCTGATCAAGAACATCGAGGTGGCGGCCCGGACCGGCGGGGGCGACCCCGACGGCAACCCGACCCTGTACGACGCCATCCAGAAGGCCCGGAAGAACTCCGTGCCGCTGGACAACATCGAGCGCGCCCGCAAGCGCGGCGGTGGTGAGGAGGCGGGTGGCGCGGACTGGCAGACCATCATGTACGAGGGCTACGGCCCCAACGGCGTGGCGGTGCTGGTCGAGTGCCTGACCGACAACCGCAACCGGGCCGCGTCCGAGGTCCGCACCGCGATGTCGCGCAACGGCGGCTCGATGGCCGACCCCGGCTCGGTGTCCTACATGTTCACCCGCAAGGGCGTCGTGATCGTGCCGAAGGGCGACCTGAGCGAGGACGACGTGCTGATGGCCGTCCTCGACGCGGGCGCCGAGGAGGTCAACGACCTCGGCGAGAGCTACGAGGTCGTGTCGGAGGCCGGTGACCTCGTCGCGGTGCGCAAGGCGCTCCAGGAGGCGGGGTACGACTACGAGTCGGCGGAGGCGAACTTCCTGCCGTCGGTGTCGGTGCAGCTGGAGGCCGAGGGCGCGCGGAAGATCTTCAAGCTGATCGACGCGCTGGAGGACTGCGACGACGTGCAGAACGTCTTCGCCAACTTCGACGTGTCCGACGAGGTGATGGCCGAGGTCGGCTGACCTCGCCCGCAGCGGTTCCACCAAGCCCCGCGTCGGCCCCGGCCGGCGCGGGGCTCGTCGTCGGGCCGGCGCCGCGCTCATGCCGGGTTGACGGCGGGACGGGCACAATGGCGGGGTGTCGAACCCCACCGGCCCCTCCGTCGCGGACATCAACCTGCGCAACTGGCTGCTGACGCAGGCCGAGCAGCACGGCCACGCCGTCGTCAGCGTGCCCGAGGACGCCGAGGGGGCCGGGTACTCGTTCTCCGTCGGCGCGTGGCGCCGGTTCGGCGTCGCCGAGGCGGTGGTGCTGGGCCTGCCGCCCGAGCACGCCCAGGTGCTCATCCGCGCCTACGTCGACCGGGCCCGCAGGGGCGAGCGGTTCGTGCCGGGCCGGCTCTACCACGACTTCTTCGAGGGCGTGCCGGTCACCTTCGAACGGGTGTTCAAGGGCTTCTACCCGGAGTTCTTCGGCAGCGCGTTCCTGCTCTACGGCAAGGGCGACTTCGCCGCCGTGCAGATCATCCTGCCGACCGCGGAAGGCCGCTTCCCGTGGCACCACGACGCGCCGATGGGCTTCGGCGACTGGCAGCTGCTGCTGACCGAGACCGGTCGGCCGGAGAGCTGGGAGCCGGGCGTCACCGGCCCCTGACCCGCACGTCCGACCACCTCGCCGGGCCTCGCCGCACCTCGCGGCGGGCCCGCGCCGTTGTCCGGGAAGTGTTGTCAGGTGCCGCGGGCCGACCTCTGACAACGCCGCGCGGGCTATCACTGTGGTGTGCGTCGAGGTGTCGGGGACCGCGCACCGGCGAGGGGGAGGTGCGTCCCGTTTCGCCCGGTCGGGGGAAGTGGGCGGAATGGGGCGCACGCGAACGGGACTTGGCCACGGGGGCCCCGCCCGTGCCAAGGAATGAGCCGAGGGGGAGCCCCCGATGGGCTCCCCCTCGGTGGACAGCGGTCGTTACGGCGTGCGGCCCAGCAACGCGACCAGCTTCGTCTGCGGGTCCGCGTCGTCGGGCACCGGCACCGGCGGGTTGAACATCCCGCTCGCCGCCCACGCCTCGGCGTGCGGCGTGACGTGGTCGAGCACCGCCTGCGCCAGGTCCTGGTCGATCCGCTCGTCCACGCCGAGGGCGCGGGCCAGGTCCCAGGCGTGCACGGCCAGGTCGGAGGTCATCTGCCAGCCGTACTCGACCGCCGTCGCCCGGCCGTAGCTCAGGCGCACCGGTTTCAGCAGCGCCTTGGGCGCGATCCACGCCTCGCGCGCCGCTGCCGCCGCCAGCACCCACGAGTGCAGCGGGTCGGCCCCGAGCTGGTCGCCGTCGAACCGGTCGCCCACCTGCTCGACCGTGCAGCCCGCCAGCAGCTCCGGCGCCCACAGCTGTTCGTTGACCAGGTGGTTCACCAGGTCGTGCACCGACCACTCCTTGCAGGGCGTGTCCCAGTCCCACTGCTCGGGCCGCACTTGGCGCACCCGCGAGTCGAACTCCGTCATCGCGCGTCCGTGTGCCTCGATCAGATCCACCCCACGAGTGCACCAAACGTTGAACCGGACCGCACCCCGGGACTGTGCGCTGGGCCACTCGGCACAACGCGGATTTCTGGCAGTACGACCATACGGCGTAACGTGACTCGGCACGTCGAGGGTGACATCGTTGACACCAGGAGGAACCAGTGAGCGCCACGAGCGCCGTCTCCGCACCGCAGCGGGGCTTCTTCGGCCACCCCCGAGGACTGTCCACGCTGTTCTTCACCGAGCTGTGGGAGCGCTTCTCCTACTACGGGATGAAGGCGATCCTCGCCTACTACCTGTACCGCTCCACCGCCGAAGGAGCGCTCGGGCTCGACAAGAGCTTCGCGCTGTCGCTCGTCGCCATCTACGGCTCGTCGGTCTACATGTCCGGTGTCGCGGGGGGCTGGCTGGCCGACCGGGTGCTGGGCGGTCAACGCGCCGTCTTTTACGGCGGCGTGCTCATCATGCTCGGGCACGTCGCGCTGGCGTTGCCGATCGGGGTGGCGGGCGTCTACACCGGCCTGGTCCTGATCGTGCTCGGCACCGGCCTGCTCAAGCCGAATATCTCGACCGTGGTCGGCGGGCTGTACGACCGGCAGGACCCGCGCCGCGACTCTGGCTTCACGATCTTCTACATGGGGATCAACCTCGGCGGCTTCCTCGCGCCGCTGGTGTGCGGCGTCCTGGGCGAGAAGTACGACTGGCACCTGGGCTTCGGCGCGGCGGCGGTCGGCATGGCGCTCGGCCTGGTCGTGTACCGGCTCGGTCGGCGCGGCCTCGGCGACTCGGCCGCCGAGCCGCCGTTCCCGCTGCCCCCGGCCGAGCGCGGCCGGGTGATCGGCCGGATCACCGCTGTCGCGCTGGGCGTGGTGGCCCTGGTGGCGCTGCTGGTCGTGCTCGGCGTGCTGGGCGCGGAGGGCGTGATCAACCTGATCAGCCTGCTGTCGGTGCTGCTGCCGATCGGCTACTTCACGGTGATGATCCGCAGCCGGCGCACCACGTCGGTGGAGCGGTCCCGGGTGATCGCCTACATCCCGCTGTTCATCGCGGCGGCGATGTTCTGGCTGCTGTTCGAGCAGAGCGCCACGGTGATCGCCGCGTTCGCCGACACCAGGGTGGACAACAGGTTCCTCGGCCTGGAGTTCCCGCCGTCGTTCATCCAGTCGATCAACCCGGTGATGATCATCGCGGTGGCCCCGCTGTTCGCCCTGCTGTGGGTGAAGCTGGCCCACCGCCAGCCCGCGACGCCGCGCAAGTTCGGCTACGCGCTGCTGCTGGTCGGCTTGTCGTTCCTGCTGATGATGGTCGCCAGTCAGGGTGACCCGTCGGTGCGGGTGAGCTTCCTGTGGTTGGTGCTGATGTACCTGGTGATGACGTGCGGCGAGCTGCTGCTGTCGCCGGTGGGCCTGTCCGTGACGACGAAGCTCGCGCCGCGCGCGTTCGCGTCGCAGACCATGGGCCTGTGGTTCCTGGCCACGGCGGCCGGCTCGGGCGTCGGCGCGATCGTGGTCCGGTTCTACAGCGACGAGAACGCCGTGGCGTACTTCGGCGTGCTGGGCGCGGTGGCGATCGGCCTGGGCGTGGCGCTGGTCGTGGCGACGAAGGCCATCCACCGGTTGATGCAGGGCGTGGACTGACGTGCGGGCCGGTGAGGAGCGCGGGTGAGTTCGGCGAACCGGACCGGCTCGCCGAGCGCGGCGCCGATCGCCGCCGCCTGCTGCCGCGGCGAAACGGCTTCCGGACCGGTCAGCACGTAGGTCCGCCCGGCGTGACCCGGCTCCCGCAACGCGGCGGTCGCGACCTCGGCGATGTCGTCCGGGTCGACGACGGGCAGGGTGACGTCCGCGAACGGTGCCGCGACCAACCGCTGCTCGCGGACCGCCGAAGCCCACGCGAAGGCGTTCGAGGCGAAGCCGCCGGGCCGGAGCACCGTCCACTCCGGACCCGACCGCTCGACCACGTCCTCCAGGCGCGGCGAGTGGCGCCCGGTCCCGACGCCCTGCGAGGACAGCAGCACCACCCGCTCGACGCCGCCCGCCCCCGCGAGTTCCAGGACGTCGCGCAACGCGGCCGCGCTGTCGTCGGCGGCCGTGGACTCGCCCGAGGTCGGCAGGAACAGCGCGGCGGCCCCGTCGAGCGCGGGTCGTAGGCCGTCCGGTTCCGCCAGGTCCGCCCGCAGGGTGCGGATGCCCGCCGGCACGTCGTCCGCCGAGATCGAGCGCGACACCGCGGTGACCCGCTCGCCCGCCCCGACCAGCGCCCGCACCAAGGCCCGACCGACGTTCCCCGTCGCACCGGTCACCACGATCACGCCCAAGGTGCTCACCCAGCGGCTGCGCCAACTCGAGCGCGACGGCTTGGTCGTGCGCACCTACCACCCGGAAGTGCCGCCCGGGGTGGAGTACGAGATCAAGGCGGACCAGGCCCGGTTCGCGCACGACGCCGCGCAACGCACGGGCGCTCGGCGGAGTTGAGACCGGCCGGATCGCACCGGAAGACCGCAGCAGTGCGGAAAGGCGCAACGACCCGCCGCGGCGGCGGTGCGGCGGGTCGTTGCGCGTTTACTAGCATGCACCACATCGCGGTGGTTCAGCCGGTGGTTTGCCCGATCGGGTGTTGTTTTTTCGCGCCGGTGGTCACCGGGAACCGCGCCGCGCCGCGGATCACCCGCGACGCGCGCCGGCTCACCCGGCCCGCGGCCCTCAGGTCCGGGAAGCGGCGGAACAACCCGCGCAGCGCCGCCGCACCCTCCATCCTGGCCAGTCCCGCGCCCAGGCAGTAGTGGATGCCGGACGAGAACGCCAGGTGCTCGCGGACGTCCGCGCGGCCGGGGTCGAACCGGTGCGGGTCGGCGAACACCGCCGGGTCGCGGTTGGCCGCCGCCAGCATCAGCATGATCGGCGCGCCGCGCGGCACCCGGACGCCCGCGACCTCGGTCGTCTCGAACGGCACCCGCACGGTGTACTGCACCGGCGGGTCGTGCCGCAGCGTCTCCTCCACGACGGCGTCGGCGTGACCGGGGTCGGCGAGCAGGCGTTCGCGCACCTCCTGGTCGCCCAGCACCGCGAGCACCGAGTTGCCGATCAGGTTCACCGTGGTCTCGAACCCGGCCACCAGCAGCAGCTCCGTGGTGGCGATCAGGTCCTCCCGGGTCAGGTCGTCGTGGGCCACCAGCGCGGACACGACGTCGTCCCCGCCGGGGCGCCTCCGCCGGCGCGCGATCAGGTCGTCCAGGAACTCCTCGAACTCGCGCAGCGCCGTGTGCAGCGCGTGCACCTCGCGCAGGTCCCGCACGCCGTCGAGCGCGTTGACCAACGCCTTGCCCCACCGGGCGAACGCCGCGTGGTCCGCGCCGGGCACGCCGAGCAGGTCGGCGATCACCTGGATCGGCACCCTGGCCGCGAAGTCGCCGACCAGGTCGAACGTCCGCCGGTCCGCCACCTCGTCCAGGTACTCCTCGACCACCCGTTCCACGGTCGCGGCCTGCGCGCGCAGCCCGCGCGGCGTGAACCAGGGCGCGACGAGCCGGCGCAGCCGGGTGTGGTCGGGCGGGTTGAGCACCAGGAAGGACTCCTCGACCGGGTTCACCAGCCGCCGCCCGGCCACCTCGACCGTCGAGTCGACGGGCGACAGCGCGCCCGCCGGCAGCGGGCCGAAGCCGGGGTCGCGCAGCAGCGACGAGCACAGCTCGTGCGAGGGGGTGAGGTACAGCCCCATCCTGCTCTTCACCAGCGCGCCCTGCCGCCGCACCGACTCGTAGACGGGGTAGGGGTCGCGGTTCGGGCTCAGCCCGAACAGCCGGGCGGCGGGGTCGCCGAGGAGCGCCTGCGCCCGGACGATGGTGCGCCCCAGGAGCAGCAGCGTCGCGTTCTTCACCGTGGACGGCATACCACCACCGTGGCGCGAACGCGAGAAAGGTTCAAGGCAGGGCTGCGGGGTCGGAAACCCGGTCGTCCCGCCGGACCGGGCCGAACCGCGCTCCGCCGGATGACCGCCGTCCTCTGGCTGCTGGGCCCCTCGGGCGTCGGCAAGTCGACGGTCGGCCGGCGGGTCTACCGGATGCTGGCTGGGGAACCACCGGGTCAAGTTCGCCGACTTCACCGTGGACACGACCGGCCGCGCGCGGTGGGCAAGTCGGCGGTGGGCTGGGCGGTGCTCAGCCGGCTCGTGACCACCGCCAAGAGCGCGTACGTCGACCTGGCTCAGAGCACCTTCGTCACGCCACCGCCGCCCGGGGCGGATCTGGTGGTCGACACGGACGGCCGGGGTGTCGAGGTGGTCGCCGACGAGGTCTTCGACCGGTTCTTCAGCCCCTGACGCTCACCACCAGCGACGCCAACCGCCACGTGCCGCCGTCCGGCGTCGGGCGTGGCGTCTCGGCCAGTGCCAGGTCGGGGAAGCGGCTCAGCACGGCCGACAGGGCGACCTGGGTCTGCACCCTGGCGAACGCCGCCCCGAGGCAGAAGTGCGCGCCGTGCGAGTAGCCGAGGTGCCCGACCCGGGGCGTGCGGGTGACGTCCAGCTCGTCCGGCGCGGTGTACGCCCGCGGGTCGCGGTTGGCCGCCGCGATCGAGGTCATCACCGGCTCGCCCTTGCCGATCACCACGTCGCCGAACGCCACCTCCTCCAGCGCGAACCGGGGCGCGGTGAGCAGCTGCGGCCCGACCCACCGGGTCAGCTCCTCGACCGCGCGCGGCACCGAGCCGGGGTCCGCGCGCACCGCGGCGAGCTGGTCGGGGTGGGTGAGCAGCGCTTCGAGGCCGTTGACGACGAGGTTGGCCGGCGTCTGCCCGGCCAGCACCAGCTGCCAGACCAGCGTGACCAGCTCCGCGTCGCTGAGGCGGTCGCCGTCCTCGCCCTGCGCCCGCAGCAGCTGGGAGATCAGGTCGTCCGCCGGCGCCGCCCGTCGGCGCTCCACGGCCGCGATCGCGCCTTCGACGATCCCCGGGATGGCCGCGACGAACGCCGGTCCGAAGCCGCCGACCACGGCCGCGCCGTACTCGCGCCAGCGCGGCCGGTCCTCGGCGGGGATGCCGACCAGCTCGCAGATCACGTCCATCGGCAGCGGGCGGGCGAAGTGCTCCGCCAGGTCCACCGCGTCGCCTTCGGGCAGGGCGTCGAGCAGCGCGGACACGATCGCCTCGATGCGCGGGCGGAAGTCCTCGGCCCGGCGGGCGGTGAACGCGGGCGCGGCCAGCCGGCGCAGCCGGACGTGCTCGGGGCCGTTCAGCTCGGACATCGTGCGCAGGTAGGGCCGGACGTGCTCGGGGATGCCCGGCAGGCTCATGAAGCTGTTGGCGTTCAGCTCGAAGCGCGGGTCGCCGAGCACCGCCTTGGCGTCCTCGTGCTGGGTGACGATCCACATGTCGCCCATTCCGGGCACGTGCGTCCGCGCCACCGGGCACTTCTCGCGCGCCTCCCCGTGGGCGGTGAACGGGTCGAGCAGCACTTCGGGGTCGGTCAGGTCGATCTCGGGAACGGTCACCGCGAGCCTCCAGATGTTCACATCAGATGTTCTTATCATCTGAATGGTGACGGTATCCTGTTCGTGCGGTGATCGGCAAACAGGGAGCGTGACCGTGCGGCTGAGCAGGGCGGAGACGCAGGAGCGCAACCGGCTGAGGGTGCTGGACGCCGCCCGCGCCGAATTCGTCGAACGCGGGTTCCGGGAGGCCAAGGTCGACTCGATCGCCCAGCGCGCCGAGCTGACCCGGGGCGCGGTCTACTCGAACTTCCCCGGCAAGCGCGCGCTCTACTTCGCGGTGCTGGCCGACCTGGCGGAGCGCGCGACCGCGCCGGCCGACCCGCACCGCGGCGCGGACCGCCGCCAGGCCCTCGGCGCGCTGGCCAGGGCGTGGGTCACCTCGCTCAGCCTCGACCCGCTCTCACGGGACCTCGCGGCCGAGGTGGCGGCGGAGGAGGGGACGCGCCGCCCGTTCACCCAGCTGCTGAAGCTCGACGCCCTGCTGCTCAGCCTCGCGCTGGAAGCCGTCGCCCCGGTGGCGCCGACCGGCCCGCCGTCGCCCGGCGGACCGCCGGCGCGGCTGGTCCGCACCGCCGAGGTCGTGCTCGCCACCCTGCACGGCGCGAGCGGGCTGGCCGCCGCCGCGCCGGGCTTCCTGGAGCCGTTCGACGTGGTCACGGCGTGCGAACGGCTCGCGGGCCTGGAGCTGAACGACTGGTGGGCCGCGCCACCCGGCGCGGTGGTCTCGGGCGAGGACCGGCCGTGGACCCCGCCGGCCGCGCTGGACCTCGTGCGCGGCGAGGAGGTGACGCCGGTCGAGGACGGCGTGGTGGTCGTGCTGGGGCTGAACCGGCTGGCCGCCGCCGAGGAGGCGGTGCGGACCGGCGCTCGGGTGACCGTCGCGATGGTCACCGGCACGCCGGAGGAGCTGGCGCCGCTGGCGCGGCTGGTGCTGGCGCAGGTGTGCACGTGCCTGCGGCAGGCTTTCCCGGTCGGCGCGTGGCCCGGGGTGCGGGTCGTGTGCGACGAGACCGGGGCGTTGGCGCGGGCGGCCGGGGTGCCCTCGGTGAGCGACGAGACGGAGACCGCGATCCGGGTGGAGGGCGGCCGGGTGGTGGCGCGAGCCGAGGGGGTGGGCGCGGGGCACGCCGTCGGCGTCGGGACGAGGGTGCGGACCTAGAGGGCGCAGGCTCTCGGTGGCGAGGGGCTGGGTCCCGGTTCAGGTGCGGGTCACGCGTTCGGCCCCGTTCCTGGGCGCGGGCCTGGTGGTCGTCGGTCGGCGTTCCAGGACCCTGCGGAAGTCCGCCGGGATCGGGGTGCTGCGCAGCTCCGGCGTGCCGAAGGAGACGTAGCGGTTCCAGCCGGTGGCGACCGCCGTGCCGTCGACGTCCGCGTCGAAGCCCATGGTCAACGTGGTGGTGCCGAGCGTGCGCACCCGCACCGCGATCCGCAGCAGGTCGTCGAACCGGGCCGGGTTGAGGTACCGGATGGACGTCTCCGCCATCACGAAGTCGATGCCGTGCTTCTCCAGCTCCCGGTACGAACCCAGCAGCGACCGCAGCGTCTCCACCATCGCGGCCTCGAAGAAGACCGGGTAGCGCGAGGCGTGCACGATCCCCTGGCGGTCGCAGTCGACCGGGCGCACCCGCACCCGGTGCACGTGGGCAGGTCGCGGGTCAGCCATGCCGGCGATCCTATGGGGTCGCGTCGACCGCGCGCTTCGCCCTTGAGGTGGCTGCTCCGAGTGACGACCCCGCCAGTTGGCCGACCGCCACCGACAGGATCACCGCCGCGGGCGACCACGCGGTCAGCAGCGCGCCACCGCCGGCCGCGCCGAGCGCGAACGCGCCGAGCTTCAGGCTCGCGCCCGTGGTGGAGACCTGCCCGAGCAGCGGACCCGGCGTGTACCGCTGCCGCGCGGTCATCGTCGCGGTCAGGGTCGGCCCCTGCGCGATCCCGCTCACCAGGGCCAACCCGAGCAGCACCGGGAAGTGCGAGGTGAGCGGCCACAGGGCGAGCGTCACCCCGTAGAGCGCCACCGCGACGAACACCACGCGCTCGGGGCGCCACCGCGGCAGGTGTCTGCGCACCGCGAGGACGCTCACCACGCAGCCGACCTCGATCGCCGCCCACACCAGCCCGGTCCGGTCCCGGTCCACGCCGAGCGCGGTCAGGTGCAGCGGCAGCGCCGTGGTGAGCATGCCGATCGACCCGTACCCGACCGCGGACGCGATGGTCGCGCCGCGCAACGGCGCCGTGGTGGCCAGGTGGCGCAGACCCCGCTTCATCGCCGCGCCCAAGGACGGGTGCTCGGCGGGAGGGTGCGGCGGCACGCGCAGCGCCGTGGTGCACAACCCGCCCGCCAACGACAGCACGGCCACCGCCGCCACCGCGACGGCGGGCGACGCCACCGCGCCCAGCACGCCCGCCAGCGCCGGCCCGCCGATGGCCGCCGCGTTGAACACCAGCGCGTCCTGCGACGTGGCCCGCGGCAGGTCGGTCGCCAGCCGCGGCACCAGGCTGGTGAACCCGCCGCTGGTCAGCGGCAGCGTGATCCCCGCGACGAAGGCGACCGGCACCAGCCAGGGCGCGGGCACGAACACCATCGCCACCGCCATCGCCGACAGCGCGAACTGGTTGGCCGCCAACGCCGCCACCGGCCGCCGGGCGCGGTCGAGCCACGCGCCGAGCAGCGGACCGGACACGATCGACGGCACCGTGTACGCCGCGATCACCACGCCGGACAGCACGGACGAATCGCTGCGCGCCAGGGCCAGCACCACGACGGCCACGACGACCATCTCGTCGGCCAGCCGGGCGAGGCCGGCGGCCCACAGGTACCGGACCATCAGCCCGTTCGGCGGTGCCGCCGCACGCTCTCCTCGACCAGGTCGAGCACGGGTTCGAGGTCGTCCGCGGGCAGGCCCATGGCCAGGTGCGACACCAGGCCCTCCAGGACCAGTTCCAGGAACGACGTCAGCACGTCCACGTCGACGTCGTCCCGCAGCTTCCCGGCCTCGCGCTGGCGCTCCAACCGCTGCCGGGTCGCGTCGGTGAGCTGCCGCGACCGCTCCGCCCACCGGGCCCGGAACTCCGGGTCGGTGCGCAGCCGGCGCGACACCTCCAGCCTGGTGCCGAGCCAGTCCGCCGGGTGCTCCACGTCGTTCGGGTCGGGCGGGTGCAGCAGGTCGCGCATCACCTGCACCAGGCCCTGTTGGGCGACGACCTCGGCCATCCGCAGCGCGTCGTCCTCGGCGAGCGCGAGGAACAGCGACTCCTTGTCCCGGAAGTGGTGGAAGATCGCGCCCCTGGACAGGCCGGTAGCCTCTTCCAGGCGGCGCACGGTCGCGCCTTCGTAGCCGAAGCGCGCGAAGCACGAGCGCGCGCCGTCGAGGATCTGACGGCGACGGGCATCGAGGTGGTCCTGGCTCACCCTGGGCACCTGTCGATGTTGTCAGGGCCGCCTGGGGAAATCCAATCAGTACGTACGGCTTGCCCTGTCCACTTTAGGGTGTCTTTCCTGATCCGGACTCGAAACCGCTGGTCATCGTCACTACGGTGGCGCTCCGTGACCGCAGGTGAGGACACCCGGCCGCCGCTGAGGCTGGTGCCGGGGTGGGGCTGGTCGAGTGGACCGTCCACGGTGGACCGCGATCGGGGCGGGCCGGACCTGATCGACCTGATCAGGCTCGTCGGCCGCCGTCCCGGTGAGACCGCCGACGACCCGGCCGGGTGCGACGTGGTGGTCTTCGAGACGCTGTGCGTCCCGGAGCCGCTGCGCACGCCCGCGTACGCCCTCGCGCTCGGCGTCGACGGCGCGCACGACGGCATCGAGGCCGCGCGGTTCTTCCTGCACGAGGCCGCGCTGCACGCGCGGGTCGGCGACGGGGCGGTGATGGCCGACCAGCTGGACGCGCTCGCCGACCCCGAGGGGGCGCCGGTCCGGCTGGTGCCGTTCTCGGCCGGCCACGTCGGCGCGCTGCGCTCGTCGTTCGCGCTGCCCGCCGGCCGCCGCCGGGTGGAGCTGCTGGACCGGATCGCGCTGGACGTGCCGTCCTCGCGCGCCGAGTTCCGCCGCTGGGCCGCGTCCCACCGGAGCCGGTGATGGCGCGCGACGCACGCCGACGGCTCGCGGTCGCCACCGCGACGGTGCTGTCGCTGCTCGTCGTGCCCGCCTCGGCGCTCGGGCACGGCGCGGACACCGCGCCGCCGACCTCGCCGACCGACCTGCGGGTCACCGGAAAGTCGGCGACCAGCGCGTCCCTGGCGTGGTCGGCGGCCGAGGACGACGTCGGGGTGGTCGGGTACGACATCTACCAGCACGGGCAGCTCATGGCGTCCGTGCCCGGCGCGGACCTGGCCGCCACCGTCACCGGCCTCGCGCCCGGCACCAGGTACGACTGGACGGTGCTCGCGCGCGACGCCGCGTCCAACGTCTCGCAGGCCGGCGAGAACGTCGTCATGCGCACCGACGCCGCGCCCCCGATCGCGCCCCCGACCGCGTCCGCCGACCCGTCGCCGGCGGCCTCCGCCGCGGCGCCGGGGGTGCCGGTCCTCGGCCGGGTGACGACGTTGCGCGACGGCACGGACGTGCCGTGGGGCGTGGCGTTCCTGCCCGACGGCACGGCGGTGGTGTCCGAGCGGGAGACGTTCGCGCTGTACCGGTTGACCCCGGGCGGTGCGCGGACCGACCTCGGGCGGGTGCCGGGGGCGGAGTCGACCGGCGGCGAGGGCGGTGTCCTCGGCCTCGCGGTGTCACCGCGGTTCGCCGTCGACCGGCACCTGTTCGTCTACCACACGGCGGCGGGCGGCAACCAGGTCGTGCGGGTCACGCTGGTCGACGACTCCCTGTCCGACTGGACCCCGATCTTCGTGGGCGTGCCCAGGAACCGCTACCACAACGGCGGCGGGCTGCGGTTCAGCCCGGACGGCCGGTACCTGTTCGTCTCCACCGGCGACGCGCAGAACGGCAGCTACGGGCAGAACCTGGACACCAACGCGGGCAAGATCCTGCGCATCCACCCGGACGGCTCGGTCCCGCCGGACAACCCGTTCCCCGGCAAGGCGATCTGGAGCTACGGGCACCGCAACGTCCAGGGGATGGCGTTCGACTCCCGGGGCAGGCTCTGGGCGACGGAGTTCGGCAACAACTCGCTGGACGAGATCAACCTCATCGAGCGCGGCGGCAACTACGGCTGGCCCGGCTGCGAGGGCACTCAGGGCTACTGCGAGGACAGCGTGCCGCCGAAGAGGACGTGGGCGACGACGTCCGGCGGGCCCAGCGGCCTGGTCATCATCAACGACCACGTGTTCGTGGCGACCACGGTCGGGCAGCGGGTCCACCGGATGCGCATCGACCACGCCGGCGACCTGGTCGACCCGTGGGTCTACTTCCAGGGCGCCTACGGCCGGCTGCGCACGGTCGCGCTCGACCACGCGGGCGACATCTGGCTGACGACGACCGCCGACCTGGACGAGGTGGTCGGCAACGACCGCGTCCTGCACGTCGACGTCCGGTACCCGCGGCGCTGAGCGGCCGGTCGCGACGAGGTCGTCACCCGGCGGCCACGGGCTGTTCACCGGGGGCGGTGGGGTGCTCCACCCGGACACGGCAGGTCGTCCGTTCGGAGCAGCCGACCGACGGCCGGACCGTCGACCGGCGCCACCCGACCGGCCGCGCGGACCGCCACCGGTCACCGGCATGTCGTTGATCCGTAAGGGTTTCGAGTGGCTGCGAGTGTCGGTACCCCCGTGTAGCGTCGAACGGACGCCGAATGATCACGGGGAGTGCGCCAAGTGACAGCTGTTCGTAGTGCCCCGGCTCCGGGGCCCGCCCCGGCGGTTTTCCGGGACAGAGCCGAGGCCGAGGCCTACGTGGCGTCGGTCTGCTTCAAGCACGGACCTCCGAGGCTGCTCGGAGTCGAACTGGAATGGACCGTCCACCACGTCGAAGACCCCACCCGACCGCTCGACGCGAGAACCCTCGCGACCGCGCTCGGCAAGCACGCGCCACCGACCCTCGTGCCCGACAGCCCTCAGCGGCCGCTGCCCTCCGGCACCCCGCTGACCGTGGAACCGGGCGGACAGGTCGAGATCTCCACCCCGCCACGTGAATCCTTGACAGAACTGCTCAAGACCGTCGCGGCGGACATCGACCACCTCCAGCACCTGCTCGAACCGGCCGGCCTCCGGCTCGGTCAGCACGGCGCGGACCCGTTCCGCCCGCCGCGCCGGATGCTCCAGGTCCCTCGCTACGCGGCCATGGAACACGCCTTCGCCCCCCTCGGGCCCGAGGGCATCACGATGATGTGCAGCACCGCGGGCCTGCAGGTCTGCCTGGACTTCGGCCTGGCCGACGACCTGCCCAGGCGCTGGGCCGCGGTGCACGCCCTCGGTCCGGTCCTCACCGCCCTGTTCGCCAACTCGCCGGGCGTCAACGGCCGCCGCACCGACTGGGCCAGCGCCAGGATGCGCGCCCTCTACGGCACCGACCCGGTGCGCACCCGACCGGCGGCGGTGTGCGAGCGCCCGGCCGACGCCTGGGCCAAGAGGGTGCTCGACGCGCCGGTCATCGCGGTGCGCCGACCGGGGCCGGACTGGGTGCCGCCGCGCCCGCTGACGTTCTCCGACTGGATCGGGGGCGCCCTCGACCAGCCGGCGACGGCGGACGACCTGGACTACCACCTCACCCTCCAGTTCCCGCCGGTCCGGCCGCGCGGGTACCTGGAGGTGCGCTACCTCGACACGCCGCCGCACGGCCGGTGGCTGCCGCCGGTGGTGCTGATGGCCGCGCTGTTCGGCACGTCGGAGGCGGTGGACGGGGTGCTCGCGGCCACCGAGGGCGCGGCGAACCGCTGGCTCGCCGCGGCGCGCTACGGCCTGGACGACCCCGTGCTGGCCCGCGCGGCCCGCGACGTGGTCGACCTCGGCTGCGCCTCGCTGTCGAACACCGACCTGTCGGTCGACCAGACCGACGCCATCGCCGAAGAACTGCACCGCACGCTCGCTGAGAAGACCGGAGGGGGCCGTTCATGACCAGCACCGACCAGTCCCACATCGACCGCGTTCGCGACCGGATCGCCGCCCAGCTCACCAGGGCCCGCGACCGCAGCAGGCTGCTCACCGACGCGGTGGACGACCACGACCTCGTCCGCCAGCACTCCAAGCTGATGTCGCCGCTGGTGTGGGACTTCGCGCACATCGGCAACCAGGAAGAGCTGTGGCTGGTCCGCGACGTGGGCGGCCGCGAGCCGGTCCGCGCGGACATCGACGAGCTGTACGACGCGTTCAAGCACGCCCGGTCGGTCCGGCCGGAACTGCCGCTGCTCGGGCCCGCCGAGGCCAGGCGGTACGTCGGCGAGGTGCGGAACAAGGTGTTCGACGTGCTGGAGCGCACCCCGCTGGAGGGCCACCGGCTGATCGACGGCGGGTTCGCGTTCGGCATGATCGTGCAGCACGAGCAGCAGCACGACGAGACCATGCTGGCCACCCACCAGCTGCGCGTCGGCGAACCGGTGCTGGACGCGCCGCCGCCACCGCGCGGCGGTCCGGTGGGGCCGGCCGAGGTGCTGGTGCCCGGCGGGCCGTTCACCATGGGCACGTCGACCGAGGCGTGGGCGCTGGACAACGAGCGGCCCGCGCACCAGGTCGTCACCGACCCGTTCTTCATCGACACCACCCCGGTCACCAACGGCGCGTACGAGGCGTTCATCGCCGACGGCGGCTACCGCGACCCGCGGTGGTGGAGCGAGGCCGGGTGGGCGCACGTGCGGAAGGCGTCGCTGGTCGCGCCCCGGTTCTGGGAGCGCGTCGGCGACCAGTGGCACCGCACCGCGTTCGGCCGCACGCGGCCGATCGACCCGGACCAGCCGGTGGTGCACGTCTGCCACCACGAGGCCGAGGCGTACGCGAGGTGGGCGGGCAAGCGGCTGCCCACCGAGGTGGAGTGGGAGAAGGCGGCCCGGTTCGACCCGGCGACCGGCCGGTCCCGCCGCTACCCGTGGGGCGACGAGGATCCGACCGAGGCGCACGCGAACCTCGACCAGCGGCACCTGGAGCCCGCGCCGGTCGGCGCGTACCCGGCGGGCGCGTCCGCGCTGGGCGTGCACCAGCTCATCGGCGACGTGTGGGAGTGGACCAGCTCGGACTTCCGCGGCTACACCGGGTTCGAGGTGTTCCCGTACGCGGAGTACTCGCAGGTCTTCTTCGGCCCGGACTACAAGGTGCTGCGCGGCGGGTCGTTCGGCAGCGACCAGGCGGCGGTGCGCTCGACCTTCCGGAACTGGGACTACCCGATCCGGCGGCAGATCTTCGCCGGCTTCCGCTGCGCGCGGGACGCCTCGCGGGACGAGTTGGTCTGACATGTGCCGCCACCTGGGTTACCTGGGCCCCGCCGTGCCCGTTTCCGCGCTCGTGCACGACCCGCCGAACTCGCTGGTCCGGCAGTCCTACGCGCCGCGGGACATGCGCGGCGGGGGCACGGTCAACGTCGACGGCTACGGCGTGGGGTGGTACCCCGAGCCGGGCGGTCCGGCGTTGCGCTACCGCCGCACGGGCACCATCTGGTCCGACGAGAACCTGCTCGCGCTGAGCCGGGTCACCCGGTCCGGCGCGGTGCTGGCCGCGGTCCGGTCGGCCACGGTCGGCATGCCGGTCGTGGACACCGCCTGCGCGCCGTTCACCGACGGGCAGTGGCTGTTCAGCCACAACGGCCGGGTCTCCGACTGGCCGTGGTCCGTCGCGGACCTGGCCGGGACGCTGCCGGTGACCGCGCTGCTGACGCTGGACGCGCCGACCGACGCGGCGCTGCTGTGGGCGCTGGTGCGGTCCCGGCTCGCCGCCGGGGTCGCGCCGGCCGCCGCGCTGGCGTCCGTCGTGTCCGAAGTGGGCGCCGCCGCGCCCGGCTCGCGGCTGAACCTGTTGCTCACCGACGGAACCGTGCTGGCCGGCACGACGTGGTCCCACTCGCTGTGGGTCCGCGCCGGCGACGGCGCGGTGACGTTGGCCTCCGAGCCGCTGGACGACGACCCGCGCTGGCGGGAGGTGCCCGACGGGCACGTCGTCGCGGCTGACGTGTCCGCTGTGGACGTTCAACCGATTGGACGAGGATGACCGAGCCTGTGCTGGACGTGCACCTGACCCCCGAGGACGCGGCGGTCGCGCTGCGCGCCGAGGCGAGGGCGGGGCTCACCGCGCGGTCGAAGTGGGTGTCGCCGAAGTGGTTCTACGACGCGGTCGGCAGCGAGCTGTTCGAGGAGATCACCCGGCTGCCCGAGTACTACCCGACCAGGGCCGAGCGGGAGATCCTGGTGGCGCGGGCCGCGGAGGTCGCCGCGTTGACGGGCGCGCGCTCGCTGGTCGAGCTGGGCTCCGGTTCGTCGGAGAAGACCCGGCTGCTGCTCAGCGCGTTGCGCGAGCACGGCACGCTGCGGGAGTTCGTGCCGCTGGACGTGTCGCCGTCGGCGTTGGCCGAGGCGGCGAAGGCGATCACGGCCGCGTACCCCGGCCTGGGGGTGCGCGGGGTGGTCGGCGACTTCACCGAGCACCTGGGCCTGCTGCCGGGCGCGCCACCGCGGGTGGTGGCGTTCCTGGGCGGGACGATCGGCAACCTGATCCCGGAGGAGCGGGACAAGTTCTTCGCCTCGGTGCGCGAGGTGCTGGACGAGGGGGAGTGGTTGCTGCTCGGCACGGACCTGGTCAAGGACCCGGACGTGCTGGTCCGCGCGTACGACGACGCGCAGGGCGTGACGGCCGAGTTCAACCGCAACGTGCTGCGGGTGGTGAACCGGGAGCTGGGCGCGGACTTCGACCCGGACGACTTCGAGCACGTGGCCCTGTGGAACGCCGAGGAGGAGTGGATCGAGATGCGGCTGCGTGCGCTGCGCCCGGTGAAGGCGCACGTGCCCGCCCTCGGCCTGGACGTCGAGTTCGCCGAGGGCGAGGAACTGCGCACGGAGGTGTCCGCGAAGTTCCGGCGCGAGGGGGTGGCCCGTGAGCTGACCGCCGCGGGCTTCTCCCTGGACCACTGGTGGACCGACCCCGAGGGCCGTTTCGCCCTGTCCCTGGCCCGCGCCGTCGGGTGACGCGTGGGTGGTCCCGCACCTCCGGGCGCGGGACCACCCCAGACCCGCGAGTCCTACGTTCCCGACCACCGTGTCCTACGTTCAGGACCCCCGAGTTCAACGCTCAGGACGCCCGCGCGGCAAGGCCCGGGGTCAGGTTGGGCAGGACCTCGCGGCCGAACAGGCGGATGGCGTCGAGCACCGACTGGTGCGGCAGGCCGCCGATGTCGACCATGACCAGGTGGGCGTCCAGGCGCAGCAGCTCGGTCAGCCGGTTCAGCCGCCCGGTCACCTCCGCCGGATCACCGCACACCGCCGCGCCCTCCATCAGCGCGTCCACGTCCACGTCGCCGTCACCGCGCCAGGTGTCGGCGAACTCCGCGTACGCGGCCAGGTGCGGGCGCCACCGCACCCGCGCCTCCGCCGCCGTCGGCGCGACGAACACGTGGCTCGGCAGCGCCACCCGCCCGCGCCCGCCCATCGCGGCCCGGTAGCGCTCCACCACCGGGCGGTGGGTGCTCGGGTCGCGCAACGTGCTGGGCAGCATCAGCGGCAGGCCCAGCTCCACCGCCAGGTCCGCCGACACCGCCGACCCGCTGCCCATCCACACCGCCGGCCGGGGCTGCTGGACCGGGCGCGGCGTGGTCGTCACGTCCACCAGCGGGCTGCGGTAACGGCCCTTCCACGTCACGTGCCGCTCCTCCAGCAGCCGCAGCAGCAGCCGCAGGTTCTCCTCGAACCGCGCCCGCAGGTCGTCCTGCACCCCGAACGCCACGTCGGTCCGCTGCGACACGCCCCGCGCCACGGTCAACTCCGCCCGCCCCCGCGACAGCACGTCCAGCGTGGCCAGCTCCTCCGCCACCCGCACCGGGTCGTGGTGCGCCAGCAGCGTCACCCCGGTGGACAGCCGCAGCGTCGACGTGCGCGCCGCGATCGTGGCCAGCAGCAACTCCGGCGCCGACACGATGTACCGGGTGAAGTGGTGCTCGCCGATCGCCACCCCGGTGAAACCGGCCTCCTCCGCCACGACGGCCTGCTCCACGATCACCCGCAACCGGTCGCACTCGGTGACGGCCTCCCCGGTGCACGGGTTGGGCAGGTGGTCGCCCAGGATCAGCAGGTACACGTCCATCACACAATCTTGCACGCCGCGACTACGGTGGCACTCGGCAAGCCCTCGCAGCCCACCCCGAGCACCAGGAGCGCCCGTGACCGACGTGTCCGTGTCCGACCACCCCGAGCGGTCCCGCTACGAGGTCAGCCTCGACGGCGAGCTGGGCGGCTTCGCCGAGTACGTGCTGGCGGACGGCGTCGTCACGTTCACCCACACCGAGGTCGCCGTCGAGGGCAAGGGCCTGGGCAGCGCCCTGGTCCGGCACGCGCTGGAGGACGTCCGCGCCAAGGGCCTCGCCGTGGTGCCGCAGTGCCCGTTCGTGCGCGGCTACCTCGACAAGCACCCGGAGCCGGCCGAGGTTACCGGCGAGTAGTATCCGGGCATGGAGTGGACCGAGCCCGGAGTCTTCGAAGTCGCGCCGGGTGTGCACAGAATCCCGCTGCCCCTGCCGAACGACGGTCTGCACACCGTCAACGTGTACGCGGTCGACGACGGCGACGGCGTCGTCCTGATCGACTCCGGCTGGGCCCTCGAAGCGGGGGAGGCGGCGCTGGAATCGGCGCTGGGCGCCCTCGGGCACGGCTTCGAGGACGTCCACCGCTTCCTGGTCACCCACGTCCACCGCGACCACTACACGATGGCCGTCGCCCTGCGCCGCCGGTTCGGCACCAGGATCGCGCTGGGCGCGGGCGAGCAGCCGTCGCTGGCCAAGGTCGTCGGCCGCAGCCGCGACGGCCACCGCGACCTCGTCACGTGGGGCGCGCCGCACCTGGCCGAGAAGTGGCGCGCCGTGGTCTCGTCGGTCGGCGAGGACGAGCTGCGCGACTACGAGGAGCCCGACGAGTGGCTGCGCGAGAGCGACCTGGGCCTGGCGAAGCGCGTGCTGCGCGTCCTGCCCACCCCCGGCCACACCCGCGGCCACGTCGTGTTCATCGACACCGAGTCGTCGCTGCTGTTCGCCGGTGACCACGTGCTGCCGCACATCACCCCGTCGATCGGCTTCGAACCGGCCCGCCCGGCGCTGCCGCTCGGCGACTACCTCGACTCGCTGCGCCTCGTCCGCGAGCACCCGGACCTGCGCCTGCTGCCCGCGCACGGCCCCGTCACCGAGTCCAGCCACGCCAGGGTGGACGAGCTGCTGGCCCACCACGAGGACCGCCTCGCGGCCACGCTGGAGGCCGTCCGGTCGGGCACCGGCACCGCCTTCGAGACGGCCCGCAAGCTCGGCTGGACCCGGCGCGGCCGGGCGTTCGACGGGCTGGACCTGTTCAACCAGGTGCTGGCCACCGGCGAGACGGCCGCGCACCTGGACGTGCTGGTCCACCGGGGGCTGCTCAGCGCCGGGGCGGACGACGGCGTGGTGCGGTACGCGGTCAGCTGAAGTGCTCGGCCAGCGCGGCGGCGAGGACGTCCGGCTCGACGCCGTGCCACCCGCCGGGCACGGTCCGCCGCCGGGCGTTCGGCAGCCGCTCGGCGACCCCGTCGGCCCAGCCGCGCAGGCGCTCGTCGCTGCCGCCGCTGTCCAGCACGAGCGTCGGCGCGTCGATCGAGGCCAGGTCCGGCGGCGTGCCGGTGATGGTCAGGTCGTAGGCGGTGGTGTGGGCCAGCGCCTCCAGAGCGGGCCAGCCGGGTGACCGCGGCAGCTCGGCGGTGAACTCCTCCGGGATGCCGCACGCGACCTGGAAGCGGATCACCGCGTCACCCCGCCGACCGGCCGCGACCAGCGCGTTGATCTCGTCCCGCACGTCCGGCCCGGTCGGCTCCTCGAACGACAGCGGCGGCTCCAGCAGTGCCGGCGCGGTGATCGGCACTCCGGCCGCCGCCGCGTGCAGGACGAGCACCGCCCCGGAGGAGAACCCGTAGGCGAACGCCGAGCCGCCCGCCGCGGCCACGACCGCGGCCAGGTCCTCCACCTCGCGGTCGATCGCGTACGGTCCGCGATCCGTGCTCTCACCCCGGCCACGCCGGTCGTAGGTGTACGCGGTGTAGCCGGTCAACGCCGCGGCGACCGCGGGCATCGGACCGGCGGCGCGGAAGCAGCACGCGGCGTCCACCAGGACCACCGCCGGGCCCTCGCCGGTCCGCGAGAACCCGATCGTCGTGCCGTCCGCCGACGTGACCACTCCCACGGTGCGGCTAGCGGGGCAGCTTCACCACGGTCACGAAGAAGTCGTCGATCTGCCGGACGACCTCGATGAACCGGTCGAAGTCGACCGGCTTGGTGACGTAGGCGTTGGCGTGCAGGTTGTAGCTGCGCAGGATGTCCTCCTCCGCCTCCGACGTGGTCAGCACGACCACCGGGATGGGCCGCAGCGTCTCGTCGGCCTTGATCTCGGCCAGCACCTCGCGGCCGTCCATCTTCGGCAGGTTCAGGTCCAGCAGGATCAGCCCGGGGCGCGGGGCGTCCTCGTACGGGCCCTGCCTGCGCAGGAACTCCAGCGCCTCGACGCCGTCGCGCACCACGTGCAGCAGGTTGCGGATCTTGTGGTGCTCGAACGCCTCCTGCGTCATCAGGGCGTCGCCGGGGTCGTCCTCCACCAGCAGGACGTCGATCACGTTCAGCGGGTTGCTCATTGCTCGTCGTCCTCTACAGCCGGCAGCGTGAACTTGAAGGTGGTGCCGGTGTCGACACTGGTGTCGAGCCAGATCGTGCCACCGTGGTACTCGATGATCTTCCGACACATCGCCAGCCCGATGCCGGTGCCGGGGTAGTCGTCCTTGTGGTGCAGGCGCTGGAAGATCACGAAGATGCGTTCAGCGTACTCGGCGTCGATGCCGATGCCGTTGTCGGCGACCGTGAACGTCCAGAATTCCCCCGTCCGCTCCACGTCCACCCGCACGTGCGGCGGGTCCTCGCCGTGGAACTTCAACGCGTTGCTGATGAGGTTGCCGAACACGCCGCCGAGCAGCGACTCCTCGCCGCGCACCGTCGGCAGGTCCGCGACGTCGACGGTGGCGCCGGTCCGCTCGACGACCTCGGAGTAGTTGTCCAGCACCTGCGCGACCAGCTCGTCGCAGTCCACCAGCGTCTGCTCGCGGCTGAGCCGGCCCACCCGGGAGAACGCCAGCAGGTCGTTGATCAGCACCTGCATCCGCTTCGCGCCGTCGACGGCGAACCGCAGGTACTGCTCGCCGCGGTCGTCCAGCTGCCCGGAGTAGCGCCGTTCCAGCAGCTGGCAGAAGCTCGCCACCTTCCGCAGCGGCTCCTGCAGGTCGTGCGAGGCGACGTAGGCGAACTGCTCCAGCTCCGCGTTCGACCGCCGCAGCTCCTCCAGGTCGGAGAGGATGCGCACCCGCATCGCCTCGACGTCCTGGCCCAGCATCACCGTCTCGCGGGGCCCGCCCGCCTCGACCGCGTGCGCGTAGTCGCCCGACGAGACCTGCCGCACGTCGCCGGCCAGCCCGCTCAGCGGCGCGATCAGGATGCGGTACAGCACCACCGCCACCCCGGCGATGATCAGCACCAGCAGCAGCCCGAGCCCGTAGAGCAGCCACAACTGCTGCCTGGCCACTTCGTCCAAGTTGCGCCGCGCGTCCTCGGCGGCCCGGTCGAGCTCGTCGCCGAGCTCGTCGGCGGCGTCGCGGACCCGGTCGAACAGCAGCTTGCCGCGCGCGGCCTCGGCCAGCGTCGTCTGCGACGCGCCGGCCTGCCGCACCCGCTGGATCAGCGGCTCGGCGTAGCTGGTCCGCCACTCCTGCGACAGCCGGCCCAGCTCTTCCAGGCCGCGGACCAGGTCCGGCCGCACCTCGCCGAGCAGGTCACGGGCGGCGTCCTCGGCCTGGCGCTCGGCCTGCTGGCCGTTCGGGTAGGGGCGGAGGAAGTCCTCGTTGACGGTGAGCAGGTACCCGCGCACACCGGTTTCCTGGTTGATCAGCGCGGTGTCCACGTCGCGGACCAGGTTGCGCGCGGGCAGGATCTGGTCGAGCAGCGTCCAGCGGGCGCTCGTCAGGTTGGCCATGGACACGCCCAGGCTGCCGACGGTGGCCCCGCACACGATGAACAGCAGGGTGACGGCGGCGACCAGCAACCTGCTCGCGGGCCAGCGGGTGCGGTAGTCCATCAGTCCGTTTCCGAGATCAGCAGCACGGCCATGTCGTCGTCCAGCTCCCCGCCGTTGAGTTCCTTCACCCTGCTGATCAGGTTGTCCAGCAGGGTCGCCGGCGTGCGCGCCCAGTCCGGTCGCGCCGCGGTGATCCCGCCGATCAGCTCGATCAACCGCTCCGAGCCCAACCGCTCGCTGTCACCGCGGACCCGGCCCTCGACCAGGCCGTCGGTGTAGAGCAACATCGCCCAACCGGGTGGCAGCGGCACGTCCATCCCGCTCCACGTGCTGTCCGGCAGCACTCCGAGCGGCAACCCGGCCCGGTCGCGGGGCAGCTCCACCACGCGGTCGCCGACCAGAAGCATCGGCTCGGGGTGCCCGGCCAGGTAGACCCGCGCCCAGCGCCGGTCCGGCGAGATCGTCACCATGCACGCCGTGGTGAACAGGCCCGGCTGGTGGCGCTCGTGCTCCAGGATCTCGTGCAACGTGCGCAGCACGCGCGACGGCTCCTGGTCGGCCAGCACCAGCGCCCGCCAGGCGATGCGCAGGAACACGCCGATCGCGGCCTCGTCCGGGCCGTGGCCGCACACGTCGCCGATCAGCACCTGGAGCGTGCCGTCCGAGGTGCGCACCACGTCGTAGAAGTCGCCGCCGAGCAGCATCCGGCTGCCGCCCGGGCGGTAGCGGACCTGCCAGCCGATGTCCTCGCCGTGCATGATCGGCGACGGCAGCAGGCCGCGTTCCAGGCGGGTCTTCTCGGACGCCAGCAGCTGCTCGTCGCGCAGTTGGCGCTGCGTCTCCTCGGCGAGCTTGCGGCCGACCGCGTACCGGATGCTGCGGGCCAGGCTCACACCGTCCACCTGGCCCTTGACCAGGTAGTCCTCCGCGCCCGCCGCCACCGCCTGGGTGCCCTGGTGCTCGTCGTTCAGGCCGGTCAGCACGATGATCGCGACCGGGGCCGGGTTGGCGAGCAGCCGCCGCAGGCCCTCCAGGCCGGTCGTGTCCGGCAGGCCCAGGTCGAGCAGCACGCAGTCGGCCTTCGACACCAGGCCCTCGGCTTCCCGCAACGTGCGCGCCCGGTGCAGGGCGACGTCCGCTTCCACTTCGTCCAACAGGGCTTCGACCAGCACGGCGTCGCCCTCGTCGTCTTCGACGAGGAGCACGTTGATCCGGTTCACCGCGGCCCGCGGTGGGGTGAGCCCTGCCACGGGGGAGGAGATTAGTCGAACTCGATCAGACCGGGGCGACGTGGTGCGGTGGGTCGCGAAACCACGACGGGTGGGTCGCCGCGAGCGGGCCGGTGGGCATGGCCGAAGATCCTGTCGTGACGTTTCCCCAGATGGTCGCGCTGACGGCCCGCCTGCCCCGCCGGGGCCGCGGTTTCTGGTACTCGGTGGCCATCGACCTGCTGTGGCCGCTGGTCGTGCTGTTCGTCCGGATGAGGATGGCGGGGCGGCCGAACATCCCGCGCGAGGGCGCGGTGCTGCTGGCGTCCAACCACCTGTCGTTCGCCGACCCGGTGACGCTGACGGCGTTCGCGCTCGCCTCCGGCCGGGTGCCCCGGTACCTGGCCAAGGCGAGCCTGTGGAAGGCGCCGGTGCTCGGGTGGGTGATGTCGTCGGGTCGGCACATCCCGGTGGACCGCAGCAGCGTGCGCGGCGGATCGGCGCTGGACAGCGCGCGCTCGTCACTGGACGCCGGGGAGTGCGTGATCGTCTACCCCGAAGGCACGTTCACCAACGACCCCGAAGGTTGGCCCATGCGCGGCAAGAACGGGGTCGCGCGGCTGGCGCTGACGTCCCGGACGCCCGTGGTGCCGGTGGCGCAGTGGGGGACCAGGGAGCTGCTGCCGCCGGGCAAGTTCGTGCCCCGGCCGTGGCGGAAGGTGACCGTGGTGGCGGGCTCCGAGGTCGACCTGTCCGACCTGTACGGGTTGGAGCCGACCAAGGCCGTGCTGGACGAGGCGACCGCGCGGATCATGGCGGCGGTCACGACCCTGCTGGTCGGCGTCCGCGACCTGCCGCACCCCGGGAGCAGGTGACCCTCGGTCCCGATCGGGCAGCCGCGCGTCACGAGATGAGCCGCACAACCCATTACGGTCCGGCGGAACCTCGCATTGTGTGAAAATCAGTCACCGTGGCGCTAGGGGGCATGCGCCGAATCCGTGTGTCCGGGGGGCTCGATGCTGCGCAACGCAGGTGCGGTGAGCACTGTCCTCGTGCTCGTCGCGCTCACGGTCGCGGCCTGGGCGCACGGTGGCGACGGGGGTGACCCGAACCGGCCGCGCGCGGCCACCGTCGCCGGTGACCCCCGGCTGCCCTGGGCCGCCGAGCCGTCCTACGAGCTGGTCGAGCCGGTCGGCACGCTGTCCGTGCGGCTGTCCGGCCCGCCGTCGGTGATCGAGGAGGCGGGCGTGCTCGGCCGGGTCGACCTGGACGTGGTCGAGCCGGTGACGAAGCAGATCGCCGCTCTGGTGTCCACCGAGGGCGAGCTGGTGCGCGGCGCCTGGCTGTTCACCGTGTTCCAGGCGGAGGACCCGACCGGCCTGCTGGACGACATCGTCTCGCTGTACGAGGAGGTCGGCTACCAGGCTGTTCCCGCGCAGGAGGGTGTCGTGGCGCTGGCGTTCGCGCCGGAGGAGGGGCCCGTCACCTACCGCGGCCACTACGTCAGCGGTCGGGGCGTGGTCCGGGTCGAGGCGTTCGGCCCGGACGGCGACGCCGCCGAGGCGGCCTTCCACGAGCTGCTGGCCGCGCAGCTCCGCGACCTGCCGGTCACGTCATGACGGGGGAGCGCCCGATGCCCACCGCCATCGCCCGCGCGACCGGGATCTGCCTGGTCGTCCACAGCTACCTCGGCGGCCTGTGGCTCGACCGGCACGGTGAGCGGTTCGTGGTGTTCGACGAGGCGCGGGAGTGGCTGAACCGGCCGCTCGGCATCGGCGAGGACTTCGGCGTGCTCGGGATGATGCTGCTGCTCCTGGCGAGCGGTCACGCGGCGGTGTCGGCTCGGCGGGGCGTGGGCTCGCGGACGCCGAGTCCGGCGATGGCCGGCGGGCCGGGCCCGGTCGGCTCGGGTCGAGCGGTCGAGCCCAGTTCGGGTCAGGGGGTCGAGTCCGGTTCGGGTCGGGCGGTCGAGCCGGGCTCGGGTCAGGCTGCTGGGCTGGGCTCGGAGCAAGAGGGCGAGCCCGGTTCGGGCCAGGCTGCTGAGTTCGGCTCGGGTCGAGCTGCCGAGTCCGGCTCGGAGGAAGCGGGCGAGTCCGGCTCGGAGCGGGAGGCCGGGGTGAGGTCGGTCGGGTGGCGTGATGACGTGCGCAGGCTCGTGCGCATCGCGGTGCCGGTCGCCGTCGCGGCCCTGCTCACCGCCGTCCTCCTCCTGCTCGACGTCGAGGTCCTGGTCCAGCCGATGGCCCTGGTGCTCGGCATCGAACTCGTGATCTGGCTGACCGGCGCGCTCGCCGTCCGGACGAACGCCTGGCTGGTGCCGCTCGGCCAGCTCCTCGTCGTGGCCGGGCTGCTCCTGGCCGGCGGGGTGTCGGCGGACTTCGCCATGCCGCTCGTGCTGTTCCCCCTCGCCGTGCTCGGCCAGGTGATCGGCAGGCTGCCCGGCTGGGCGGTCGCGCTCTTCGGCTTCGGCGTGTGGGGCCTGCTGGCGTGGACCGAGCACGTGCACCCCGGGGTGGCCGAGTGGTGGTATCCGCTCACCGCCCTCTACGCGGTCCTGTTCTACGTGATCACCACGCGAGCCCGCACGACCACCCGAGCGGTGCGGTGGTTGGCGGGTCGCGCCAGGTGGCTGCTCGTCCTCACGGGCACCCTCGGCTGGGCCGTGCTCGGCCTCGGCCTCCCGTTCCCCGTCGGCTTCCTGCTCGGCCTCGGCGCGCTCGCGCTGGTCGCCGAGCTGACCCGCCGATTCGACCGCGCCGGTGAGGTGTCGCCGTGACCACCGTCCAGGAACGCCCCGCGGCCACCCCGACGCGACCAGGCGGCGGCCGGCTGCACGGCCTCGACCTGCTGCGCGTCCTCGCGTCGGCGACGATCGTCTACCACCACGTGGCCGCGTGGATCCACGGCGGCAGGAACTGGTTCCCGATCGGCGACGCCGTCAACGCGGCCACCGACACGCTGCACCTGCGCTCGGAGCTGAGCTTCGTCGGGGTGGCGCTGCTGTTGCTGATCTCCGGCATCGTGGTGACCGGCGTGTCCTTCCGCGAGCGGCCGGTCGAGTTCCTGACCAGGCGGGTCGCCCGGGTGATCCCCCCGATGTGGGCGGCGCTGCCGATCAGCTTCGCGTTCGTGGTGGCGGGCCTGGCGCCGTCGATGGCCGCGAAGTCGCACGGGACGCTGGACAACCTGCTCGCGGACCTCTGGTTCGGCACGTACCTCATGCGGGGCCACCACTCGATCCTGCCGATCACCTGGTCGCTGCTCGTCCAGCTGTCGTTCTACCTGTTCATCGCGCTGACGATCCCGCTGCTGCGCCGCCGGCCGTGGCTGCCGCCCGCGGTCGCGGCGGCGGCGATCTCGATCACGATGTCGCTGGTGCCGGAGGGCGTGGCCGTGCCGACGCGCACGATCGTCGCGTTCCTGCCGATCGTCTTCATCGGCCACGTCATCTCGCTGGTGTGGCTCGGCAAGATCCGGCTGGGCGTCGGGCTGCTGCTCGGTGCGGCGCACTTCATGCTCTTCACCCGGGCCGAGCTGGTGTCGGCGTCGATGTTGCAGGGCGGCGGCTACGAGAACGCGCTGCTGATCGACATCCTGATCGTCATCCTGTGCATGGGCGCCAACGGCCGGATCGCCACCGCCCGCTGGGTCAAGGTCGTCGGCAAGCGCACCTACTCGGTCTACCTGCTGCACATGCCGGTGACGTTCGGCGTGATGGCCCTGCTCCAGCCCCTGGTCGGCACGCCGCTCGCGGCGATCGGCGCGCTGCTGGCGATGGCCCTCGCCGTCGAGGTCTTCCACCGGTTGGTCGAGATGCCGGTCACCAAGCTGGTCCGGCGCGGCCTCGACCGGCGGCGCGGGGAGCGCCGCTAGAGCTCGCGGGGGCGCTGCCCGGAGCGTTCGCGCTCCCACCGCAGGTACTGGCCGGCGACGGTGGACACGCTGGTGAGCAGCCACACCGCGACGCCCGCGTCGTCGGTCACGCCGATGACCGGCAGCAGCTCGGGCAGCAGGTCGACCGGCGAGACGAGGTAGAGCACGGCGAAGCCCCACGTGGCCAGCGTCGTGGTGGGCAGGCCGTACGCCTTGCGCTCGCGCAGCAACCGGGGCAGCGCCTTGGCCCGCTGGAGGACGTTGCCGACCGGGCGCGGCTCGCCGTTGCGCTCCCAGCGCCGACGCCTGCGCACGGCCCACAGCACACCGGCCGCGACACCGAGCACGAGCAGGCCGGAGCCGGCGACGACGGGCGGCAGGCCGACCAGGTCGTCGTCGCGCCACAGCAGCGTGCCCAGCCCGAGCAAGGTGAGGACCACGCTGAGGAAGATCACGCCTCCATGGTAGTGGCGCGGCGGCGTTCACGCGGGTGGAGCGGCGGGCGTGGTCACGTCGCGGACACTTCCGCCGCGACGTGCCGGCGGCTCGCGGGGCGGGACGGCGGGCCGAGGTCCGTCCGATGTGGACACCCCGCCGCTCGGCGCCTGCGGCTCACCAGTTGCTCTCGGGGGGTGAGCCATAGCGCCACCGCGCCGGGTCCTTCGCCAGGCCGCGCAGCACGACGGCGTCCAGCGCGGGGGTGACGAGCGGGCTGAACACCGAGGGCGCGGGCGGCGGTTGCGGCAGGTGGGCGCGACCTTGGCGGCCGGGTCGGCGGCCTGGTGCGGCAACCGGTCGGTCAGGCACGCGAACAGCGCGCAGACCGGCGAGTACTGGTCCGCCCGGCCGTCGACCCGCCTGCTGGACAGCCGTTCCGGCGCCACGTGGTCCCACGAGCCCGATCAGGTCGCCGGACCGGGTCAGCGTCGTTGACCGGGACGACGTTCGGGTGCCGCAGCGCGGCGGCGATCAAGTCGGACTGCGCCCCATCGCGCCCCCCCCGGCTGAGCGAACCCCACTGCGCACTGCGGGCCGCGTGACGGGTCGTGCACGCCCGTTCTGCGGCCCGCAGTGCTTTCACCGGACCCGCCGGGTGAAGGGGTGGACCGTCGGGGTCCGGGGTGTGGCGCGATGCGGGTCGAGGGACGAGCCCGCGGTCGCCGAGGCGTGTTCCTGCCTGGTCCTGCTCAGATGCCGCAGGAGGACGCCGACCAGAAGCGGCTGCCCCGGTGGTCGACGTGGGTGTGGTCGCCGTGACCCGGGTAGCCCGGGCCGAGGATGCCGTTGAACCCGTGGTTGCGGGCCTGCTGGGCCATCCGGCACAGCGAGTGCGGCCCCGCCCCGAGGTCGACCCCGTCGCCGTACAGGTGCCGGGAGTCGGACGCCCCGCCCACCGCGCTGTTGCACGAGATGCTGCGGAACCCGCTGGTGACCCGGATCGACTGGTCGCCGAGCGCGTGCCGCATCGCCTGCAGCTTCCACATCGACACCAGCGCGTTGAACTTCGCCGTCGCCGCCGAGACCTTGCCCCCGGCCCAGGTGGAGTTGCAGTTGTTCAGCTCCGCGTAGGAGAAGTTGACCGGCGTGCAGTCGTCGTCCTGCAGGGAGTAGATCCGCGAGTAGGTGGCGCTGCCCGCCACGCCGTCCGCCGCCAGGCCGTACGCCTGCTGGAAGCGCACGAGCGCCGACCTGGTCGCCGGGCCGAACTGGCCGTCGATGCCGAGCACCGCGCCGTAGCCGGGGTAGCCGGACAGCCGGACCTGCAACTGCCGCACGTCCTCGCCGGACGCGCCCTGGGAGAGGGTTCGGTTCCACGTGTAGCAGCCGTCGGCTTGCGCCGTGCCGCCACCTGCCACGAGCACCACGGCGACGAGCGCCACCGAGGCCAGGTAAGAAACGAGTCGGAGCACAGGGACCTCCAGACCGGGTTGGGGGACGGCTCTGGAGCCTGGCGGAGAGGTAAACTTGCGTCAATCTGTCGCAGATGTCTGAATATTTCACACATCAAGAACAGTTTGTGAACAACTGAGGTCACGCGGGGACGGTCCACTCGGGCGAGACGTCGTTGAAGCCCGCCCAGTGCCCCACGTCGAACCCGCCCGGACCGGATCGGCTGCCCCAGTCGACCCGCCTGCCGGCCAACGCCTGCACGGTCCTCGCCGCCTGCCGGTCGAGCAAGCCGTCCACCTCGTCGTCGCGCAGCCCGTCGATCTCGTCCCAGAAGGTCAGGACCCGGTTGACGTACAGCGCGACCAGGTGGTCGCGCGCCGCCTCGAACCGACCGCCCGCCACCGCCACCACCGCGTCCGCCAGCACCTCCGGCCAGTCGTCCGTGGTCACGCGCAGCCCCCACGGCGCGGCCGGCGCCGAACCGGCCGACGGGAACAGCGCCCGCACGTCCGCGCCGTGCGCGTCCAGGTACCGCGCGACCGACCCGGACACCCTCGCCACCACCGCCGGGTCCTGCGGCACGGCGAGGCCGTCCACCGCCGCACGCGCCTTCGGGGCCGCGAAGCCGGGCGCGCGCACGCCGCCGGTCCGCAGCACGACGTGGAACAGCGAGTCCAGCACCTGCTGCGGCAACCGCAGGATCTTCGGGAACGGCGAGTTGTGCAGCTTGCGACCCAGCGGCACCTCCACCACCCGGACGTGCTCGCGCAGGGCGTTCGCGGTCAACCACACGTCGATCCCGTACAGGTAGGCGCTGTCCGGGCGCGGCCAGGTGCGGGCGAGTTCGAGGAACGCGCGGTTGAACGCGAACTCGCCGCCGATCGGCTGCTGCACGTGCACCCCGAACACCGCCGCCAGCAGCGGGCCCGCCAGGTGGTTCGTGGTGTTCGCCTCGAACCGGTCGCGCCGGTACGCGGGCACGGCCAGCACCGGCTCCGCGCCCTCCACCGCGTCCGCCAGCGCCGGCACCCACCGGGGTTCGGCGGACCGCACGTCCGCGTCGAGCAGCAGCAGCCGGTCCGCGCCCAGGTCGAGCGCCCGGTCCATGGCGGCGAACACGTTCGTGCCCTTGCCGGTGCCCTCGCCGCCGGAGCTGACCACGACCTTGCGCGCCCGCAGCGGTGCGGCGGTGAACTGCCCGACCGTGTCGTCGGTGCTGCCGTTCTCGGCCAGGACCACGACGTTCGTCCCGCCGGGGAACGCGAGGCCCAGGCCGGCGTCGGCGGCCAGGGCCACCGCGCCGACCGTGCGCGCCTCGTCGCGGGCCGGGATGCCGACCACGGTGACTCGACTCCGATTCGCCATGGGACCGAATGCTCAGCGGCCGGGGTTACGGCGGCACGGCGTCGAGGTAACGGATCAACGGGGTCTGGCCTTCGGTCCGGTGCGGGCGAGCGCGCGGGCCTGCCCGCGGGACCGCACGACCGGGGCGTGCGAGGGCGGGACGGGCAGCGGCTGGGACTCCTGCTGCTGACGCGGCAGCCGTGCTCCGGCGGGCGGGCTCCCGGCGAACCGGGGGTCGTCGGCGAACCGGGGGTCGTCGGGCAACCGGGGGTCGTCGGCGAACCCGGGACCCACCGACTCGGCGCCCACCCGCCGGTCGCCGGTCGCCGGCGGCTCGGCCAGGTGCTGCGGCCCCCGGCGCTGCGGCCCGCTCGCGGTCACCCGGTTCTGCCGCCACAGCTCGGTCGACAGCTTGATCATCGCCGTCGGCGCGTCCAGCCCCACCATCCCGACCAGCCTGCCGTCGTTGATGAACCCGGTGATGGTCCGGTGGTCCTTCTGCGAGCCCGCCAACGTCGTCGTGTCCTTGCCCATCGCGGGCAGGCCCGAACCCTGGATGCGCATCCCGTACTGCTCGGTCCAGAACCGGGGCACCGGGGTGAACGGCCGCGAATCAGCCCTGCCCGCCAACAGGTTCTCCGCGGCCGCCCGCCCCATCTCCACCGCGTTGAGCCAGTGCTCGACCCGACGCGGTTGGCCTCCGAACCGGAGGTTCGGCCACCGCGCGACGTCGCCCGCGGCCACGATGTCGGTCCCGCCGACCACGTGGCACGTGGGGTCGCACAGCACGCCGTCCTCCAGCACCAGACCCGACCCGCGCAGCCAGGCGATCGACGGCGAGGCGCCCACCGCGATCACCACGACCGCGGCGAAGAACACCTGCCCGTCGGAGAGGTGGATCGCCACCCCGCCCGCCTGCCGCACCCAGTGCCGGATCTTCACGCCCATCGCCATCCGGACACCGCGCGCCCGGTGCGCCTCGGTGACCGTGTCGGCGATGTTCTTGCCGACCGCGTTGCCCAGCAACGTGGACGACCGGCTCACGATGGCCACGTCACGGCCCATCGTCTTCACCGAGGCCGCCATCTCGCAGCCGATCAGGCCGCCGCCGATGACCACGACCAGCCCCTGCGTGGAGTTGATCGCCTGCTTGATCGCGATCGCGTCGTCCACGGTCCGCAGCACGTGGATGCGCGGGTCCTGGCGCGGCGCGCCGACGAGGTGGCGCGGCTCCACGCCGGTCGCGATGACCAGCCCGTCGTACTTCAGCTCCTCGCCACCGGGCAGGCCGACGACGTGCCGGTCCGGCTCCAGGTGGGTGGCCGCCGTGCCCAGCCGCCACACCGCGTCCAGCTCGCGGCTGATCGTCAACCGCAGGTCGGACGCGACCAGCTCGCCGTTGACGGCCTCCTTGGACAGCGCCGGCCGGTGGTAGGGCAGGTGCCGCTCCGCGCTCACGATCACGACCTCGCCGCGGAAGCCCAGCTCCCGCAGCCGCTCGCCCGCGCGCAGGCCGGCCAGCCCGCCGCCCGCGATGACCACGCGCTCCTCGTTCTTCACCGGACACGCTCCCGCAGCTCGATCGCCCGCATCGGGCACGCCCGCGCGGCGGCCCGCGCCTGGGCGAACTGCTCGGGCGGCGGCCTGCGCTCGTAGCGCAACCGCTCGTCGTCGACCAGCTGGAACAGGCCGGGCGCCTCCGCCTGGCAGATGCCGTAGCGGTGGCAGCGCTCGTTGTCGACGCTGATGTCCAGCGCGCTGCCGCCCGCGCCGTCCGGCTCGGGCTCGAAACCGGGCTCCGGCTCCAGCATGCCGAGCTTGACCAGCCAGTCCGGCGGCAGGAAGCGGGCGACGGCCATGGTCGCCGTCGGCACCAGGACGGTGAGGCCCGCCAGCCACAGCACGGCCAGGTTGCCGTTCGCGACGGCGCCGAACCAGGAGTGCACGACGGTGAGGGCGACCGCGGGGTAGGCGAGCTGGTGCAGCCTCAACCACTTGCGGTAGTAGACCTTCTTGCGCAGCCCCGCGGTGATCGCGATGGTCAGCATGAGCTCCAGGCCGACGATGCCGAGCGCGTGCCGGAACAGGCCGCCGTCGGCGAACGGCACCAGGACCCGGAAGTACGAGAAGGCGTCGAGCTGCAACAGGGTGAACGCGATCGCGTGCAGCGACCCGAACGTCAGGGCCATGGTCGCCAGCACCATGTGGCTGTTGCGCAACCCCTGTCTGCCGGAGACCTTGTTGGCCCAGCCGGTCGCGATCAGGACGCCCCAGCACAGGGTGGCGCACATGGTCGCGTAGGCCAGGCGCGCCGATATCTGCGCGACGTGGCGCACTCCGGCGTCGTGGTCGCCGCCGGTCGCCTGGGCGATCAGCAGCGGAACCTGGGTGAGCACTGGTGTCTACCTCCGAGGTGGCGGGAGAGAACTCGCAGGCGGTGGCGGGGGTCGACCCGCCCGGCGGGCCGCGCAGGAGTGGTCACGACCTGCCGGGCGGGTTCGAGGGTGTGGAAGTCCTCCGGTGGAGGGGCTGTGGTGTCGTCCGGGGCACCACCTCCTTTCACTTGACGTTGCCGCGTGGCCGCAGCAGGCGCAGGATGCCGATCGTCACGACCGCGCCCACCAGGCACATGAGGAGGACGGCGAGAGGGCTCGGCTCTCCCGTGGGCAACTGGGCCGCGGCGCGCACCGGGTCGGCGCTCACCGCCGCCACGTTCGCCACGCCCGCGGGAACCGGCTTGGACAGACCCACGTCGGTGACCATGTTGGTGCTCTCCAACAGGGTCATGTGCTTGAGCACGATCTGGTTGCACACCTGGGCGAACTGCCGGATCGCCTCGTTGCGGGTGGTGGCCCGCACCGTGCCGATGACCGGGAAGATCGAGCCGTGCGCGGCGCGCAGCCGGTTGGCGAACGAGTCGTCGAAGGCCGCGCCGGTGCGCGAGCGCATCTCCGCCATCCACGACTGCTGGTCGGCGTTGGCCTGGTCCGGCAGCGGGACGCCCATCTGGGACGCCAGCCGCACCACCCGCTCGTCCAGGAACTCGTGGTCGCTCGCCAGCTGCTGGCCGACCTCCTTGACCCTGGTGCTGGCCGCGCGGGTCTGCGCCTCCTCGCCCATGGGCATCTCCCACAGCCCCGCGAGGCGGACCTTGACCAGGAGGTCCTTGTCCTGGGCGGTGATCGGTCCCAGCGGCGTCTGCTCCACCTGGCCCGCCGCGGGCGGGTCGTCGGCGTGCGCGACACCGGGCAGCGCGGGCAGCGCCAGCAGGTGCAGCGCCAGCACCGCTGCCGCGAAACGCTTGGCTGACATGGTCTTCGCGCCCTAGTAACCGTCGCCGGTGGACGGTTGGCCGGGCGCCGCGCCGTCCTCGGTCTGCGCCTTCTTGCCCTCGGGCGTCACCGCGAACCACGTGCCGCCCTTGCCCTGGCCCGCCAGGTCTCCCGCCTTCTTGTCGCCCGCGTACCGGTACAGCGGCCAGCCGGCCAGCGTCACCTGCTTGCTGCCGTCCGCGCGGGCCACCGAGCCGACCAGCGTCGGGTCCACACCGGAGGTCATGGTGTGGTCGCTGACCAGCACCGGGGGCCACAGTTCGAGGCACGCGGCATCGCAATTGGACTTCGGCGGTTTCGCGGTGTCCTTGTCGAAGCGGTACAGCGCGAAGCCGCCCGCGTCCGCCACGAACCAGCCGACTCGCTCCGACTCGGTCGCGGAGAGCATCTGGTGCGGCTCCTTGCCGAATTCCGGTTGCTGTTGGAGAGTCGTCGGACCGGAACCGGCGCCGACCGCGCCACCCTGGTTCGCAGCGCCGCCGGCGCCGGTCGCGCCACAAGCGCTGACCAGCACCAACGCCGCTGCCGCCGGGAGCAGCGGCAACACCTGCCTGGAACGTCGACTGCGCATCGTTGGTCCTTTCTCCTGCTGGCGGGTCCGCCGAAAGGACCAGCGGACCGGAGGGCCGGGTCCGTGCCTTTGAAGCGGATACCGGGGGATACGGACACGATGCGATGACGGTTCACGAACAAATCGACGACTTTTTTTGCGGCGAAACCCTCGACGCGGCCGCCCCCGGCGCGCTTGGATGCTCGGCGTGGCGCGGCACAGACGCAGCACTTCCCCCCGAAGAGATCACGGCCGGCCGGACCTGAGTCTGGAAGACGAGCTGATCCGCAGGCTCTACCAGGAGTTCGGCAGCGCGCTGCTCGGACATGCCATGAGGCTGACCGGCAGCGACCGGCAGTGGGCAGAGGACATCGTCCAGGAGACGCTCGTGCGGGCATGGCGCAACGCCGAGAAGTTGGAGCGGGACCCGGTCCTGCTGCGCTCCTGGCTGTTCACCGTGGCCCGGCGGCTGGTCATCGACGACCGTCGCAAGCGGAGCGTCCGACCCCAGGAGTCGGAGTTGACGCCGTCCGACGAGGCGCCGCAGCGGGACGAAGCGGACCGCACGCTGGCGGCGATAGTCGTGGCCGAGGCGATGAACGGACTGACGGAAGAACACCGGGAGGCTATTCTCGAGACGTACTTGAGGGATCGGACCGTCGGGGAAGCCGCAGCGGTGCTCGGGGTGCCGCCCGGCACGGTGAAGTCCAGGGTGTACTACGCCCTCCGCGCCCTGCGGCGCTCGTTGCAGGATCGGGGCTGAACAGGTGACTTCGCTGCCGAACCACGTCGACGTGGCGGCGTACGTCCTCGGTGTCCTCGACGAGGACGAGGTCGACGCCTTCGAGAACCACCTCGCCCAGTGCCGTCGATGTGCGCTCGACCTGCGCGATTTCGCCGAACTCCCCGACCTGCTCGACGAGGCCGACGCCAACGGCATGCTGCGCGCCAACGCGGGGGAGCGGCCCGACGGCCGCTCGGTGCGCGCGATGCTCGACTCGGTCTCGGACTCCAGGGCGCGCAAGCGCCGCAACGTCGCGCTGCTGGCCGCCGCCGCCGCGGTGCTGCTCATCGCGCTGACCGCGGTCGTGTCGGTGAACGTCGCCGCACCGTCCGACCCGGTCGCCTCGCCGTCGTCGCAGTCGGTGCCGGAGCAGACCAACCTGGCCAAGGGCGCGCCGGACGCGTCCGGCTCCATCGCCCGCACCGACGCCACCACCGGCGTGTTCGCCCGGCTCTCGGCCAGCCCCGAGCCGTGGGGCACGTCGGTGCAGGTGGAGGTGAAGGGCGCCAAGGGACCGACCCGGTGCGAGCTGGTGGCGAAGTCGCGCGGCGGCGAGGCGGTGGTGGTCGGCTCGTGGCTGGTCACCGGGACGGGGCCGAGCGAGGACCCGGTGGCGTTCCAGGCGGCGGTCGGCCTGCGCTGGCACGACATCGCGGAGTTCGTCGTGCGGGACGCGGAGGACGGCGCCTCCCTGGTCCGCCTGCCGACGTCCTGAGCACCGAGCCCCCGAGCGCGGCCGCCGCACGACCGTTCAAGACCGGACCCACCCGCACGGCGTTGACTCCCACCCCGGGAGGCGGCGTCGTGCCGCCGTGCGAGGAGGTCGTGGTGGAGGTCGGTTTCGTCGGTCTCGGCATCATGGGTCAGCCGATGGCCCTCAACCTGGCCCGGTCCGGCCGGCCGCTGGTGGTGTGGAACCGGTCGCCGGAGCGGGCGCAGCCGCTGCGGGACGCGGGCGCGAGCGTCGCGGCGACACCGGACGAGGTCTTCGACCGCGCCGACGTGGTGATCCTGATGCTGGCCGACGAGGGCGCGATCGACGCGGTCCTCGGCCGCGGCACGGACCGCTTCGAGCGGCTGGTCCGCGGTCGCACGGTCGTGCACATGGGCACGACGTCGCCGGGCTTCTCGAACGGCCTCGCCACCGACGTGGGCGCGGCGGGCGGGGAGTACGTCGAAGCGCCCGTCTCCGGCTCGCGCGGCCCGGCCGAGGCGGGCGAGCTGGTCGCCATGCTCGCCGGTCCGCCCGCCGCCGTGGCCAGGGTGCGCGAGGTGATCGCGCCGATGTGCGCCGAGGCGGTGGACTGCGGTCAGGCGCCCGACGCCCTGCTGATGAAGCTGGCGGTGAACCTGTTCCTGATCACCATGACCACCGGCCTCACCGAGGCGTTCCACTTCGCCGAGCGGCACGGCCTGGACCGGCGCACCCTGGTCGAGGTGCTGGACAAGGGGCCGATGGCCAGCAAGGTGTCCCGCGCGAAGACCGCCAAGCTCCTCGCCGACGACTTCGAGGCCCAGGCCGCGGCCCGCGACGTGCTGATGAACAACCAGCTCATCGCCGACGCCGCCCGCGCCGCCGGTGTCGCCTCACCGCTGCTCGACACCTGCCTGGCGCTGTTCACCCGCGCGGTGGAGCTGGGGCACGGCAAGGAGGACATGGTGGCCGTGCTGCACGCGCTGCGGGAGCGCTCAGATCCGGCGCAACCCCATCAGGACGCGTTCCATCAGCTCCAGTGACGGCCTGCCCTTGACGTCGATCGCCTGGTCGGCGTGCACGTTGATCAGGCTCATGTCGGACATGTCCGCCAGCAGCACGCGAACGACGCCGAGCGGCAACCGCAATGTCGCCGCGACTTCCGCGACGGAATGGGGGTTGCGGCACAGGTCGCTGATGATGCGGTGTTCCGCCGTGGACGTCAGGGCGTCTCGCTCCGCCCTTTCGTTCGTCGTCACGATGGTCTCGATGGCCAGCGTCGTCGCGGAATGCGTACGGCCGCCGGTCCTGGTGTAGGGGCGCACCCGGAGGGTCGACACACCAGCTCCTCACAGCGGTCGGCGTGGATCTTGGTCACACGGGATCAGGGTCGCTGACGCCGGTAGACCCTACGAGTGATCAGGGCTCCTGTCTCGGTTTTCCCGCCATGTGGGAGGTTTGTCGCGTCTCCGCGACGGTGCGTGCCCGACCGTTTCCAGCCGGTGTCCGGCGCCCGCGCAGGCATCGGATGATCCGCCCGCTCCACCACCCGTTCGTCCGCTGTTCGGCTCCCGGACCGCCTGGGACCGGCTTGTCCCAGGCGTCCGCCGGGTTTTACCCGATGGGTGTGGGATTGACGTTCACGCCTACCTCGCAGAACACGTAGGGGATAATTGTGTCCTGGCGGTGAGCCTCACCACCGGGCGGCTTGTGGCCGAAATCAACCTAGGCACCGCTGGAGCGCTCTCACAACGGTTGTTGACCAAGGTTTGAGGTTCGGCCCCGCCGAATTCCCCGATCAGTCCGCCGCACGCCGGCCGGGCGCGCGCACGGCCACCGGCAGGGTGAACTGGATCGTCTCCCGCGCCGTCTCGCGGATCTGGACGTCCCACGCGCCCAGCGCCTCGACCACCTCGTCCACCAGCCGCGGCGGCGCGGACGCGCCCGCGCTCACCCCGACCACCCGCACGCCGGCCAGCCACTCCGGCCGGATGCCGGACACGTCGTCGATCAGGTGGGCCGGCGTGCCGACCCGGCGGGCCAGCTCCACCAGCCGCACCGAGTTGGACGAGTTCTCCGACCCGACCACCAGCACCAGGTCCGCGTCCCGCGCGACCTCGCGCACCGCGTCCTGCCGGTTCGTGGTGGCGTAGCAGATGTCGGCCGACGACGGTCCCCGCAACGCCGGGAACCTCGCCCGCAGCGCGGCCAGCACCTCGGTCGTCTCGTCCACCGCGAGCGTGGTCTGGGTCAGGTAGGAGACCCGGTCCGGGTCCGGCACCCGCAGCGCCTCCACGTCGGCGACGCTCTCCACCAGCACGGTCCGCGCGGGCGCTTCGCCGAGCGTGCCCTCGACCTCCTCGTGCCCGGCGTGCCCGATGAGCACCACCGTGTCACCGCGCGCGGCGTACCGCCTCGCCTCCGCGTGCACCTTGGTGACCAGCGGGCACGTCGCGTCGACCACCTCCAGCTCGCGCCGGGCGGCCTCCTCCCGCACCGCGGGGGACACGCCGTGCGCGGAGAACACCACGGTCGCGCCGTCCGGCACCGCGTCCAGCTCGTCCACGAACACCGCGCCCCGCGCCTCCAGGTCGGCCACCACGTGGGTGTTGTGCACGATCTGCTTGCGCACGTGGACGGGGCCGCCGCGCTGGTCGAGCAACCGGTCGACGATCTCGATCGCGCGCTCCACGCCGGCGCAGAACGACCGGGGTGAGGCCAGCAGCAGGGTGTCGACCCGAGGGGGCACGGGGTCGTGGGGTGGGCGGGGTCCGGGCATCGGGCGGCTCCAGTGACGCGGTCGGCGGGTGTCAGTGATCGCGGCGGGTCGCCAGGCGGGCCACCGCTTCCAGCTCGCGCGCCGCCCGGTCGGCGGGCCGGGCCGCCTTCAGGTGCTGCCGCGCCCTGGCCAGCAGGTCGTCCGCCCGGCCCTGGGCCCACACCCGCGCACCGGAGGTCTCGATCAGCTCCGCCGCCCGCGCCGGGTCGAGCGGCCGGTCCGAGTGGTACATCGCGTCCAGCTCGCGGCCCGCCCGGGTGCCCGACGTCAGCGCCGCCACCACCGGCAGCGACTTCTTGCGGTTCACCAGGTCCGAGTACACCGGCTTGCCGGTCACCTCCGGGTCGCCCCAGATGCCGAGCAGGTCGTCCACGAACTGGAACGCCAGCCCGACCCGCTCGCCGAACGACCGCAGGTGCTCCACCTGCTCGGGCAGCCCGCCGCCGAACAACGCGCCCAGCGCGCACGACGCGCCCAGCAGCGAACCGGTCTTGCGCTCGGCCATCCGCACGCACTCCGCCAGCCCGACGTCCGCCCGCTCCTCGAACGCCAGGTCCGCGCTCTGCCCGTCCAGCAGCTGCTGGACCGCCGCCGACAGCACCCGGATCGCCTGCTGGGCCTGCGGGTGACCGCTGCCGGCCAGCACGTCCACCGCCGAGGTCAGCAGCGAGTCGCCGGCCAGGATCGCCGGGTTCACGCCGAACACGTGCCACGCCGTCCGCCGGTGCCGCCGGGTCGTGTCGCCGTCCATGACGTCGTCGTGCAGCAGCGAGAAGTTGTGCACCATCTCCACCGCCACCGCGGCGGGCAGCGCGGCGTCCACCGAACCGCCCACCGCCTGCGCGCCCAGCATCACCAGCGCCGGCCGGATCGCCTTGCCCGCGTCCGCGCCGATCGGCTCGCCGCGCTCGTCCCACCAGCCGAAGTGGTAGCCCACTATGGCTCGCATCGACTCGGGCAGCCGGTCCACCGCTGCGCGCAGCGCGGGGTCGACCCCGGCACGGCTCCAGTGCAGCACCTCGCGAGCGGACCGCTGATCGGGGCTCACGTCCAGGTCGGTCATCGCCACAACTCCTGTTCGGGGGATGCGCCCGCGCGCGAGCCGGTGATCCCTGGCGACGCGGTGCGGGCGGTGGAGGACCGGCGGCCGGGCGTGGCGGCCCGGCTGCCGTCGACTCCGCTGGTCAGGACCGACCGATCTCCACGTGCTCCAGCACCCCGAGGGCGTCGGGCACCAGCACGGCGACCGAGAAGTACGCGCTGACCAGGTAGGACACGATCGCCTTCTCGTTGACGCCCATGAACCGGGCGTTCAGGCCGGGCTGCACCTCGTCCGGGATGCCGGGCTGGTGCAGGCCGATCACGCCGTTGTCCTGCTCGCCGACCCGCATGGCCAGGATCGAGGTGGTGTGCTGCGGCGTGATCGGGATCTTGTCCGACGGCAGCAGCGGCACACCGCGCCAGGTGACGACCTTCGTGCCGTCCACGTCGGCCGTGCCCGGGTACACGCCGCGCTTGTTGGCCTCCCGGCCGAACGCGGCGATGGTGCGCGGGTGGGCCAGCATGAACGCCGTCTTGCGCCGCCGGGACAGCAGCTCGTCCAGGTCGTCCGGGGTCGGCGGGCCGCTGCGGGTGTGGATGCGCTGCCGCAGGTCGGCGTTGTGCAGCAGCCCGATCCGGCGGTTGTTGAGCATTTCGTGCTCCTGGCGCTCGCGCAGCGCCTCGATGGTCAGCCGCAGCTGCTGCTCGGTCTGGTTCATCGGGTGGTTGTAGAGGTCGGCGACGCGGCTGTGCACCCGCAGCACGGTCTGCGCCACCTCCAGCTCGTACTCGCGCGGCGACAGCTCGTAGTCCACGAACGTCGCGGGCAGGTCCGGCTCGCCCTCGTGGCCCGAGGCGATCTCGATCTCCGCCTCGCCGTGCTTGTTCTGCGGCTTGCCCGCGTTGCGCGCGACCGACTCGATGTGCGCGCGCAGCGACTCGACCTGGTCCTCCAGCTCCTGCACCGACCGCAGCGGCAGCACCAGGGCGATCACCGGGGTGACCGCCTTGGCGGTGAACTCCCACGCCGCCTCGACGCCGGCCAGCACCTCGGCGCCGAAGTGGTCGCCACCGGCCATCGTGTCCAGCACGGTCTGGTCGCCGTACTCGCCGCGGCCGACCTTGTTCACTTTGCCGTGCGCGATCAGGTACACCTCGTCGGCCCGGTCGCCCGAGGAGACCAGCGCGTCACCCGGCTGGAACTCGCGCAGCCGGAACCGGTTCGCCAGCGCGACCAGCACGTCGTCGTCCGGGAAGTCGCGCAGCACCGGCAGCTCCCGCAGCTCCTGCGGGATCACCCGGATGTCGGCGCCGGTGCTGACGAAGCTCACCCGCCCGTCGCCGAGCGCGTAGGTGAGGCGGCGGTTGACCCGGTAGGTGCCTGCCTGGGTGGTCACCCAGGGCAGCTTCCGCAGCAACCACCGCGGCGAGATGCCCTGCATCTGCGGTGTGGACTTGGTGGTGCTCGCCAGGTTCCGCGCGCTCGCGGTGCTCAGGCTCTGGCGGTGCTGCTCGGCCTCTTCCGGTGCGAGGCCGGGGTCTGTCACGGTCACTTGAGCCGCCCAATCTGGTCAGGGGGAGTGGTCAGTCCTCGCGGCCGAGTTCCACGTGCTCCAGCACGCCGATGGCGTCCGGCACGAGGATGGCGGTGGAGTAGTAGGCGCTGACGAGGTAGGAGATGATCGCCTTCTCGTTGATGCCCATGAACCGCACGTTCAGGCCGGGCTGGTACTCGTCGGGCAGGCCCGTCTGGTGCAGGCCGATCACGCCCTGGTTCTGCTCGCCGGCGCGCAGCAGCACCACCGAGCTGGTGCGGGTCTTGGTGACCGGGATCTTGTTGCACGGCAGCACGGGCACACCGCGCCACGCGGGCACGTGGTGCCCGTTGAGGTCGATCGTCGACGGGTAGATCCCGCGCTTGCTGCACTCGCGGCCGAACGCGGCGATCACCCGGGGGTGCGCCAGGAACGCGGTCGGCTCCTTCCACACGGTGGCGAGCAGGTCGTCCATGTCGTCCGGGGTCGGCGGGCCGCTGCGGGTGTGGATGCGCTGCTTGAGGTCGGCGCTGTTGAGCAGGCCGAAGTCGCGGTTGTTGACCATCTCGTGCTCCTGGCGCTCGCGCAGCGCCTCGATGGTCAGCCGCAGCTGCTGCTCCACCTGGTCCATCGGGTGGTTGTAGAGGTCGGCGACGCGGCTGTGCACCCGCAGCACGGTCTGCGCGACGCTCAGCTCCAGCTCGCGCGGCGCGACCTCGTAGTCGACGAACGTGCCGGGCAGGTCGGGCTCGCCGTCGTGGCCGGAGGCGATGTCGATCTCGGCCTCGCCGTAGGCGTTGGACCGGCCCGCGCCGGCGGCCAGCATCCGCTGGATGTGCGCGCGCAGGCCGCCCGCCTCGCCGTTGAGCTGTTCGAACACGTCCCACGGCAGCACCAGGGCGATCACCGGCGTGACGGCCTTGATCGTGACGTCCCACGCGTCCTGCGGACCGGCCAGCACCTCGCCGCCGAAGTGCTCGCCGTCGGCCATGGTGCCGAGCACGGTCTGGTCGCCGTACTCGCCGCGACCGATGCGGTTCACCTTGCCGTGCGCGATGAGGTAGACGGCGTCCTGCGGCCGGCCCTCCTCGACCAGCACCGCGCCGGGCTCGTACTCGCGCTGCTCGAACCGGCCGGCCAGCGCGGTCAGGGCGTCGACGTCGTCGTAGCCGCGCAGCAGCGCCAGCTCGGTCAGCTCCTGCGGGATGACCCGCACGTCCGCGCCGATGTTGGTGAACGTCAGGCGACCGTCCCCGACGGAGTAGCTGAGCCTGCGGTTGACCCGGAAGGCGCCGCCCTTCGCCTCCACCCAGGGCAGGAGCTTGAGCAGCCACCGCGAGGTGATGCCCTGCATCTGGGGGACGGACTTGGTCGTGGTCGCGAGGTTCCGGGCCGCCGCCGTGCCGAGGCTGAGCCGGGAGTGCTCGGTCTCCAAGTCCGAATCGGTCACAGTCACCGCGTACACCGCCAATCGGATTCGTTCAATGGTCCGGATTGACGGTAGTGAGCCCGAATGCGCCACGGAAAGCGGCCGATGTGACGACACCCCGGAGGGTCAACAACACCCGATGTGCGTACTCAGTGTGGACTTTTTCCACGTCGCAAGTATTCAACGGGTGATCTTCCGGTTCGGAAGTGGATCTATTCGTCCTGATGGGGAATGGTTGACCCGTTGGATGGAGTGATTTTCACTGCAACGTGTTCTTGACGTGGCCGTTCGACCTGACAGGCGAGGTAATTCCGCACATGTGCGGCTGAAATTTCACTCTCTTGTGCACACGGCAACGCGGTGCCGGAGCAATCCGGCACCGCGTTGTCACGACGTGCTCGTCAGACCGAGTGGGGGCAGGTGTCCCGGTAGTCCGAGATCAGCGAGCTGTTGGCGGGGGAGGGGCACAGGAACTGCTCGTAGCGGGTGTCGTTGTCGATGAACCGCTTGAGCCACGCGATGCTGTACTTCGCGATCGTCGTGTTGGAGCTGTTCGGCGCGAAGTGGCTCGCCCCGTTCAGCTCCAGGTACGCCTTGTCCAGCGTGGACGGCAGCGAGGTGTAGAACGGGATCGAGTGCGACGACACCGGCGCGACCGAGTCGTTCTCGGCGCCGACGACCAGGGTCGGCACCCGGTTGCTGCCCCAGCTCTTGTCGGTGTGCCACCCGGTCAGCGGGATCGCCGCCTGCAGCGACGGGCGCTGCTCGGCGGCGCGCATCGTGCCACCGCCGCCCATCGAGTGGCCCATGAGGCCGAGCCGGGAGGCGTCGATCCGGGTGCGGACCGTGCTGCGCTGGGTCAGGTAGTCCAGCGCGGACAGCAACTGGTCCGCCCGGCTGTCGGGCTGGTCGTAGCGGGTGTTGGTGTCGATGGTGAACACCACGAAGCCCTGCGACGCGATGCGCGGGCCCAGCCACGAGATGCTGGACTGCGTGCCGGTGTAACCGGGCGAGATGGCGATCGCGCCGAAGGTGCCCTCGGCGGTGCTGGTCGGGTAGTAGATCGTGCCACCGCCGAAGCCGGTGACCGACAAGGAGGACACCGAGGTGGAGGAGGTGGCGAACGGGCCGCGGGACGCTTCGATGCTGGAGTCGGACGGCGCGGGACCGCGCCGGAACTCCTCCTCGGCGGCGTTGGCCGGCGCCACGCCGACCAGCGACAGGGCCAGTGCGGGGATCAGCGCGGGGATCAGTTTGCGGAGTTGCACGTCGGTGTACACCTCGCTTGGCAGGGAAACTGCGGACGGTGATGACCCTGCGCCACCCGGTGAGCGCTCCGCATCGGTGCAACCACCGGTCCGGGGCGAAAACTAACGCTGGTAGATAATTTCCGCCGCACCCCTTCCGCCCGGCCTCGGCCTCCGGCCAGACTGGCTGCATGCTGCGCGGACGTGACCGGCAGCGCGTCGCCGTCGACGCGTTGCTCACCCGTGCCCGAGCCGGTCGCGGCGGGGCGCTGGTGCTGCGGGGCGGCGCCGGGTCGGGCAAGACCGCGGCGCTCGCCGCCGCTCGGCAGGGTTTCGCCGCGTCCGGCCGGGAGGTGCTGCTGTGCGTGGACGACGCCCACCTCCTGGAAGACACCACGTGGTTGGTGGAGCTGGCCGCGGCCGCCGCCGACGAGCCGGTGGCCGTGCTGATCGCCACCGAGGGCGAGCCGTACGGGCTGCCGTGGGTGCGGCTGGACCCGCTCGACCACGCCGACAGCCTGCGCGTGCTGCGCGAGCTGCGGCCCGGTCTCGCGCCCGGTCTCGCCGACGACCTCGCCGACCTGGCCAGGGGCAACCCGCTCGCGCTCACCGAGCTGGCCCGCGCGCTGACCTCCGAACAGCTCGGCGGCACCACGCCCGCGCCGGACGCGCTGCCGGAGGACAGCTCCCTGCGCGCCCGGTTCAGCGCCCGCTTCCGCGCGCTGTCCCCGCAGGCCCGCTTCGCGGCGGCGTTGACCGTGGTGGACGACGAGGTCGACGCCGACGCCCTGGCCCGGCTGCCCGACCTCGACCTGGCCGCCGTCGAGGAGGCGAACGCCCTGCTCGCCGACGGTCCGCTGGTCCGGTCCACGCTGCGCGCCGAGGTGCCGCTGGCCCTGCGCTACGCCGCGCACGCCGCGCTGGCCGAGCACCTGCCCGCCGGACCGCGCCGCACCTGGCACGAGGCCGCCCGCGCGCCCGGCGCCCGGGACGCGTTCGCCGAGCGGCTGGTCGAGGCCGCGAACCGGGCCCGCCGCTGCGGCGACTACCCGGCCGCGGCCCGCGACCACGACCGGGCCGCCGCGCTGGCCGCCGACCCGGACGCCCGGGCGCGGCACCTGATCGCCGCCGCCACCGACCACTGGGCGCACGGCGCGCCCCGCCGGGCCAGGGTCGCGCTGCGCACCGCCGCCCGGCTGACCGACAGCGACGAGCTGCGGGCCCGCACCGAGCTGCTGCGCGGCGGCATCGACCTGGGCAACGGCCTGCCGGACGTGGCGGTGCGCAGGCTGCTGCACGCGGCGGGCGAGCTGGTCCACACGCACCGGGCGCTGGCCATCACCGCGCTCGGCTTCGCCGGTGAGGCGGCCAGCATCGCGGGCGACCACGCCCGCTACGCCGAGACGGCCGCGTTCGCCGCGCGCGTCCGGCGGCCCGAGGAGCCGGACGGCACCCGGATCACCCTCGACCACCTGGCGGGCATGGCCGCCACCTACGCCGGTCGGCACGAGGAAGCGCTGCCCGTGCTGCGGTCGGTGGTGGAGCTGGCCGAACGGGTGCCGCACCCGCAGGCCAAGATCTGGGGCGGCCAGGCCGCCTACACCCTGGGCGACGCGGCCACCGCGCACGAGCTGGCGACCAGCGCGGTGACGGCGGCGCACGAGCACGGGCTGCACGCGCTGGTGCCGTGGGCGCTGGTCTACCGGGCGCTGTCGGCCTTGCTGCTGGACCACCACTCGGTGGCGATGTCGGCCGCGTTCGAGGGCGTGCACGCGGCCACCGCCATCGGCCAGCACAACGCCGTGGTCGACCACCTGACGATCCTCGCCCTGGTCGCCGCCCTGCGCGGGGACACCGACACCGCCGTGCACCGCATCGACGCCGCCGCCGAGCAGATCGCCGAACGCGGCCTCGGCCGGTCCGGCACGTTCGGCGCGTGGGCGTTCGCCTGCGTGGACCTCGTGCTGGACCGGCCCGCCGACGCGCTGGACCGGCTGCGGCTGATGGCCGCCGGTTCGGGCGGCGGCGTGCACACCGGCATCAAGGTGATGGCCGCGCCGCACGTCGTGGAGGCCGCTGTCGGCTGCGGCAGGCCCGCCACCGCCGATCGGGCGCTGCGCCGGTACGAGAAGTGGGCGGGCACCACCGGCAGCGCGGCCCGGCTCGCCCTGTCGCACCGCTGCCGCGGCCTGCTCGCCGACGGCCCGCGCGCCGAGGAGCACTTCCGCGAGGCGATCCGGCTGCACCGGGCCAGCGGCACGGCCATGGAACTGGCCAAGACCGAGCTGTTCTACGGCCACCGGCTGCGCCGCGACCGCAAGCCGCGCGCCGCGCGGGAACTGCTGCGCGACGCGGTGAAGATCTTCCAGCGCTACGAGGCCGACCGCTGGGTCGCCCGCGCTCGCGCCGAGCTGCGCGCGTCCGGCGAGGCGGTCGGCCCCACCCCGGCCGACCGGACCGCCGACCGCGCCGGCCGGCCCTGCGCCGACCCCGCCGCCGGGCTGACCCCGCAGCAGGCGCAGATCGCCCGCCTGGTCGCCGAGGGCGCGACCAACCGGGAGGTCGCCGCCCGGCTGTTCCTGAGCCACCGCACCGTCGAGCACCACCTGCGCAACATCTTCGCCAGGCTCGAGGTGCGGTCCCGCGTCGAGCTGACCAGGATGCTCGACTGACCCAGGAGGTGTGGTGCGAGAGGACTACCGGCACTGGCAGCGGATCCCGACCCGGTGGCACGACAACGACGTGTACGGGCACGTGAACAACGTCGTGCACTACGCCTTCATGGACACCGCGATCAACACGTGGTTGATCACCGAGGGCGGGTTGGACATCCACCGCGGGCAGGCCATCGGGCTGTGCGTGGAGTCCCACTGCAACTACCGCGCCTCCATCGCGTTCCCCGAGGCCGTCGACGCGGGCCTGCGCATCGGCCACCTCGGCCGGTCCAGCGTCCGGTACGAGGTCGGCTTCTACCCGGAGGGGCGGGACGAGGTGGTCGCCGAGGGGCACTTCGTGCACGTGTTCACCGACCGCGGCACCCGCAAGCCGGTGGCCATCCCGGCCGACCTGCGCGCGGCGATGGAAGGGCTGGTGGTGGCGTGAGGACGCGGGGTGCGGTGCTGACCGAGGTCGGCGGTCCGCTTCAGGTGCTCGACCTCGACCTGGACCCGCCGGGTCCGGGCGAGCTGCTGATCCGGGTGCGCGCCACCGGGCTGTGCCACTCCGACCTGTCGGTGGTCGACGGCTCCCGGATCAGGCCGCTGCCGATGCTGCTCGGCCACGAGGCCGCCGGCGAGGTGGTCGAGCTGGGACCCGGCGCCACCGACTTCGCCGTCGGCGACCGGGTGGTGCTGTCGTTCGTGCCCGCCTGCGGTTCGTGCCGCCGGTGCGTGTCCGGGCGGCAGGCGCTGTGCGAACCGGGCGCGGCGGCCAACCGCGCGGGCACGCTGCTCGGCGGCGGGCGCCGGCTCCGGCTGCCCGACGGCACGCGACCGCACCACCACCTGGGCGTGTCCGGGTTCGCCGAGTACGCCGTGGTGTCGGAGAAGTCGGCCACGCCGGTGCCCGCCGACCTGCCGTTCGAGGTCGCCGCCCTGTTCGGCTGCGCGGTGCTCACCGGCGCGGGCGCGGCCTTCTACAGCGCGGCCGTCACGCCCGGTGACCGGGTGGCGGTGTTCGGGCTCGGCGGTGTGGGGCTGGCCGCGCTGCTCGCCGCGCGGGCGGCGGGCGCGGCGCAGATCGTCGCGGTGGACGTGGTGGCGCACAAGCGCGAGCTGGCGCTCAAGCTCGGCGCGACGCACGAGGTCGCCGGTGGTCCGGACGCGGTGGAGCACGTGCGCGAGCTGACCGGCGGCGGCGCGGACAAGGTGATCGACACCACCGGCGTCGCGGCCGTGCTGGAGCAGGCGTACCTGGCGACCGGCGCGGGCGGCACGACGGTGACCGTCGGCCTGCCGCACCCCGACCGGACCATCTCGCTGCCCGCGCTGAGCCTGGTCGCCGAAGAGCGCACGCTGAAGGGCAGCTACCTGGGTTCGTGCGTGCCGCGGCGGGACGTCCCCCGGTTCGTCGAGCTGTACCGGGCCGGTCGGCTGCCGGTGCGGGAACTGCTCTCCGGGCGCCTCGCGCTGGACGACGTCAACGCCGGGTTCGCCCGTTTGGCGGCCGGAGAAGCCGTCCGGCAGGTCATCGTCCTGTGATCACCCAGCCGGTACCGTTGCCCGGATCGGGTGACGGCTAGGCAGAGGAGTGGTCGGCGGTGCGCAGACGGTCGATGCTCGCGGGCGTGGCGACAGCGGTGGGCGGCGCGATCGCGGGGAGCGGGTCGGCGGGTGCGGCGGGCGGTCCCGGGCGGCTGGGGCTGGCCGACTACCGGTTGGTCAACCTCGCGCACGTGAACGACCCGGACCGGACCAACGTCTACCCGGGCGACCCGGACTTCACCCTCACCACCGTCACGACGGTGCCGGAGCACGGGTTCTACCTGCAGTACGCACAGCAGGGCGAGCACACCGGCACGCACTGGGGCGCGCCCGCGCACTTCAACGCCGACCAGCCGCACGCCGACGAGCTGGACGCCGAGGACCTGTTCCTGCCCGCGGTCAAGGTGGACGTGCGGGAGCAGGCCGCGCGCGACGCCGACTACGAGGTGAGCGTCGCCGACCTGCAGCGGTGGGAGAAGCGGCACGGTCGAATCCCCGACGAGGCCGCGGTCGTGCTGTGGACGGGGTGGGAGCAGCGCTGGGGCACGCCCGCGTTCTTCAACTTCGACGCCGACGGCCGGATGCACCAGCCGGGCTTCTCGCTGGCGGCGGTGCGCTGGCTGGTCGACACCGGCCGCCTCGGCCGGCGCGGCGCGCTGGGCACCGACACGTTCAGCCCCGAGTCGGCGCTGGACGTCGAGTACCGGGTCTCCAAGCTGCTGTACCGCGAGCACCGGATCAGCCTGGAGATCCTGGCGAACCTGGCCGAGCTGCCGCCGACCGGCGCGCACGTCCTGGTCGGCGGCACGGTCAACCGGCGCGGCTCGGGCTCGCCGGCGAGCATCTACGCGTTCGTGCCGCGCAACGGCGGGCGCTGAGGGCGGGCGTCGACGGCGGGCTACTGCCCGGGCGGGCGGTCTTCGGGCAGGCGGTCGTCGGGCGTCAGCCGCAGCTGGCTGGCCAACAGGGCGGCTTGGACGCGGTTGTCCAGCTGGAGCTTCGTCAGCGCGCGCGAGACGTAGGTCTTCACCGTCGACACGCTCATGAACAGCCGGTCGGCGATCTCGGCGTTGTTCAGGCCGAGCCCGACCTGGCCCAGCACCTCGCGCTCCCGCTCGCTGAGCAGGTCGAGCCGTTCGGCGGCGTCCGGGAACGAGGTCGGCCCGGCCGCCGCCCGGACCGAGATCCGGCGCAGGACGCGCCTGCCGACCTCGGCGTTCAGCACCGACGCGCCGCCGTGCACCGCGCGGACCGCGGTGATCAGGTCCTGCGGCGCCAGCTGCTTGAGCAGGAAGCCGTCCGCGCCCGCGGCCAGCGCGTCGATCATCAGCTGGTCGTCGTCGAACGTGGTCAGCGCGAGCACGAGCGGCGGGTCGGTGTCCTTCTTCAGCTGCGCGGTGGCGGTCACGCCGTCCACCCTGGGCATCCGCAGGTCCATCAGGACCACGTCGGGCCGGTGCGCGCGGCACGCGGCGACCGCCTCGGCGCCGTCGCCCGCCTCGCCGACCACCTCGATGTCCGCCGCCGACTCCAGGATCGCCGTCGTACCGGCGCGGATCAGGGCCTGGTCGTCCACGACGAGCACCCTGATCACGACGCCGATGGTGCCACGGGACCGGGGTGGCCGCGCAGCGGGAGCTCGGCGCGCAGCACGAACCGGGCCGCGTCCGGCGACGGCCCGGCGGTGAGGTCGCCACCCGCCAGCGCCACCTCCTCGGCCAGCAGCCGCAGGCCACGGCCCGTCCCGGGCAGGGAGGTGCGGGCGGGGGGCGTGAGCGGACTGGTCGCGGTGAGTCGGACGTGGTCACCCGCACGAGTGAGCCGGAGGTCGACCCGCGGTGTCCCGGCGTGCCGCAGCGCGTTGGTCAGCGCCTCCCGCGCGATCCGGTAGCACAGGTCACCCGCGGTGGCGTCGCACTCGACCGGCGAAGCCTCGTAGGCCACGTCGACGCCGAGCGACCGGTAGTCCCGCACGAGGTCCGCGACGTCGGGCAGGCCGAACCTCTCCACGGCGCCGTCCGAGCCCGGTGCGGACAGCACGTCCAGCACCTCGCCGAGCTGCCCGATCGCCTCCTGGCCGACCTCGACGATCAGCTCGCAGCGCCGCCTGATCGACTCGGTCGCGGCGGCGTCCACGCTGATCGCGCCGGCCGTGGTCACCATCACGCTGACGTGGTGGCCGACGCCGTCGTGCATCATCGACGCCAGCCTGGCCCGCTCGGTCAGGCCGCGCTCCCGCACCGCGCTCTCCCGCAGCCGCCGCTGCCGTTCCGCGGACTGCGCGGCGTGCCGCTCCCGGTCGGCGGAGGCCTCTTCGAGGCTGTTCTTCGCCAGCCCCATCACGAACGGCGCGACCGCGGCCAGCGCCCAGTAGACCAGGCCGTTGACGCCGTTCGCGGGCAGGCTGGTCTCGAACTCGAACAGGTGGCCGACGTCGGTGACCGGCTCGAAGAACACCTGGTGCGCGGGCCAGAGCAGCAGCAGCGCCATCCCGGCGAAGGCCGGCGGCCAGCGGCGCCGCCTGGTCAGCGAGTAGGTCATCACGTAGATCGGGTAGGGCAGGTCGGTCAGCGCGAACGTGGCGCACGCCACCACGGTGGCCGCCCGGTCGAACTCGCGCCGCCACAGCGCCAGCACCACCGCGCACAACGCCGAGGTGATCGCGAACGCGGCCGGCGTCGGCGTGGGCGCGACGCGGTGCAGGCCGGTCAGCAGCCCCACCGCGGCGGGTCCGGCGATCACCAGCGCGACCATCCCGTCCCGGGACCGCCGCGAGCGGAACAGGTGCTGCCAGCGTTGCATCACTCACACCATGCAAGCAGCACGGCCGCGACCCGGCGACTCGCGCGGCCACGATCGGGTGCACCTGTCAACCGGGGTCCACGAGCCGGCCCGAAGCGTCACCGCGGGACGACACGGGCGGCCACCCGTCGCGGGTCTCCTGGAGAGGACCGACCAACCGACCCACGGAGGCGAACGATGACCGCGACCCTGCGACGACCGACCACCGGCGCCACGCCCCTGACCCCGCCGACACCCGTCCCGGCGCCACGACCCGGTTCGGTCGCGGTGGTGCTCGGGTCGCGGTCGGAGGTCTTCGCGCTCGCACCCGTGCTCAGCGCTCTGGGCGACTCGGCCGGGGTGCTCCGCCCGGGGCGGGAGCTGCCCGGCGCCGCGACGCGCGCCGAGGACCGCGACCGCCGGATCGCGGTCGCCCTGAACCGGTTGCGGCAGGTGTTCGCGGCCGACCGGCCGGACGCCGTCCTCGTGCCGGGCGCGACCGACACCGCGCTCGCCGCCGCTCTGGCCGCCGACGCGCAGGGCATCCCGCTGGTCCGCCTGGGAGCCGGGCTGCGCAGCCGGGAGCCGGACCGCCCCGAGGAGCACAACCGGGTGCTGCTCGACCGCGCCTGCGACGTGCTGTGCGCGTCGACCCCGGTCAACGTCGCCAACCTGGAGGCCGACGGGCTCGGCGACCGGGACGTCCGGCTGACCGGCGACACCACCGTCGAGGCCGTCCGCCACCGGCTGATGCCCGAGCGGGACCGGCGGGCCGTGCTGCGGCAGCGGGGGCTGGAGCCCGACCGGTACGTGCTGGCCACCATCGGCCACCCGGAGAACGTCGACGACGAGGAAGCGCTGTTCGCGCTCGCCAACCAGCTCGCCGGCGTGGTCGACGCCGGTCACCCGGTCGTGCTGCCCGTCGACCCGCGCACGAGGGCGGCGCTGGACCGCACCGGCATCCTGTCGTCCGGGGTGGACCTGCGCGTGGTCGACCGGCTCTGGCACTCGGAGTTCCTGGCGCTGGCCCGGCACGCCGCGTTGCTGGTCACCGATTCCGGAGCCGTGCAGCAGGAGGCGACCGTGCTGAAGCGGCCGGTCCTGGTCGTCCGGCGGTCGACCGAGCGACCGGAGGTGCTGCGCGACTTCGGCGCGCCCGTCCGGCCGCACGACGACATCACCGGGATCGCCCTGGGCTGGCTGGACCGCGACGGCGACGCGCGACGGGCCGGGCTCGCCGGGCTGCCGTCCCCGTTCGGCGACGGGCGCAGCGGCGAGCGCATCGCCGACGTCGTCCGCTCCCTGGTCCGCGCCGGGTGACCCGACCGGCCGCTCGCACCGCCCACTGGCACGGCAGGACGGACCGCGCGCCCGCTCGTCGGCCTGGGCGCGGGTCGCGACGTCCACCTGTCTCAGGCGGAGGCCGCCCGCAGGACCTCCGCCACCTCTTGGTGCGCCGGGCTGTCGGGGTAGTCCTCCGACGACCGGCACCACTCCAAGGCCGTCCGCAGGCGGACTGGATCACGGTGGTCGGGGTCGGCGCCGTGGTCGAGCAGCCGCCGCACCCCGGCCGGCCTGCCGTTGCCCGCGGCGACGTGCAGCGGCATCCGCCGCCACTCGGCGTCGGCCTCGTCCACCGGCGTCCCGGCGGCGACGAGCCGGTCGACCACCCCCAGCCGCTGGTGGTCGGCGGCGAACACCAGTGCCCGCAACCGGCTCTGCGGCGCGCAGCTCGCGAGCTCCCAGGCGTCGACGTCACCCGCGGCGGCGGCCATCTCCAGGCTGTCGACGCGGGCTCCGGCGGCCACCAGCAGGTCCAGCACCCCGGTCATCCCGAACACCGCCGCGTGCACCAGCGCGGTGCTGCCCGGCACGCCGCCGGAGTCGGGCGCGGACACCGCCTCGACGTCGGCGCCCGCCTCGATCAGCACCGCCGCCACGGTGGTGTCACCGCAACTCGCGGCGGTGATCAGCGGGGTCTCCTTGGCCCCGGGGTGGCCGTCGACCGGGGCGCCGGCCGCGATCAGCGCCCTGGCGACCGCGCCGACGCCCGGCAGGTCGCGCGGCAGCCCGAGCCGGCGGTGGTCGAGCCGCAGCATGGCCAGGTAGCCGAGCACGTCCGCGCCTTCGCGGTGGTCCGACCACCGGCCCATCCGCGTGGTGGCCGCCTCGGGGTGGCGCGCCAGCAACCCGGCCAGGCGGTCCGGGTCGCGGCTGTTCAGGACGGCGCGGCGGTCGACTTCCCGCTCCACCTCGGCCCAGTCGGCGAAGCCGTGCTCGTGGGCGACCGCGGCTCGCGCCAGGTCGAGGTCGGAACCGGTGGTCGCGTCGTCGTGCAGTCGTCCCCGGACCAGGCGGTGCAGTCCGTCGAGGTCGAGCCGTGCGGGCAGGTCCGGCATCACATCTCCTCGGCGGCCAGTGATCACGAAAGCCTACCGCCGTCCCTGGACCGCCTTCGTATCCTTTGCATACATTGCGTGCGGAGGAGGTGGGCCGTGCCGAGGTCGGTCTACGACGAGGTCCGCGACCTGATCGTGCTGGGCGCCTACCCGGCCGGGCAGCCGGTCGCCGAGCTGGAGCTGTGCGCACGGCTGGGCGTCAGCCGCACGCCGGTGCGCGAAGCGTTGCGCCGCTTGGAGAGCGACGGACTGGTGCGCGCCGCGCGCCGCGGCGTGACCGTGGTCGAACTGGGCGCCAAGGCGCTGCGGGACGCCTACCTCGTCCGGGCCTCGCTGGAGGCGTTGACCGCGGAGCTGGCCGCGCGCCGGCGCCGGGCGGGCGAACTCGCGCCGGCCGCCCTGCGCCGGCTCACCGAGCTGGCCGACCTCGCCGACGCGGCGACCCGGAGCGGCGACCTGGCCGAGGGCGTCCGGCACAACCGGGCGTTCCACCGGCACGTCGCGGCGCTCGCCGACAACCCGCCCGCGCTGGAGGTGCTGGACCGGATCTGGGACCAGATCGTGGTGTCCACCCGCGCTTCGCTGACCGCCCCCGCCCGACCGGCGCGGGTCGACCACGAACACCGGCGGCTGATCTCCGCCATCACCGCGGGCGACCCCGGCACGGCGGCCGCCCGTGCCCGCGAACACGTCACCGCGACGATGTCCGCGCTGTCCGAACCACCAGGAGGGACGACCGCGTGAACGGCGAGCACGACTACCGGGTCACGGTCGACTGGACCGGCAACACCGGGTCCGGCACGGCCGCCTACCGCGGTTACGGGCGCGACCACGACGTGGTCGCCGACGGCAAGCCGGTGCTCAGGGGCAGCGCCGACCCGGCGTTCCGCGGCACGCCGGACCGGTGGAACCCGGAGGAGCTGCTGGTGGCCTCGCTGTCGCAGTGCCACATGCTCACCTACCTGGCGCTGTGCGCCCGCGCCGGCGTCGTGGTGACCGGCTACACCGACGCCGCGAGCGGGGTGATGCGCGAGGAGCCGGGCAACACCGGCCGGTTCGTCGAGGTGGTGCTGCGGCCGGAGGTCGAGGTCGCCGAGCCGGGCATGGTCGAGCGGGCCGAAGCGCTGCACGAGCAGGCGCACGAGGCGTGCTTCATCGCGAGGTCGGTCGCCTTCCCGGTCCGGCGCCTGCCGGTGGTGCGCCCGTCGGGGCAGCGGGCGGCCCCGAGCGCCTGACCGTCACGCCCGGCGGATCCGCACGGTCAGCGCGTCGGTGGTCAGGCCCTGCAAGCCGGACAGCGACAGCACGCGCGCGGGCGCGGTGCCCTCGGCGGCGTGCACGGTCAGGGCGCGCCGGGCGCGGTTGGCGGTCGCCGCGGCCTCCAGCAGCAGCGCGATGCCGGAGCTGCTGAGGTAGCCGACCTGACCCAGGTCGATCTCGACCGGCCGCGGGTCGGTCGAGTCGATCCCGGCCGTCAGCACCGCGCGCAGCTCGTCCACCGTCTTGAGGTCGACGTCGCCGCTGAGCCGCAGCACCTGGACGGGGGAGTCGGAAGCCGGATCGGCGACCTGCGGTGCTTCCTCGGCCGGTGCGGGCGCCGGTGCGTGGACGGCCTCGTCCACCAGGTCGAACTCGACGGTCGTGCCCTCGTCGCCGCGCTCGAAGGCGGTCCGGACCGCGATCGAGCGGATGATCTGCAAGCCCCGGCCGCGGTGGCCCTTGTCCTCCGGCTCGGGACGCCACCGGCCGTGGTCGCGGACCACCACGCGGACCCCCTGGGCGGTGGTGGAGATGTCGTAGTCGAAGTCGCCGGACTCGTCGGGCGGGTAGGCGTGGTCCACGGCGTTGGCCGCCGCCTCGCCGAGGGCCAGCTGCAGGTCGTCCAGCAGGTCGGCGGACAGCCCGGCCAGGGCCGCCCAGGCGGTGACCCCGCGGCGCATCACGGCCAGTTCACCCGCCTGGGCGGGCACGGTGGCGCGCAGCGGCGCGGGCAGGTGGCGGGCCACAACCAGAGCCACGTCGTCGTCCTGGCCGTCGGCGAGCAGCGCCGTGGTGATCGCGTCGCTGAGGGCCTGCGGCGGCAGGGCGTGCGCGTCGCGGGCGACGTCGAGCAGGCGGTCCAGGCCGTGGTCGATCGACGTGCCGCGGCGCTCGACCAGGCCGTCGGTGTAGAGCACCACGGACGCGCCCGGCTCCAGCTCGGTGGTGTGGTCCCGGTACGGCGCGCGTCCCGGCACGCCGAGCACCGAACCGGCGTCACCGGGCAGGAACCGCGGGTTCCCGGAGGCGTCGAGCACCAGCGGCGGCAGGTGCCCGGCGACGGCCCAGCACAACGCCCCGGTGTTCCAGTCGAACGTCAGGCAGGCGCACGTGGTGCCCGCCGCGCCGTTCACCCGCGCGGTGAACGCGTCGAGCCGTTCCAGCGCGGCGGCGGGGGAGTGGCCGTCGAGCAGGTAGCCGGCCAGGGCGCTGCGCAGCTGGCCCATCACCGCGGCGGCCTCCGGGCCCTTGCCGACCACGTCGCCGACCGTCAGGGCGACCGTGCCGCCGACCAGCGGCAGGACCTCGTACCAGTCGCCGCCGATCCGCGAGTGCGTCGAGGCGGGCAGGTAGCGGGCGGACGTGGCCAGCCGGTCCAGCGCGGGCAGCTCGCGGGGCAGCAGGCTGCGCTGCAACGCCTCGGCGATCTCGTGCTCGCGCTGCAGCCGCCGCTCCCGCTCGGCGTCGGCGCGCTGCCGCTCGGTGACGTCCCGTCCGATCGCCTGCACGCCGGTGGGCGTGGCCTGGATGCTCAGCTCGACCTCGACCACGGTGCCGTCCGCCCGGCGCAGCCCCCACACCTCGGTGACCACGCCCGCCGACAGGTCGGCGGCCAGCCCGGCCAGCCGCTCGCGGGTGGCCGGCACGACCAGGTCCGCGACCGCGCGACCGGTCAGCTCCTCCCGGTCGTACCCGAGCAGCCCGCACGCGGCCGGGTTGACCTCGACGAACCGCAGCTCGCGGTCCAGCACCCAGATGGCGTCGGTGGCCCGTTCCACCAGCAGGCGGTGGCGCAGCTCGCTGTCCCGCAGCGCCCGGTCGGCGTGCGCCCGCTGCAACGACTCCCAGCACCGGTTGACCACCACCGACACCACCTCGACCTCGGCCGGCGTCCAGTGCCGGACGGTCGCCTGGTGCACGGCCATGGCGGCGACGAACCGCCCGCCGCGCAGCAGCGGCAGGCAGATCACCGCCCGGATGCCGGTGAGCCGGTACGCCTCCAGGTCGGCCGGGACGAGCCGGGGGTCGTTCTCGCTGTCCGCCACGACCCACGGCTCACCGGCCCGCATGGCCAGCAGCGCGCCCTCGCCGAACGCGGCCATGGCGAACCGGCCGGGCAGCGGCGGCAACCCGGTGGCGTAGTCGCCGCTCATCACGAAGTGGTCCTCGTCGGCCTCGGTCCGCGCGTAGGCGCACCGGTCGACCCGGAGGTGCTCGCCCAGCATCCGGGTCGCGAGCGCCATCAGCTCGCCGGCGTCGTCGAGGCGCTGCAACTCGCGGTCGAGCACGCCGACGAACCCCCGCCGCTCCTCGGCCGCGTGGCGCTCGGTGACGTCACCCATCACGCCGCGCACCAGCTTCGGCGTGCCGTCGTCACCCGGCACGACCTGCAGCCGTTCCTTGATGCGCCGGACGTCGCCGTCCGCGGTCACCACGCGGTAGTCCAGCTCGAACGCCTCCCGCCCGGCGGCGGCCCACCACCGCGCGTCGACGACCTGGTCCCGGTCGTCGGGGTGGATCAGCGAGGCGAGGAAGTCCCGCTCGTCCAGCCAGCGGCTCCGCGGGTGGCCCAGCAGCTGCTCGGCGTGCCCGGAGACGAACGTGCAGAGCCTGGTCCGCACGTCGCCCTCCCAGATCACCACGGCCAGCTCGTCCACCAGAGAGCGCAGTTCGGTGGCCGCCGACGGCCCCGACTCGGGCGCTGCGTCCATGTGCGTCAACCCTTCCCCCGTGGCTCGGACCGCCGGTCGCCGCGGTCCAGCACGGAGGCCACGAAGCAGACGACCGAGCCGCAGGGTACCCATGCGCGGCCGGATCAGTCGCTTCCCGGGCGGTTCGCCGTCTTCGAGGCGGGGACCCGGTAACGGAATGATCTCCGTGGGTGACGAGGAGCAGGGGGGACGCGTGGGGGATCGTCCACTGCGAGCCAAAGCTGATCGGCTGCGTGAGCCGAGCTCGGCACCCGCGACCCGGTCCGCCGCTGCCCGGCGGACCGGGCGATCACCGCTGTCCGCGCCGACGGGTGGCCGGGGGTCACCCGGAGGCGGCTGCGAGCCGGTGTTGCGTTCCGGGTTGCGTCACCCGCGCCCGGACGGCAGGTCGGACAGGCTCCCGCCCAGTTCCCGCAACCGGTCCGCCACGTCGGCGGTGGCCGCGATCAGGTCGGCCAGGGACGTGCCCGGCTCGGGTGGCGCCCAGCCGCGGACGAGGAACCGGATGACCTCGGCGTTGTCCCGCAACTCGACGGCCAGCGCCTCCACCTGGCCGGGCAGCGCCCGGGCCGACCGCTCGCCGAGCCGCCGCGCCCGGAACGCCCGCTGCCGGCACGCGGACGAGCAGTACAAGCGGGGCCGGCCGGTGGTGCGCGCCGCGAACTCCTGCCGGCACTCCTGGCAATTCAAATTCGCGAGACTTTCGTTACGGATGGCCGCGGATTCGCGTTACGAAAAGGCGTTCCGCGCCGCCCGGTGAACCAATCCAGGTGAATGTGGTGTCGACACATCAGGTGATGGTCGGATCCTTGACGGGACCGGCTCGGCGGCGTGTAATTGGTCTCGACGGAAAGACCGGCCGATAAAAAAGCTGAAGGTAAGGGCTTTTCTCGGTCCCCCACTCGGCCGGCCGTCAAAGAATGACCGGACCCGGTGTCGCGGATCGGTCCACCACCGAGCACCCCGGGATCGAGTCGGAATTCATCGCAATCCTTTCCTCGCGAAGGAGAAGTCTGCCATGCCCACGAAGTACACCCTTACCGTCCGCAATGAATCTACCCAGTTCCAGAACCTGTGCGTCTACCAGCAGGCGGTGGACCTCGGCGTGCGCAACGTCATGTCGCTCGCCTGGCTGACCGCGCCGGCCTGGCCGCACACCACGGTGACCTTCGAGTGGAACCTCGACTACTCGTTCACCTGGTCCTACACCGGCGCCCTGAAGCCGGGCGTCAAGTTCCGGGCGCAGGAGGTCCGCCGGGCCAACCCGCAGGACCTGACCGCGAACCAGGTGCTGTTCGACTACTCCGACGGCGCGCACCGGTTCCTGGACGGCCGGGCGTTCGGCACCGCCGAGCTGGGCAACCTCTACATCCGCGAGCTGCCGTCGGTGCCCGCCGACGGGGCCGCGGTCGGCATCGGCATGTCGAACTCCGGCGTGTTCGCGGTGCAGGCGCAGCCCAACGAGAACCTCGTCTTCACCCCGCACCCCAGCTACTGGCTGACCGCGGGCACGTACTCCCACGGCGAGGTGCTGGACATCGAGCAGATCACCAACTCGGCGCAGCTGAACTACGACGCGGGCTTCGAGCTGAACGCCCTGCTGCGGCCCGACAACACGTGGTCGGTCAACTCCGGCCCGGCGTCCCTGCTCGCGGCCTGACCGACCCACCGGTCCACCGGTCGCCTCCCCGCCGGTAGACCACCAGCCCGACCCGTGCGCCGCGAGCCCCCGGCCGGCGCACAGCGGAGGACGACGGGGTCGAGGTCCGGTGGCGCCCACCCGCCCCGCTCGACACCCCGGTGACCGCCCCACGCGGGCCCGTCGTCCCGGGCGCAGAGCGCGCACCCCCGGCGCGCTCTGCGCCCCCTCTGCGGCCCTCTCCGCGCCTCCCGCCCACCGGCGTCCGAAGTCGCGCGCCACCGCCGAAGCCGCAAATGACCGAAAGGTTCGGCCGCGCCGGGGCACGCCATTCGACGACAGGTCGACCGGCGTCGGATTCGCGGCCGCGAACATTTTCCTCCTCATCCCCGCAGGAGTTCCACCATGGCCTACAGCAACATCAACCCGGCTTTCCTGGTCGAAGCAGTGCAGAAGTGGATCCAGTTCCAGCAGGCGCCGATCCAGGCCCTTTCGCTGTTCGCCGGCGGTTGGGAGGGCTGGGCCCGCAACCAGTTCGCGCTCTGGCTCCAGGACGCGCTGAAGTACCAGTTGCAGAACAACGACCCGCTCGACGTCCTGACCGAGGCCAACACCGTGCCCGGAGAGGGCGGCGGCACCTCGGTCTTCGAGAGCCCGACGGCGCGCGCCGACCTCGTCTTCAACGCCCTCAGCCCGATCGGGCAGACCGACGACCCGGTCATCGTCGTGGAGCTGAAGTGCCAGTCGCCGAAGCAGCGCTGGACGGCTTTCCGCTCCGGGCTGACCAGGGACGTCGCCAAGCTGTACGACATCAACTCCGAGCTGGACGAGATCTTCGACGAGCGCGGGATCTACGCGATGGCGCTGGGCATCTGCTTCAACGTCCCGGACCTGCGCCCCGCCGCGGGCTTCCAGGTCGTGCAGGCCACCCCGGAGTACGCCATCCAGTGGTGGTCGGACCCCGCTCTCGCCTGACCGCCGACCGCTGGTCCTAGGAGTGGATGACCAGACCCCGGCCACCGTCGCGCTTGGCCTCGTACATCGCCTTGTCGGCGCACTTGAGGACGGACGCGGCGGTGGTCTCGGGGTCCTGGTCGGCGCAGATCACCACGCCGACCGACGCGCTGATCTCGTCGCCGAGCACGTCGAGCACCCGGAACGCCACCTTCTCCGGCTCCTCGACGCCCTCGACCAGCACGCCGAACTCGTCACCGCCCAGCCGGGCGACCACGTCGGTGTCGCGGACGCACCGCCGCAGCCGCTGCGCCACCTGTTCGAGCAGCGCGTCACCGTGCGCGTGCCCGGAGACGTCGTTGACCGCCTTGAAGTCGTCCAGGTCCACGAACAGCAGCCCGAACGGCGTGCCGTCGCGGTGGTGGGCGGCCAGCGCCTCGTCCAGCCTGTTTTCGAACAGCGCCCGGTTGGCCAGCCCGGTCAGCGCGTCGTGGTGCGCCTGGTGGGTCAGCGTCCGCTCGGACTCGCGCAGCAGCAGGACGAGCCTGGTGTTGTCCACCAGGGTCACCAGCTGGCGCAGGATGACCGCGACGAACACGGTGAACCCGCAGCCGATCTCCACCGCGTCCAGCGGGCCCAGGTCGCCGATGATCGTGCGGCGCAGCACCAGCACGCTGCTCACCAGTAACGGCACGTAGGGCATCAGCAGGTAGGCCCACTGCCAGTTCCGGTGGGCGCGGCCCGGACCGGGCGCGGGCGACGGCAGGGGCGCCAGCGCGGCCAGCGCGATCAGCGCGGGGCCGATCACGAACCCGGCGTTGGCCAGCGGCGGCACCTCGGGCGCCTGGGTGCTCACCAGGTAGGCGAACGCGAGGTCGGACGCGGCGAGCCCGGCCAGGCCGAGCCCGAGCAGCCGCAGCTGAGGTCGCAGCACGACCTTGCGGTCGGCGCTGAGCGCCACCACGATCACCAGCAGCACGAGGTCGGTCACCGGGTAGGCGATGGCCACCAGGAACGACGCCCGGCTCGGGTTGCCGCTCTCGACCAGCCCGCCCAGCGCCGTGGTCCAGGTGAGCACGAACAGCGAGCCGACCACGATCAGGGCGTCCAGCGCCGGCACCAGCCTGGCGACCGGGGAGTGCCGGTCCAGCAGCGCGTCGGGCGTGCCGGAGCGGCGGAAGTTGCCGATGACGAGCAGCGCGACGAACGCGAACGGGACGACGCTGAGGTACCCGGCGTCGGCGAGCGACGGCGACGGCACCGCCCGCCGCTCGACCAGCTGGTACCACGTCCACAGCGCCTGGCCGGTGGACCAGCCCAGCATGCCGAGGCCGGTGGCCAGTCGCCAGCGGCGGTCCGGGCCGCTCGTCCGGCGGGCCGTCCACCAGCAGCAACCGGCCGCGAACAGGCCGGTGGCCAGCTGGGCCAGGTCGTCCAGGACCACCGCGGCCCCGCCCTCGACGACGTCGAAGCCGGCGGCGACGGACGCGGCCGCGGCGAGCGCCAGCACGACCGCGGCCGTGATGGCGAACCGCCTCGTCCCGATCACGCCGGTAAGTGTGCCCCATTGACGTCCCGTCGGCCGGGTTGCCCTGGGAGGATCAGCGGGTGGCAGAGCAGGACGTTCCCGTCGCTGACGACGTGGTGACTGAGCAGGAGTACGAGCGGTTCGCCCGGAACCGGATCGCCGAGTTCGGGGGCGACGCCGACGCGTTCGGGCTGTCGTACAACGTGCTCCACCTCGCGTACATGATGATCACCGACTACGAGGCGCTGGTGCACCGCGAGCACGGGTGGACCATGCCCGGCTTCCGGCTGATGTTCAAGCTGTGGATCCTGGGTCCCACCCAGCCCGCCCGGCTGGCCGACCTCTCCGGGACGACCAGGTCGGCGATGTCGAACCTGATCAACACGCTGGAGCGGACCGGCCTGGTCGAGCGGACCCGGGACGGCCAGGACCGCCGGGTGGTGTTCGTGGCGCTGACCGAGGAGGGGCGCGCGGCGGTCTCCCGGATCTTCCCGCGCCAGAACGGGCGCGAGGCGCGCTGGTTCGCCGTGCTGGACGAGGAGGAGCGCGCACAGATGGTGCAGTTGATCCGCCGGGTGGTCGCCGCCCGCCCGAAGTGACCGACCGGGACGCGATCCCCGCACGTCGCCGACGGCGTGCCGGAGCCACAGCCACAGCCGGTCCGCCCGGCGACGGCCCCGCCCACCGGGCTGAACGGAAGGGCGTCCCCGGCCGCACGCCGTTGTGCGGCCGGGGACGAGTCCTAGACGAGCGGGCGGTCCGTCGGCTCGATCGGGCGGGGCAGCACGGCGCGGCCGGTCAGGTAGGCGTCCACCCCGGCGGCCGCCGAGCGGCCCTCGGCGATCGCCCACACGATCAGCGACTGGCCCCGGCCCATGTCGCCGGCCACGAACACGCCGTCGACCGACGTGGCGAACGAGTCGTCCCGCGCCACGTTGCCGCGCGGGTCGAGGTCGACGCCCAGCTCGGTCACCAGACCGTCCTTCTCCGGGCCGACGAAGCCCATCGCCAGCGTCACCAGCTGCGCCGGGATCTCCCGCTCGCTGCCCGGCACCGGCTCGAACCGCCCGCCGACCGCCTGGACCTCGACCAGCTTCAACGCCCGCACCGCGCCCTGGTCGTCACCCAGGAACTCCACCGTGGACACCGAGTACAGCCGCTCGCCGCCCTCCTCGTGCGCCGACGTGACCCGGTACAGCATCGGGTAGGTCGGCCACGGGTGGACCTCGGCGCGCTTCTCCGGCGGCCGGGGCATGATCTCCAGCTGGGTCACCGACGCCGCGCCCTGCCGGTGGGCCGTGCCGACGCAGTCCGCGCCGGTGTCACCGCCACCGATGACGACGACGTGCTTGCCCTCGGCGGTGATCGGCGGCGCGTCCAGCTCGCCCCGCGCCACCCGGTTCGCCCACGGCAGGTACTCCATCGCCTGGTGCACCCCGGTCAGCGACCGACCGGCCACTGGCAGGTCGCGCCACGCCGTCGCGCCACCGGCCAGCACCACCGCGTCGTAGGACTCGCGCAGCTCCTCGACCGTGACGTCCACGCCGACGTTCACGTTCGTCCGGAACTCCGTGCCCTCGGCCCGCATCTGGTCCAGCCGGCGGTCCAGCCGCCACTTCTCCATCTTGAACTCGGGGATGCCGTAGCGCAGCAGCCCGCCGATCGCGTCGGCCCGCTCCAGCACCACGACCGAGTGCCCGGCCCGGGTCAGCTGCTGGGCCGCCGCCAGGCCCGCGGGCCCGGAACCGACCACGGCCACCGAGCGGCCGGTGCGCGTCACGGGCAGCTGGGGCGTGACCCAGCCCTCGTCCCACGCCCGGTCGATGATGGAGATCTCCACCCGCTTGATGGTGACGGGATCGCCGTTGATCCCCACCACGCACGCGGCCTCGCACGGCGCGGGGCACAACGTCCCGGTGAACTCCGGGAAGTTGTTGGTGGCGTGCAGCCGTTCCGACGCCAGCCGCCAGTCGTCCTTCCACACCAGGTTGTTCCAGTCGGGGATCAGGTTCCCCAGCGGACAGCCCTGGTGGCAGAACGGGACGCCGCAGTCCATGCACCGACCGGCCTGCTTCTCCAACCGCGGCCGCTCGAACTCCTCGTACACCTCGCGCCAGTCGCGCAGGCGGAGGAAGACGGGACGGCTCCGCGGGGTCTCGCGCTCGGTGGTGAGGAACCCGCGAGGGTCAGCCATGAGACGCCTCCATGATCGCTTCGTTGACGTCCCGGCCCTCCAGCACGGCCCGGGCCTGTGCCGCCAGCACCCGCTTGTAGTCCTTCGGCATGACCTTGGTGAACCGGTCCACCGCCAGGTCCCAGTCGGCCAGCAGCGCGCGCGCCACCGCCGAGTCGGTCTCCACGTAGTGCTTCTCCACCGCGCCGCGCAGGAACTCGCGGTCCTCGTCGTCCAGCGGGTCGAGGTCCACCATCTCCGGGTTGACCCGCTGCACGGCCGCGTCCAGCACGTAGGCGATGCCGCCGGACATGCCCGCGGCGAAGTTGCGCCCGGTCGCGCCGAGCACGACCACGCGGCCGCCGGTCATGTACTCGCACCCGTGGTCGCCCACGCCCTCGACGACGGCCAGCGCGCCCGAGTTGCGCACGCAGAACCGCTCGCCGACCTTGCCGCGCAGGAAGACCTCGCCGCCGGTCGCGCCGTACGCGATCACGTTGCCCGCGATGGTGTGCTGCTCCGCGGCGAACTGCGCGTCCGGCACCGGCCGGACCGTGATCCGGCCGCCGGACAGGCCCTTGGCGACGTAGTCGTTCGCGTCGCCGATGAGCCGCAACGTGATGCCGCGCGGCAGGAACGCGCCGAACGACTGCCCGGCCGTGCCGGTGAACGTGATGTCGATCGTGTCATCCGGCAGGCCCGCGCCGCCCCACCGCTTGGTCACCGCGGAGCCGAGCATGGTGCCGACGGTGCGGTTGACGTTGCGCACCGGCAGCTCCAGCCGGACCCGGTCGCCGGAGGCGATGGCGCCCTCGGCGAGCTGGATCAGCGTGTTGTCCAGCGCCTTGTCCAACCCGTGGTCCTGGGCGCTGGTGTGGCGCCGCGCCGCGCCCTCCGGCAGCGCCGGGACGTGGAAGATCGGCGACAGGTCGAGCCCGGCCGCCTTCCAGTGGTCCACGGCGTCCCGCGTGTCGAGCAGGTCGGCGTGCCCGACGGCCTCGGCCAGGGTCCGGAAACCGAGCCGCGCCAGCAGCTCCCGGACCTCCTGCGCGACGAACTCGAAGAAGTTCACCACGTACTCGGCCTTGCCCGCGAACCTGGCCCGCAGCACCGGGTTCTGCGTGGCCACGCCCACCGGGCAGGTGTCCAGGTGGCAGACCCGCATCATGATGCAGCCCGACACCACCATCGGCGCGGTGGCGAAGCCGAACTCCTCGGCGCCGAGCAGCGCCGCGATCACCACGTCCCGCCCGGTCTTGAGCTGGCCGTCGGCCTGCACCACGATCCGGTCGCGCAGCCGGTTGCGCAGCAGCGTCTGCTGCGTCTCGGCCAGGCCCAGCTCCCACGGGCCGCCCGCGTGCTTGATGGACGACAGCGGCGACGCGCCGGTGCCGCCGTCGTGGCCGGAGATCAGCACGACGTCCGCGTGCGCCTTGGACACGCCCGCCGCGACCGTGCCGACCCCGACCTCGGAGACGAGCTTCACGTGGACGCGCGCCGCCGGGTTGGCGTTCTTCAGGTCGTGGATGAGCTGCGCCAGGTCCTCGATCGAGTAGATGTCGTGGTGCGGCGGCGGCGAGATGAGGCCGACGCCGGGCGTGGAGTGCCGGGTCTTGGCCACCCACGGGTACACCTTCGCGCCGGGCAGCTGGCCGCCCTCGCCGGGCTTCGCGCCCTGCGCCATCTTGATCTGGATGTCGTCGGCGTTGACCAGGTACTCGCTGGTGACGCCGAACCGGCCGGACGCCACCTGCTTGATCGCCGAACGGCGGGAGTCGCCGTTGGCGTCGGGGGTGAACCGCTCGGCGTCCTCGCCGCCCTCGCCGGTGTTGGACCGCGCGCCCAACCGGTTCATCGCGATGGCCAGCACCTCGTGCATCTCCTGCGAGATGGAGCCGTAGGACATCGCGCCGGTGGCGAACCGCTTCACGATCGACGAGACCGGCTCGACCTCGTCGATCGGCACCGGCTCGCGCACGCCCTCCTTGAACGCGAACAGCCCGCGCAGCGTCATCAGCCGCTTGGCCTGCTCGTCCACCGCCCGCGTGTACTCCTTGAAGACGTCGTAGCGCCCGCTGCGGGTGGAGTGCTGGAGCTTGAACACCGTCTGCGGGTTGAACAGGTGCGCCTCGCCCTCGCGGCGCCACTGGTAGTCGCCGCCGACCTCCAGCTCGCGGTGGTGCGCCCGGAAGCCGTCGGCCGGGAACGCCACCCGGTGGCGCAGCGCCACCTCCTCGGCGATGACGTCGAACCCGACGCCGCCCAGCCGCGAGGTGGTGCCGGTGAAGCACGAGTCCACGACCTCGTCGCCGAGGCCGATCGCCTCGAAGATCTGCGCGCCGGTGTAGGACGCCACGGTCGAGACGCCCATCTTGGACATCGTCTTGCGCACGCCCTTGCCCAGCGCCTTGATCAGGTTGCGGGTGGCGACCTCCGGCTCGACGTCGGGCAGCTCCTCGACCGAGGCCATCGCCAGGTACGGGTTCACCGCCTTCGCGCCGTAGCCGACGAGCAGCGCGATGTGGTGCACCTCGCGGGCGTCGCCCGCCTCCACGATCAGGTCGACCTGGGTGCGGGTCTTCTCGCGCACCAGGTGGTGGTGCACCGCGCCGGTCAGCAGCAGCGACGGGATCGGCGCGTGCTCCTGGTCGACGCCGCGGTCGGACAGCACGACCAGCCGCGCGCCGTCCCGGATCGCCGCCGACACCTCGGCCCGGATCTCGTCCAGCCGCCGCACCAGCGCCTCGCCGCCGCCCGCGACCTCGTACAGGCCGCGCACGGTGAACGTGCGGAACTCCGGCAGCGTGCCGTCGTCGTCCACGTGCACGAGCTTGGCCAGCTCGTCGTTGTCCAGCACCGGGAACGGCAGCGAGATCCGCCGGCACGACGTGGCGTCCGCCGACAACAGGTTCGGCTCCGCGCCGAGGGTGGCGTGCAGCGAGGTCACCAGCTCCTCGCGGATCGCGTCCAGCGGCGGGTTGGTCACCTGGGCGAACAGCTGGGTGAAGTAGTCGAACAGCTGCCGCGACCGGTTCGACAGCGGCGCGAACGGCGCGTCGTTGCCCATCGAGCCGATCGGCTCCGCGCCGCTGCGGGCCATCGGGCCGAGCAGCAGCGCCAGCTCCTCCTCGGTGTAGCCGAACGCCTGCTGACGACGCACCAGGGACGAGTGCGTCGGCACCTCGCGCTCGCGCGCCGGGAGGTCGGCCAGGTGCAGGATGCCGTCGGCGACCCACTCCTGGTACGGGTGCTCCGCCGCGAGCTGCCCCTTGATCTCCTCGTCGTCGATGATCCGCCCCTGGGCGGTGTCGACCAGGAACATCCGGCCCGGCTCCAACCGGCCCTTGCGCACGATCGTGGCCGGGTCGAACTCCAGCACGCCCGCCTCGCTGCCGAGCACGACCAGGCCGTCCTCGGTGACCCAGTACCGGGCCGGGCGCAGGCCGTTGCGGTCGAGCACCGCGCCGATCAGCGTGCCGTCGGTGAACGACACCAGCGCCGGGCCGTCCCACGGCTCCATCAGCGTGGAGTGGAACTCGTAGAACGCGCGCCGCTGCGGGTCCATCTCGGCGTGGTTCTCCCACGCCTCGGGGATCATCATCAGCACCGCGTGCGGCAGGCTGCGCCCGCCCAGGTGCAGCAGCTCCAGCACCTCGTCGAACGTCGCCGAGTCGCTGGCGTCGCGGGTGATCACCGGGAAGACCCGGGACAGGTCGCCGGGGATGAGGTCGGTGGCGAGCACCGACTCGCGCGCGTCCATCCAGTTCCGGTTGCCGCGCAGCGTGTTGATCTCGCCGTTGTGCGCCACGTACCGGTACGGGTGGGCCAGCGGCCACGACGGGAACGTGTTGGTCGAGAACCGGGAGTGCACCAGGCCGATCGAGCTGGTGACCCGCTCGTCGGTCAGGTCGGGGAAGAACTTCTCCACCTGGGGCTCGGTGAGCATGCCCTTGTAGACGATCGTCCGGCCCGACAGGCTCGGGAAGTACGCGCCGGTGGCGTGCTCGACGCGCTTGCGCACCACGAACGCCAGCCGCTCCAGCTCCAGCCCCTCCGCTCCGCTGAGGAAGAGCTGGCTGAACACGGGCATGGTCGTCTTCGCGGTCGGACCGACGTGGTCGGTGTCCACCGGCAGCTCGCGCCACCCGAGGACGGTCGCGCCCTCCTCGGCGGCGATGCGCTCGACTTCGGCCTTGACCCCGTCCTGACCCTCCTGGGGGAGGAACGCGGTGCCGACCGCGTAGCCGCCGGGCTCGGGCAGCGGGAAGCCGACGACCTCGCGGTAGAACGCGTCGGGCACCTGGATCAGGATGCCCGCGCCGTCACCGGTTTCGGGCTCGGCGCCGCGGGCACCCCGGTGTTCGAGGTTGCGCAGCGCGACCAGGGCCTGGCTCACGATCGCGTGATTTCTGCGACCGGCCAGGTCGGCGACGAACGCGACACCGCAGGCGTCGTGCTCGTACTGCGGGTCGTAAAGGCCGGGAAGCCTGTTTTCGGCAGGCTTGTGGTGGTGGGTCACAACGGGCCCTCCCGTGGCGTCGTCCGGGCATACGGAGACGGCCGAACGCCCGCGCGCGGCTTTACGCGGACAACTCGGCCTGCAGGTACTGGCTGTGGATCCACGCCCGAGAGATCGTCGGCGTGGGACCGCACTCCGTTGTGCGGGAGAACTGCACTTCATGCGCGCGCTTGGCGGCTGGATGGAGCCGCGTCGGCGTGCTTGGCGGTGCACCGGGGTTGCCGGGGTCTTGTGACGATAGTGTGAATTCGCGGTTATGGCTCTAGTCCGACAGGGCGTCGTGGCGAATCCCACCCCTACTTGACGCCGTTCCTACCAGCGGGGTACGCCCGGTCGGACTAGAATCTCACCCGATCTTCTGCCTTCAGTAGCCGCTGAAGTCAGCTCCCGGCCCTCTTCGACTCCCGCGCGCAGCCGATCGCGACGGCCAGGCACAGCGCCGCGACCGCACCCTGCCACCACGCGGCCTCGCTCACGGCGAGGATCACGTTGACGCCGGCCACCAGCGCGAACAGGGCGGCCAGCAAGGTCCAGAGCCGACGTTCGGCCTTCGCGCCGCGGAAGACGACCAGCGATGTGGGCGGGTGGGTCACGGCGGGCACCTCCAGTCGGGGCTCGTCGCACTCGACGGCGACAAGTCGGCTGCGGGTACCCGCACTTTGCGTAGTTCACACCTCCGGTGCGCTACTTTCCGCGAGAGCTCCGGCAGGGGTGTGCGTTGAGTGACCGAGGATCACCCGATCGTTACGCCGAACAGGACTCCGACGTAGTAGGTGACGACCATCGTGAGCGAGCCGACGACCACGTTCCGGCGCACCGCGCGACCGACGCGGCTGCCCCCGAGCCGGGCGCTGACCACGCCGGTGAGCGCCAGGCCGACCAGCACGGCCACCGCGCACGCCCACACCCGCCACTGCGTCGGCGGCAGCACGATCGCCACCAGCGGGATGAGCGCGCCGACTGCGAACGACACCAGCGACGCCCACGCGGCCTGCCACGGGCTGGTCAGGTTGTCCGGGTCGATCTGCAGCTCGGCCTCGGCGTGGGCGCGCAGGGCGTCCTGCTCGGTCAGCTCGCGGGCCACCCGGGTCGCCAGCTCCTCGGACAGGCCCTTGTCCTGGTAGATCCCGGCGAGCTCGCGCTCCTCCTCCTCGGGCATCTCGCGCAGCTCCCGCTCCTCCAGCTTGAGCGCGGCCCGCTCGGTGTCGCGCTGGGTGCTGACCGAGGCGTACTCGCCGCCCGCCATCGACAACGAGCCCGCGACCAGCCCGGCGACCCCGGCGGCCAGGATCGCGGTGCGGTCGGAGGTGGCGCCCGCGACGCCGACCACCAGGCCGGCGGTCGACACGATGCCGTCGTTGGCGCCGAGGACGCCGGCGCGCAGCCGGTTCAGCCTGCCGGAGAGGTCGTCGCGGTGGGGTTCGCCGGGGTGCGTCATGACGGTGATCGAACCACCTGCGCGCCAACGGGGTGGAGTACCGGCGCGAACGGGTGACCGGGTGGACAACCGACGACTCCGGCCCGGTCGGCCCGGTGTGATCCACTGCGCGCTGACGAATCAGGGGGAGTGATGGTCACCAGGCGCGCGTTGGTGCTCGGCGTCGGCGCGGTGGTCGGACCGGGCGCGTCCACGTGGCCGCACCCCGTCGTCCGGCGGCGCGTCGAGCGGTGCGCCGAGTGGGGCGCACGACCGCCGGTCGAGCCGCCGGCGCCGGTCTCCCGCCCGCCCGAGCGGATCGTGGTGCACCACACCGCGACGCCGAACGTGGCGGACGGGTCGCGGCGGCACGGCAGCCTGGACGCGCTGCTGGCCGGTGACCGGATGGTGGAGGGCGCGCACGCCTACGGGCAGAACCGGAAGCCGATCGGCATCGAGACCGAGGGCACTTACGTCGACGAGATCCCGCCCGCCGTGCAGTGGGACGCGCTGGTGTGGCTGCGCGCGGAGGTCGCATTGGAGTTGACCCGTGGCTAGCGCGCGCACGCCCGCTCAGGTGTACCGGCGCTTCGGCGAGGTCGACGCCGCCGGGACGTCGCCGCTGTACGAGCGCGTCGCCGTCGCCCTGAGCGAGTCGGAGGAGGCGTTGCGCGCCATCGCGACGGCCCCGGCGCGCAAGCGGAGCCCCGCAGTGGTCCTCGCCGCCCTGCACGACCTCGCCCTCGCCGGGCGTGCTCCGGCACTCGCCGCCGCCTACGCCGCCGGGGACGCCGACGCCGCCGCGGACGCGGCCGTCGACGTGCTGCTGCGGATGACCGGCTCGGTGGTGGCCACCGCCGTGCGCCGACGGGTGCGGGCCGACGAGACCGGGCGCTGCGCCGTGCTCCACCCGGCCGTCGCCGAGGCGGCGCACCGGGTGGGCGCGGCCTCGGTGGGGCTGATCGACGTGGGCTGCTCGGCCGGGCTGAACCTCAACGTCGGCCGGGTCTTCATCGCGTACGGCGACGGCCGGTCGTTGGGCGACCCGACGTCGCCCGTGCGGCAGTCGTGCGCGGTCGTGGGGGACCGGCCCGTCCCGGCGCGGCCGATGCCCCGGGTCGTCACCCGGATCGGCGTCGACCCCGACCCGGTGGACGTGACCGACGCCGACGAGGTCCGGTGGTTGCGCGCCTGCGTGTGGCCGGACCGGCGGGAGCGGGCCGCGCGGCTCGACGCGGAGCTGGCGCTGGCGGCGGCGGACCCTCCGCTGCTGCTGCGAGGGGACGCCGTCGACGTGCTGCCCGAGGCGTTCGCCCGCGTGCCCCCGGACGTGCTGCCGGTCGTCACCACGACGTGGGCGCTGTCGGGCCTCTCGCCGGAGGACCGGCTGCGCTTCCTGGACCGCCTTGGCGAAGCGGCGGCCCGTCGGCCGGTGGCGTGGGTGTCGGCGGAGGGCGTCGGTGTCGCGCCGAAGGCGCCGACCCTGGGCGACCGCCGCGCCTCCGGGCACAGCATCGTCGGCGTGGCGGTGTTCGACGGGGCGACCGCGCATGTCGAGGCCGTCGGCCGCTGCTGGTCGCGGGGGCGGCTGCTGGCGTGGCTGGCCGGTTAACCGGCTTCCACGATCCGCCACTGCGGTCCGCCGACCCAGGTGGCTTCGAGCCGGGACCGGTGGCCGCCGCCGGTGAACTCGACCACGACGGCGTGGGCGGGCTGTTCGACGGTCGCGGCGAAGTCCTGGCGCGGGGTGGCGGAGATCGGGTCGACGTCCCTGGCGGAGAACCGGATCGCGGCCACGCCACCGTGGAGGCGGAAGCTGCGCAGGTACACCGGTTCGCCGTTCTGCTCGGTCCACGTGCCGTCCTCCGACGGCAGGGGCTGGGTCGTCGTCGTGGTCGGCGCGACCGTCGTGGTGGTCGTCCGGGGCTGCGCCTGGGTCGGGGGCTGGGTCTGGGCGACCGGCGCCGCGCTGGTCGTCGTGGTGGTCGTGGGCGTCGTCGTGGTGGTGGTGATCGCCGACGACTGCGTGGGTCCGGCGACGACGCGCGGCCGTTCGGGCGCGCCCGCGTCCAGCACGAACCGGATGCCGAGCCAGGACAGCGCCACCGCGACCGCCGTCGACGCCGACCACGCGGCGAGGTACTGCAGGCCCCTGGTCACGCGGCCATCCTGCCAGCGCGCGTGTCCTACGCTCCCGCCCACTGTGTCCTACGGTCCCGACCCCCGAATTCAACGCTCAGGACGGCCGGGTCGGGTTCCGAGTGTTGAACTCGGGGGTCCTGAACGTAGGACACGCGGGACGGGAACGTAGGACACGCGGGGAGGGAAGGGGTCGCGGGTCAGGAGGTGGCGGTGTTGAGGAGGGCGAGGTAGCCCTGGCTGTAGCCGGTGGCGTTGGGGTGGAACGACTCCACGAGGCGGAACAGCGAGAACTGGTTGATCCACGGCGAACGGCCGCACGCGCCGTGGCCGGCGAAGTGCGCACGGGCGTCCACGTAGCGGACGCCGGCCGCCGCGGCACGGGCGGAGATCACCTCGTGCAGCACGTCGGAGCCGCGGTTCAGCGCCGCGCGCTTGGTGGTGCTCATGCACGACCCCGTCGGCTCGACCAGGTGCGGGTAGCCCAGCACGACCACACTGGCGTTCGGCGCGCGGTTGCGGATCGTGGCGTAGGTGGCGTCGAGCCGGCCGGGCAACGTGGTGCGCGCGGTCTGGATGCCGTTGTCCACCGCGTTCACGCAGCTGCTGTCGCTGCCGGTGACGCACGTGATCATGGTGTTGGCGAACCCGACGTCGTTGCCGCCGATGGTGATCGAGACCAGGTCGGTGCCCGCGTCGAGCGAGGCGAACTGGTCGGTCATGCTCTGCGTGGTCGCCCCGCCGCAGGCGGCGTACTTGAACGACGACACCTCGTGCGTGTCCGCCCACAGCTGCGCGTACCCGCGCGGACTGCGGTAGCACGTCCCGCCCGTGTAAGGCGGCGCACCGGTGCCGGAGGAGTAGGAGTCGCCGAGGGCCACGTAGTCGACCGGTGCGGCGGCCTCCGCCGCTGTGGAGGTGAGCACAACGGCCAGTGCGGCGGGGAGCACCGCGCACACGACCCTGAGAAGACGTCCGCGCACGTCCAGTCCCTTCGTCGAACGATCAAGGCGGCAGGGCGCCGACGTTACGAAGGCGTTCCGAGGGATCACAGACGGTGTTATTCTCATTACCTGCGAGTAACCTGGTCCGCCGCTCCGCTGGGATGCCGCCATGACGATGCCGCCATGACCGTGCCGCGCCGCAGCGACGCCCTGCGGAACCGGGCGTCGATCATCCGCGCGGCCGAGGAGCTGGTGGTCCGCGGCGCGACGCCGTCACTGGCACGGGTCGCCCGCGCCACCGGCCTGGGCCAGGCCACGGTGTACCGGCACTTCCCCGACCGCCGCGCGCTGCTGCTCGCCGTCGCGCAGGAGCACCTGGGCCTGCTGGCCGAAGCCGCCGAGCGCGACGCCGACGACCCCGCCGCGTTCCGGGCGCTGCTGGCCGCGGTGATGGCCTACCAGGTGTCCATGCGCCCCCTGGTGGACGAGCTCCGCCGGTTCCCCGAGCCCGACCTGCGCGGTCACGTGCGCCGGCTGCTGGACGCCCTGCGGGGCCCGTTCGACCGCTCGCGGGCGGCCGGGCTGCTGCGCCACGACATCGTGCTGAACGACGTCGTGGTGGTGCTGGCGATGCTGCAGGCGGCGGTCGAGCAGAGCCCGGACCCGCGCCGCGCGATCCCGGTGCTGCTGGACGGCCTGTTCCGGCCGGAGGCCGAGCGGTTCGAGCGGGTGGACGGCCGGCGGTAGGCGCCGCCCCGATCACCCCTTCGGGGGACAGGCCGCGTTACCGTGCGCGCCATGGTCTCGGTGCTGCTCGTCGAGGACGACCCGGTGGTGCGCTCGGCGGTGAGCCGGGCGCTGACCGGTCTTGGTCATGCCGTGCTGCCGGTCGGCACGGCGCTGGAGGCGTTGCGGGAGATCACCGGGGGAGCGTTCGACCTCGTGGTGCTCGACCTCGGCCTGCCCGACATGGACGGCGCGGACGCGCTGCGGATGATGCGCGGCGTGTGCGACGTGCCGGTGATCGTCGCCACCGCGCGGGACGACGAGAACGAGATCGTCCGCCTGCTCAACGCGGGCGCGGACGACTACCTGGTCAAGCCGTTCTCCAGCGAGCACCTGGCCGCCCGGCTGTCCGCCGTGCTGCGCCGCGCGCGCAAGGACGCCGCTCCGGCCGCGTTCCGGGTCGGCCGGCTCACCGTCGACCCCGACCGCCGCGAGGCCAGGCTCGACGGCCGCGAGCTGAACCTGACCCGCAAGGAGTTCGACCTGCTCGCCTACCTGGCCGCCCGCGAGGGCAAGGTGGTGCCGCGCGCCGAGCTGCTGGCCAACCTGTGGAACCTGCCCGGCAGGCACGACGACCAGACGCTGGACGTGCACCTGTCCTGGCTGCGCCGCAAGCTCGGCGAACGCGCCGCCCAGCCCCGCTACCTGCACACCGTGCGCGGTGTCGGGTTCAAGCTGACGGCGGCCGAGTGAGGAGGTCGCTCGCCCTCGTCTCGCTGGCCGTCACCTCGATGGTGGCACTCGCGTTCCTCATCCCGCTGGCCCTGGTGGTCCGCCAGCTCGCCGAGGACCGCGCGCTCGCCGACGCCGAACGCCTGGCGGGCGCGCTCACCCCGGTCCTGGTGATCACCACCGACCCGGCGACCGTGAGCCAGGCCCTGACCAGCACCGCCGGCCGGGTCGCGGTGCACCTGGCGGGCGGCGAGGTGGTCGGCGTGCCGATGGCGACCGACGACCAGCTGCGCACCGCGCGCGAGCAGGGCCGGGCGTCCACCGAGCCCATCCCGGAGGGGTTCGTGCACCTCCAGCCGGTGCTGCTGGCGGAGGGCCGGGTCGCCGTGGTCGAGGCGTTCGTGCCGCGCGCCGAGCTGTCCCGCGGCGTCGACCAGGCGTGGCTGGCGCTCAGCGGTGTCGCCGTCGCCCTCGTGATGGGCTCGGTCCTGGTCGCCGACCGCCTCGGCGCGCGGGTCGTGAAGGCCGCCGCCGCCCTCGCCGACGGCGCGCGCAGGATGGGCCAGGGCGATCTCACCGCCCGGGTCACGCCGAGCGGCCCGCCGGAATTGCTGGACGCCGGTGGCGCGTTCAACCGGATGGCCGACCGGATCGGCCAACTGGTGGCCAACGAGCGCGAAGTCCTGGCCGACCTCTCGCACCGCCTGCGCACGCCGCTCACCGCGTTGCGGCTCGATTCGGAAACCCTCGGCCAGGACCCGAACGCCAATCGCGTCCGGCAGGCCGTGCACGCGCTGGAGCGCGAGGTGAACGAACTCATCCGGGCCGCCCGCCGCGAGCTGGACGACCCGGACGGCGGCCGGTGCGACGCCGCGCAGGTCGTGCACGACCGGCTGGTGTTCTGGTCCGCCCTGGCCGACGACCAGCAGCGGCTGTGGAACCTGCGCGGCACCGAGCGCCGCGCCTTCGTGCCGCTCACCCGCAGCGACCTGGCCGCGGCCATGGACGCGGTGCTGGGCAACGTCTTCCGGCACACGCCCGAGGGCGCCGGGTTCGTGGTCGCGCTGTTCCACCGGCCCGACCGGGTGGTGATCGTCATCGAGGACGCCGGACCGGGCATCGAGGACCTGGAGGCGGCGCTGCGGCGGGGCAGCAGCGGCGCGGGGTCGACCGGTCTCGGCCTGGACATCGCCCGCCGGGCGGCGGAGGCCACCGGCGGCTCGCTGGTGGTCGACCGGGGACCGCTGGGCGGCACCCGGGTCCAGCTCCGGCTCGGCCGGGCGGACGAGCCAGTCTGACCGCCGATCCCTTTTCCGCACCTGATGCGACCTTTAAATGTTCCTTAAATAAATAGTTGTTGACAGTTCTGCGTTCCCGGATAAAGTCATTCCTGGAATTGGGGTCGGCCGCAGTGCTCTCCCCCTTGCCCGGCCCGCCCGGTTCCCCCTTCGGTGCGGCGACCGCGTGCGCTTACCCTGCGAAGAAGCGCACCCGCGGTCGCCGCGCCCGAAATTCCGTCGAATGCAGATTGAGGTTTTTCGCGTGTCGCGCAAGAGCAGTGTGCTGCCCGTCGCCGTCGTCCTCGCCGGATTGGCCTTGACCGGGTGCGAGCACCCGGACGGGATGGCGCTGATCGCGGCGAGCGCGAGCGCCACGGTCCGCGCCACCCCGCAGCCGAGCACCCGGCCGGTCGCCGCGACCGGGTCGGACACCCCGACGTCCGTGCCCGGTTCCACGACGTCCGAACCGGCGTCGACCACCGCGACGACCGAGGCCACGACCACCACCGAGCCGCCGGAGCCGCCCGCTCCGACCCAGCCGCCCGCGCCGAAGCCGGAGCCGAAGCCCCGGCCGGAGCCGGAGCCCGCCGCGCCGACCAGGACTGAGGTCGAGGTGGCCGAGGACGAGGTGGTCGAGCTGACCAACGCCGAGCGCGTCGCGAACGGCTGCGCCGCGCTGGCCGCCGACGACCGGCTGGCCGCCGCCGCCCGCGCGCACAGCGCCGACATGGCCGCGCAGAACTACTTCGACCACGTCTCCAAGGACGGCCGCAGCTTCGTCGACCGGGTCAAGGCCGCGGGCTACCCCTCGCCCGGCGCGGAGAACATCGCCGCCGGCCAGCGCACCGCCGCGGCCGTCGTCAAGGGCTGGATGGAGTCGCCGGGCCACCGGGCCAACATCCTCAACTGCAAGCTCAAGACGTTGGGCGTCGGCATGGCGCGCGGCGGTTCCTACGGCATCTACTGGACCCAGAACTTCGGCTGGTGACCGTCGCGGTCGCCGCCGCCGGCCGGCAGCTCGTCCAGGACGAGCACGGTGTGGCTGGACGTCACGTCCGGCATCGTCTGCAACCGGGACAGCACCAGGTCGCGCAGGCTGTGCGCGTCCGGCGCGCGCACCAGCAGCACCAGGTCGTAGTCGCCGGACACCAGCGCGCCGTGCCACACCTCGGGGATCTCCAGCACCCGCTGCCGCACGGCCTTCCACGAGTGCTGGCTGATCTTGAGGTAGACGTAGGCGGAGATGCCGAAGCCGTAGCGCTCCGGGTCGACCACCGCCGTGTACCCGGTGACGACGCCGTCCCGGTGCAGCCGCTCCACCCGTGAGTACGCGCTGGCGCGGGAGATGTGCAGCTTCTCCGCCAGCGCGCGCATCGACAGCCGCCCGTCCGCCCGCAGCTCCTCCACGATGCGCCGGTCGAGCGCGTCGAGGGGTGCCGAATGTCCAGCTCGCACCGTCATGTGGCCGACCTTAACCCGGCTGCGCGGCCATTCGTCCGGATTCCGAGCCCGGAACTGGAACTTTGGCCGCTGTGAGCTGGACCATGCCCTCCATCTCGCCCCTTGAGACACTGGAGGAGCCCATGGCCCGCACCCGCGCGCCCGAGCGGACGTTGCTGCCCGGCGACGAACCGCTGTCCCTGCTGCGCAAGGACGGCTCCCCGGTGGACGACTCGCCGCTGGCCATGCCCGACGACGACGTGCTGGTCGAGCTGCACCGGCGGATGGTCGTCGGCCGCCGCTTCGACACCCAGGCCACCGCGCTGACCAAGCAGGGCAGGCTCGCGGTCTACCCGTCGTCGCGCGGCCAGGAGGCGTGCGAGGTCGGCTCGGTGCTCGCGCTGCGCCCGGACGACTGGCTGTTCCCGACCTACCGCGACTCGGTCGCCCTCGTCACCAGGGGCGTCGACCCGGCCGAGACGCTGACGCTGCTGCAGGGCGGCTGGCACCTCGGCTACGACCCGTACGAGCACCGCGTCGGCCCCCAGTGCACCCCGCTGGCGACCAACACGCTGCACGCCGTCGGCTTCGCGCACGCCGCCCGGCTCAAGGGCGAGGACACCGCGGCGCTGGTGATGCTCGGCGACGGCGCGACGTCCGAAGGGGACACCCACGAGGCGCTGAACTTCGCCGGCGTGTGGAAGGCGCCGGTGGTGTTCCTGGTGCAGAACAACGGCTACGCGATCAGCGTGCCCATGTCGAAGCAGAGCGCCGCGCCGTCGCTGGCGCACAAGGGCATCGGGTACGGCGTGCCGTCCGTGCTGGTGGACGGCAACGACGTGGCCGCCGTGTACGCGGTGGTGCGCGAGGCGCTGGTGTCCGGCGGTCCGACGCTGGTCGAGGCGCTGACCTACCGGATCGAGGCGCACACCAACGCCGACGACGCCACCCGCTACCGCACGTCCGACGAGGTCGCGGCGTGGCTGGACCGGGACCCGGTCGACCGGCTGGAGGCGTACCTGACGTCGCGGGGCCTGCTGGACAACGAGCGGCGCGCCGCGGTGGCGGCCGAGGCGGAGGACTTCGCGGCGTCCGTGCGGGCCAAGATGAACGCCGACGTCGTGCCGTCCCCGGACGAGCTGTTCGAGCACGTCTACGCGACCACGCCCGCCCACCTGCGCGAGCAGGCCGCGGTGCTGCGGGAGGAGCTGGCATGACCGCGGTGACCGAGTCCCAGGTGTCGATGGCAGGCGCGCTGAACCGGGCGCTGGCCGACGCGCTGGCCGCCGACCCCGGCGTGCTGGTGTTCGGCGAGGACGTCGGCGCGCTCGGCGGCGTGTTCCGGGTGACGGACGGGCTGGCCGCGCGGTTCGGCGACGAGCGGGTGTTCGACACGCCGCTGGCCGAGTCCGGCATCGTCGGCACCGCCATCGGCATGGCGATGAACGGCCTGCGGCCGGTGGTGGAGATGCAGTTCGACGCGTTCGCCTACCCGGCGTTCGAGCAGATCACCAGCCACCTGGCCAAGCTGCGCAACCGCACCCGCGGCCGGGTGTCGCTGCCCGTGGTGATCCGGGTGCCCTACGGCGGCGGCATCGGCGGGGTCGAGCACCACTGCGACTCGTCGGAGGCCTACTACACGCACACGCCGGGGCTGCGCGTCGTCACGCCCGGCACGCCGGACGACGCGTACCGGCTGCTGCGCGACTCGATCGACTCGCCCGACCCGGTGATCTTCCTGGAGCCGAAGCGGCGGTACTGGGCCAAGGGTTCGCTCGACCAGGCGACCTCGATCGGGTTCGACCGCGCGCTGGTGCGCCGGACCGGTCGCGACGTCACGCTGATCGCGTACGGGCCGATGGTCGCGACCGCCCTGGAGACGGCCGAGGCGGCGAAGGAGGAGGGCTGGGACGTCGAGGTGGTGGACCTGCGGTCGCTGGCGCCGTTCGACGACGAGACGGTGTGCGCCTCGGTGCGCAAGACCGGGCGCGCGGTCGTCGTGCACGAGGCGTCCGGGTTCGGCGGGTACGGCGCGGAGGTGGTGGCCCGGGTGACCGAGCGCTGCTTCCACCACCTGCACGCGCCGGTGCTGCGGGTGACCGGGTTCGACATCCCCTACCCGCCGCCGAAGCTGGAGGAGCACCACCTGCCGAGCGTCGACCGCATCCTGGACGCCGTCGCCCGGCTCCAGTGGGACGACGAGGTCGTGGGGGTCCGCGGTGCCTGACTTCCGGCTGCCCGACCTGGGCGAGGGGTTGACCGAGGGCGAGATCGTGACCTGGCTGGTGTCGGTCGGCGACGAGGTGTCCATCGACCAGCCCGTGGTCGAGGTGGAGACGGCGAAGGCCGTGGTCGAGGTGCCGTGCCCGTTCGAGGGCGTGGTGAGCGCGCGGTTCGGCGAGCCGGGGGAGAAGCTGGCCGTCGGCTCGGTCCTGCTGACCGTCGGCGGGCCGGAGCCCGCGCCGGAGCCCGCGGCCGAGTCGTCCGGCAACGTCCTGATCGGCTACGGCACCTCCGAGTCCCCGCGCCGCCGCCCCCGCCGCCCGCGAGAGTCCAACGCACAGGACGCGAGAGTCCAACGTCCAGCGCCCCCGAGTTCAACGCTCACGACGGCGCCCGCCGTCATCTCGCCGCTGGTGCGGCAGCTGGCCCGGGAGAACGGCCTCGCGCTGGACCGCATCCCCGGCACCGGGCCCGGCGGCGTGATCCGGCGGGCCGACGTGGAGCGGGAGCTGGCAGCCCGCGCCGCGCCCACCGCGTCCGGCGCGTCCGGTCGGCGCATCCCGCTGCGCGGCCTGCGCGGCGCGGTGGCGGAGAAGCTGACCACGTCGCGCCGCGAGATCCCCGAGGCGACCGTGTGGGTGGACGTCGACGCCACCGACTTCCTGGCCGCGCGGGCCGCGCTGCCGTCGGTGTCGCTGCTCGGGCTGCTGGCCCGGTTCACCGTGCTGGGGCTCAAGAAGTTCCCCGAGCTGAACTCCCGGGTCGAGGGCGACGAGGTCGTGGTGCTCGACCAGGTGAACCTCGGCTTCGCCGCGCAGACCGACCGGGGCCTGGTGGTGCCGGTGGTGCGCGACGCGCAGTCGCTGACCACCGCCGAACTGGCGTCCGCCATCGCCGCGCACACCGCGTCGGCCCGCGAGGGCAAGCTGGCCCCCGCGGCGATGACCGGCGGCACGTTCACCGTCAACAACTACGGCGTGTTCGGTGTGGACGGTTCGGCCGCCATCATCAACCACCCGGAGGCCGCGATCCTCGGCATCGGCCGCATCATCGACCGGCCGTGGGCGGTGGCCGGGCAGCTCGCGGTGCGCAAGGTGGCCCAGCTGACCCTGGCCTTCGACCACCGGGTGTGCGACGGCGGCACGGCGGGCGGTTTCCTGCGGTTCGTCGCCGATTGCGTCGAATCGCCGATCACCGCCCTGGCCGATCTGTAGGTTCGGCGGTGTGACCTTCGGCAACGCGACGCGGCAGGGGCGGGAGTGGCAGCAGACCCCGTGGGGACGGCTGCGCTACACCCAGGCGGACGCCAACCTGGCCCGCCACCTGCCGCCCGCGCCGTCGGACGTGCTCGACCTGGCGGGCGGCGACGGCGCGGACGCGCTGCGGCTGGCCCGGCGCGGCCACCGGGTGACCGTGGTCGACCGGTCCGCCGAGATGCTGGCCGAGGCCGAGCACGCGTTCGCGCTGGCCGACCTGCCGGTCCGGCTGGTGCGGGCGGACCTGGCCGACCTGCCCGACGACGTGCGCGGCGAGTACGACGTGGTGCTGGCGCACAACGTGATCCAGTACCTGGACGACCCGGCGTCGGCGTTGCGCGCGGTCCTGCCGCTGGTCGCGCCGGGCGGCCTGCTGTCGGTGATCGCGCTGAACCGCCACGCACAGCCGGTGCAGCAGGCGACCCAGCACCTCGACCCGGCCGGCGCGCTGGCGGCGCTGGACACCGACCAGGCGCGCTCGGTCACGTTCGACGCGGCGCTCACCCTGCACACGGCCGACCAGGTGGTCGAGTGGCTGGGGGACTGCGAACTCGTCGGCCACCACGGCATCCGCGCGGTCTCCGACTACATCGCCGACAACGCCCGCAAGCACGACCCGGCCTTCTTCGCCGACCTCGAACGCCTGGAGCTGGCGCTGGCCGACCGCATGCCGTACCCGCTGATCGCCCGGTTCTTCCACCTCGTCCTGCGCCGACCGGGCGGCGGGGACGAGTCGCCCCGGATGGCGGACACCCGGCGGCGGCGGGTCGGAGGATGATGGCTCGATGCAGAGGTTCACGGAGGACAGCGGCGCCTACGAGCACTGGCTGGCGGACAACCAGGACCAGTACGTCATCAACGCCGAGCGCAGCCTGAACCCGGCCAACCTGGTCCTGCACCGCGCCGACTGCCGCACGATCAACGGCGTCCCGGCCCGCGGCTCCACGTGGGTGGGCAGCTACGTGAAGCTGGTCGGCGGCCGGGCCGAGCTGGAGACCGAGCACCCGACGGCCCGCCCGTGCCGGCTGTGCCTGTGACCGGCCGCCCGTCCGGGGCGCGTCGTGACGCGGAACGTCGAGGACGATGAGCCCCGCCTCGACTGACCGACCGGGGGACCGGCTGGTCTGGTACGTCAGCTACGGGTCGAACATGCACGCCCAGCGGTTCGGCTGCTACCTCGCCGGCGGGACGCCGGTCGGGGCGACCCGCGGCTACCCCGGCTGCCGGGACACCGGCCCGCCGGTCGCCACCAGGGCGCTGGAGGTGCCCGGCGGGATCTACTTCGCCACCGAGTCGCCCGTCTGGCTGGGCGGCCGGGCGTTCTACGACCCCGACCTGCCCGGCGTCGCCGCCGCCCGCGCCTACCTGATCACGGCCGCGCAGTTCGCCGACGTCGCCGCGCAGGAGATGTACCGCGAGCCCGGCGCCGACCTCGACCTCGGCGCGGTGCCGGTCGGCGGCAGGCACGCCCTCGGACCCGGCCGCTACGAGACCCTGGTGCACCTCGGCGAGCACGACGGCCACCCGGCGCTGACGTTCACCGCGCCGTGGGGCGCGGCCGACGTCGAGCACACCAGGCCGTCGGCCCCCTACCTGAAGCTGCTCGGGTCCGGTCTCGCCGAGGCGCACGGCTGGGCTCCCGGGCGGATCGCCGACCACCTCGCCGGCCGCACGCCGTTCTGGACCGCGGCCGAGGTCGAGGCGCTGGTCAGTCCTTCGCCTCCACGGCGTTGAGGTTGCCGTCCTCGCCGGCGACGCACGACGCCTCGCGCGCCGACGTGGCCAGGAACTCCGACATGCACCGGCCGAACTGCTCGTAGCCGCGGTCGTTGGGGTGGAACGACTCCTGCAGCGCGTGCCGGGCGCGCGCCTCGTCGCGCAGGCCGTCGAAGTCCACCGTGAGCCGGGTGAACCACTCGCTGTCCTGCCGGTCGCCACCCATGCACGCCTCGCGGTCGTCACCGGCCTTGGACAGGTCCAGGAACCGCGCGTCCACCGCCTTCGCCGCCGTCCGCAAGCCCTCCGACAGCTGCTCGACCGCCTCGTCCCGCACCCACTCCAGGTCGCCCGTGCGCAGCGGGCACCCGGCCAGGTTCTGCAGGTCGAACGGGAGCCCCGGCGCGACCGGCGCGGCGTAGGACTGCAGCACCAGCGTGTACGAGCGCGGGGTGTAGCCCTCGTCCTGCAGCGCCCGGCGGACGTCCCGCAGCGCGCGCTCCACCTTGGGCGTCATCCGCTCGACCCGGGCCCTCCACTCGTCGGCCATGGCCTTCGAGCAGTCGGCGCGGCGCTCGATCCACGCCCGCAGGCACGCGCCGAGCACGTCGGCGAACCGCGGGTCGTCGTTCGCGCCGACCGCCACCACGACCACCGACACCCGGTACTCGCGCGCGATGGCGGCCAGCTGCCTGGCCTGCGAGCCCTCGGTGTTGCGGACCTGGTCGGTGATGCCGACCTGCTCCGAGTTGGCGCCGGAGCACGCCAGGTTGAACACCCTGTCCACGCCCGCGACCTGCGTCTTGTGCACCGACGCCTTGGTCGACCGGTGGCACCAGTTGTCGTTCTCGCCGTTCGTGCCCGGCTCGTAGGAGCCCGCGCCCTCACCGGCCATCGTGCTGTCGCCGAGCGCCACGATCGCGCGTGGCGCGTCGCGGGCCGGGCCGGGCAGCGGCGGGTACGGCGAATCGCTGACCAGCAGCAACAGGGCGAGCAGCGGGAAGACGAGGGCGGTGGAGGCGGATCGGCGCGACATCGGGCCCTATCCTACGGAGATCCGCCCGTCGCGGAGGGTCAGCGTGCGGTCCGCGGCGCGGTGCACCTCGTCGTGGTGGGTGGCGACCAGCACCGCCGAGCCCTCGTCGGCCGCCCGGCGCAGCACCCGCACGGCCGTCGGCGCGCTGTGCCCGTCCAGGTGCGCGGTGGGCTCGTCGGCCAGCAGCACCGAGGGCGAGCCGATCACGGCCCGCGCCAGCGCGGCCCGCTGCTGCTGCCCGAACGACACCTCGCCGGGGTAGCGGTCGGCCAGCGCGCCGATGCCCAGCTCCTCCAGCAGGTCGGTCACCCCGGTCAGCGAGCCACCGGTGCGGCCGAGCCGGATGGGCAGCGCCACGTTCTCCGCCAGCGTCAGCTCGCCGGCCAGGCCCAGCGCCTGCGGCAGCAGGGCGCACACCTTCCACGGCGGCGCGCTCGTCACCACCTCGCCCGCCATCTCCACCACGCCCGCGTCCGCCCGCTCGAACCCGGCCAGCACGGTGAGCAGCGCGCTCTTGCCCGACCCGGACGGGCCGGACAGCGTCACCAGCTCGCCGGCCGCCACCTCGAAGTCGACGCCGCGCAGCACGCGCACCGGCCCGCCCGCGTGCCGGAACGTCCGCTCGACCCCTGTCACCCGCAGCGCCGTCATGCCACCAACACCCCGTTCCGCAGGTCGAACCTCGTGTCCGCCAGCGCGATCAGCCGCGGGTCGTGCGAGGCCACCACGACCGGCACGTCCCGCCGCCCCAGGTCGGCCAGCGTCTCCAGCACCAGGTCCGCCGAGACCGCGTCCAGCTGCGACGTCGGCTCGTCGGCCAGCACGACCGCCGCCCGCCGCGCCAGCGCGCACCCGAACGCCAGCCGCTGCTGCTGCCCGCCGGACATCGCCGACACCCGCCACGCGGCCGTGCCCGGCAGCCCCAGCCGCTCCAGCAGCTCCTCGACCGGCGCGTCCCGGCCCGCCGCCTGCGCCGCCGCCCGCAGGTTGTCGCCCACGTCCAGGTGGCCGACCAGGTTGTCCGACGGGTTCTGGAACACCAGGGCGACGTCCCGCCGCCGCAGCGCGCGCCGTGCCCGTGACGACAGCCGTGCCGTGCCCATGCCGCGCAGCTCCACACCGCCGCGGGTGGGCCGTTCCACCAGGCTCAGCACCCGCAGCAGCGTCGACTTGCCCGAACCGGACGGCCCGGCCAGCACCGTCAGGCCGGTCGCGGGCACGTCCAGCGACACGTCCGACACCGCGGTCACCGACCCGGCGGGCGTGCGGTAGTCCACGCCGACCTCGCGCAGCCGCAACACGTGCTCAACCACGAATCAGCTCCCCGATCCTCGCCGAGCGCACCGCGCGCACCGCGACCCACGCCGCCACCAGCACCACCAGCACGCCGCCCGCCACCGTCGTCACCAGCAGCGGCAGCGCATCCGGCACCTCCGGCACCGGCGTCAGCCGCGGCGCGGGGTCCAGCTTCGGCACGGTCGCGCCGCTGCTCAACGCGCTCGCGGCCAAGCCGACGACGACCGCCGCCGCGGCCACCGCGCCCAGCTCGACCAGGTGGCTGCGCAGCATCGCGGCCGGCGCCAGCCCCATCCGGGCGCTGAACGCGCCGGACACCGCGTTCTGCCGCCGCCGCACCTCCACCGCCAGCAGCAGGGCGATCGCCGCCACCACCGCGAGCACCGCGCCGAGCGCCGTGACGAACGCGAACGTCCACCGGATGGTCAGGAACGGCAGGCCCTGCACCGTCTTCGACTTGTCGCCGACGTGCCGGGACAGCTTCACGCCGGCCGCCGTCAGCGCCTCGGTCACCTCGGCCAGGGGCCGCCGCGACCACACGTACCAGGAGCCGACGTCGTCGCGGTCCTCGATCCGGTCGACCGGCACCACCCAGCCGGACGTGCCCAGCTTCGGGAAGCTCGGCACCCACCCGGACGGGTCGATCGGCGGCAGGCCGGGCAGCTCGACCTCGCGCCGCGGCGCGTCGCCGACCCGCAGCGGCTCGGTCAGCAGCGCCGGGTCGACCTCGAACGGGAACGCGCCCTCCCGGAACGTCGCCGGGTCGATCACCAGGGCGGTGCGGTCGAACTGCTCGACGTAGCCGACGATGGTGGAGTCGCCGCGCAGCGCGGGCGGCAGCTCGGTCAGCTCCGGCGGGACCCGGGCGAAGCTGTCCGACCCCGTGTACATGCCGGACTTCTCCTCCAGCGCGGTCTCCTGCGATCCGGCGATGGCGGTGCCGACCGCGATCGTGCCGACGGCCAGCACACCCACCAGCAGCACCCCGGTGACCGGCCCGGCGCCCGCCGCCAGCCTGCGGATCGCCAGCTGGACGGCCGGCTTGGACCAGAGCCGGGCGCGGTGCGACGCGGCCAGCGCCCACCGCGCCAGCCGGGCCGTCGCCAGGGCCGCGGTCAGCACGACCAGCAGCGGGAACGCCAGCGCGGCGGCGTCGATGCGCGGCAGCCCGCCGATCTTCGCCGTGGTGGCGAGGCCGCTGTCCTGCACCCGGTTCCACGCCCACACCGCCAGGGCGGCGCAGGCCAGTTCCCATGGCAGCGCGGCCAGCACCCGGCGCAGCCGGTCGCCGCGGCCCGCGACCTGGAACAGCCGGTGCGCCCGCAGCGCGCCGGTGGCGAACGCGACCGCGAGGCTCAGCGCCACGACCGCCAGCACGGCCAGCGCGGCGGCCGGCGCGGTGCCCGGCGGCAGCTGGTCCGAGGGCGCGTAGACGGGCAGCAGCAGCCGGGCCACGCCGAACCCGGCCACGCCGCCGAGCACCAGCGGCAGGCCCAGTTCCAGCACGCCCCGGCCGCCCAGCGCGAGCGGACCGGCGCCGCGCACCCACAGCAGCCGCAGCTCGGACTGGCGGCGCTGCGCCCACTGGACGGTCACCGTGGCCACCCCGGCCAGGCCGATGAGCAGGCTGATCAGGGTCAGCGGCAGCACGGCCGACCGCACGTTGACGGCGGTCTGCGCGGCGTTCTCCACCGGCAGCACCAGCGGCGAGAGCTCGCGGGAGGACCCGTCTTGGAGGGGCGCGATCCGGGCGGCGCCCTCGGCCAGCAGCGCCCGCGCCTCGTCGACCGTGCGCGGCACGTCGGCGGGGAACCGCACGGTCACGTCCACGGGGCCGGTGACCTCGGGCGGCAGGTCGTAGAACGACTCGGCGCTGGGCACCCACACCACGGCGGTGGCCAGCTCGTCGCGGTCGAGCACGTTGGGCACGACGAAGTGCCGCTCCGAGCACCACCAGTCCGGCAGCGGGTCGATCACGTCGGCGTAGATCGCGGTGACCGGTGGCAGCCGTCCGCCCATCCCGCGCTCGCCCAGTTCGAGGTCGGTGGTGGCGGCGATGCTCCGCGGCACCCACAGGCCGTCCTTCGAACCGCCTTCGAGCACCTTCAGGTGGTCGGTCGCGCCGGCCCGGTAGCCGAACTTCGCCAGCGTCGGCGCGCCGCCGAAGTCGGTGCGCTTCTCCCGGGTGTAGGCGCCGATCAGCACCGGGTGGTCGGGCACCGCGGCGGTGAGCGCCCTGACGCCCTCCTCGACCCGCTCGTGCGGGAACGCGGTGAGCTCCAGCGACGGGTGCAGCGCGTCGGTGCACAGCTGGTCCTGCTGGTAGGCGAGCGCGGCGCTGCCGGAGGCGGCCGAGTGCAGCACCGCGGCCGCCACCACGAAGCTGAGCAGCAGCGCGGTCACCACGCTGACCAGCAACGTCAGCGGGCTGGAGAGGGCAGCGCGAGGGGCGGCTCGCCACGGGATCTGCACCAGCGCACGGTAACCCGGCGCACTGTCCACGCAGGAGGGTTTTGCCGAACGGCGTTCACGTCCCGGACAACATCCGGACAACGCGCCCGGTTGTCCGGGATCGTCCCACCGGGCCCGGACACCGGCCGCGTCGGTTGCCGCCGGCCCGTTCGGGGTACCGGAGACACCATGAAGAGCAACGTGCTGAAGAAGTCGGTCGCCGTCCTGGTCAGCGGCGCGGCGCTGTTCCTGACGCTCGGCGCCGGGTGCGAGAACGAGGGCGGCGACAACGAGGACCGGCCGGGCGTCGAGCAGCAGGACGAGCAGCGGGACGTCGACCAGGACGGCGACCAGGGTGATCAGGGCGGCGACCAGGACGACCAGGGTGGCGACCAGGACGGCGACAACTGATCCGGCGGCGGAACGCCGGTGCGGCGCGCCGCACCGGCGTCACCTCCCGCGACCCGTCTCCTCCTGCAGCCGGTCGATGAGCTGGGAAGCCTCGACCTTCGTCAGGTCCTCGGGCACCTCTTCGCCCGCCTCCTGGGCGAGCGTGCCCAGGTACGACTCCTGCGGGCCGGTCATCGGCTCGTCGCCCGTGGTCCAGTCCTGCGGGTCCTTCTCCGGGTTCTTGTTCACCTGCGTATCCCTTCCGTCGAACGCCCGTTCGAGGTACCCGCTGCGGCGGTCGGTCTAACCCGTTCCGCCGTCCTTGACATCGACTCCTGTGGTCTAGTCCAATTTCTCCACCTGGAGGCCGCCACCGCTAGGAGGAGACGATGTCGCGCAGGGTTGTGCTCGCCAGGGTGGCGGCGGTCGCCGCGTTGGCGGTGGCAGCGGCGGCGGTGAGCTTCGCGCCCGCGTACGCCGCGTCGGTCACCGCGACGTTCACCAAGGCTTCGAGCTGGGACACCGGCTACACCGCGCAGTTCTCGATCAAGAACGGGACGAGCGCCGCGATCACCGGGTGGAAGGTCGAGTTCGACCTGCCCGCCGGGACGGCGGTCGGCGCTTACTGGGACGCGTTGCAGACCACCGCGTCCGGGCGCCACACGTTCACCAACCGCGAGTACAACGGCAGCGTCGCGCCCGGCGCCACGGTGACGTTCGGCTTCAACGCCTCGGGCACCGCGAGCCCGACCAACTGCAGGATCAACGGCGCGTCGTGCGCGGGTTCGCCCACCGTGACCACGACGACCACCACCACGACCACGACGACAACCACGACGACCACGACCGGTCCGACGACGACGACGACCACCACCACCACCACGCCGCCGGTCACCGGACTGCCCAAGCGCGTCCTGGTCGGCTACCTGCACGCGAGCTTCGCCAACGGCTCCGGCTACATCCGGATGAAGGACGTCTCCGACGACTGGGACATCATCAACCTGTCCTTCGCCGAACCCACCTCCGCGACCTCCGGCGACCTCCGCTTCGCGCAGTGCCCGGCGGCCGAGTGCCCCAACGTCGAGTCCGAGGCCGAGTTCATCGCGGGCATCCGGGACAAGCAGGCCAAGGGCAAGAAGGTGCTGATCTCCATCGGCGGCGCGAACGGCCAGGTGCAGCTGTCCACCACGGCCGCGCGCGACGCGTTCGTCCGCTCGGCGTCGGCGATCATCGACAAGTACGGCCTGGACGGCCTCGACGTCGACTTCGAGGGCCACTCGCTGTCCCTCAACGCCAACGACACCGACTTCCGCGCGCCGACCACGCCGGTCATCGTCAACCTCATCCAGGCGCTGAAGACGCTGAAGGCCCGCTACGGCGCGAAGTTCGTGCTGACCATGGCCCCGGAGACGTTCTTCGTCCAGGTCGGCTACCAGCACTACGGCGGCAGCGGCGGCGCGGACCCGCGGGCGGGGGCGTACCTGCCGGTGATCCACGCCCTGCGCGACGACCTGACCCTGCTGCACGTCCAGCACTACAACTCCGGGCCGATCATGGGCCTGGACAACCAGTACCACTTCATGGGCGGCGCCGACTTCCACGTCTCCATGGCGGACATGGTGCTGGCCGGGTTCCCGGTGCGCGGTGACGCGACGAAGGTCTTCCCGGGGTTGCGGCAGGACCAGGTGGCGATCGGCCTGCCGGCGAGCGTCAACGCGGGCAACGGGTTCACGTCGGTCGCCGAGGTGCACAAGTCGCTGGACTGCCTGGTGAAGGGCTCCAACTGCGGTCCGTACAAGCCGAGGGCGGTCTACCCGGACCTGCGCGGGCTGATGACGTGGTCGATCAACTGGGACCGCCACAACGGGTTCGAGTTCAGCCGCTCGCACCGGGCGTACCTGCCGAGGTGACCGGAGGCGGACCCGCCGGGGTGCCACCCGGCGGGTCCGCGGGCTAACGGCAGCCGGCGCGCGACCGATCTGCGGGTGAGGAGGTGGGCCTTGACCACCAGCACCCGGCTCGGCGCGGGACCACTGCGCTGGCTGCCGCAGTCCGTGGCTGTCGTCCTGTCACTGCTCGTGGTGGTGGCCGCGCCGCCGCTGTCCACGAGCGCCGTCGGGCAGCGGTGGTACCTGGCCCTGCCGGTCATCGCCGCCCTGCTCGTGGGACTGGTCGCGTTCCTCCTCTACCGGGGTCCCCGGTTGGAGGACGGTGACCGGGTCTCGCGGACCGTGGTCACCGGGGTGTCCTCCTGGGTGCTGGCGATCCTGAGCAGCCTCGCGGTGACCGCCGGGCACGGCGGCGACTTCGGCGCCATCTCGCTGTTCGTCGCGGTCGCGGTGGTCGTGCCCGCCGGCGTGATGGCGGGGTGGCAGTACCTCGCGGCGGGAACGACGAGCGGCCGGTTGCGCGGCCGGTGGGCGCAGGCGGCCGTCGCGGTGTTCGCCACGCTGCTGCTGGCCTCCGTCCAGCTGCTGTGGTTCGGTCTGGCCTCCGGTCTGCTCGACTGACGTCACAGCCGGGGGAACAGGGCCTGCGGCAGCGGCAGTTCCCCGGACAGCGAGACGCACTGCCCGGAGATCCGCGCGGCCAGCGCGGGCAGGAACGGCGTGAGCTGGACGGCCAGCACGCGGCACGCCGCCAGCAGCACGGCGATGACCGCGTCGAGCCTCCTGCCCGCCGCCACGTCGCCGCCGCGCTCGGCCCGCGCCAGCTCCCACGGCCTGGTCCGCTCGACGTGCCGGTTGGCCTCCTCCACGATCCGCCACACCGCCGCCGTCGCCCGCCGCAGGTCGAAGTCGGCGACGGCCGCGCGCACGAGGTCCGGCGCCTCCCGGCACGCCGTCGTCAGCGGTTCGGCGTCGGCGTCCGGCTCGGCGACGGGCGGTCGGCCGCCCCGGTAGCGGTGGACGATGGTGGTCACCCGGTCGACCAGGGCGCCCAGGCCGGTGGCCAGGTCCTCGTTCGCGCGGGCGACCAGCCGGGCGGCGGTGAAGTCGGCGTCGCCCACCCGGGGCACCTCGCGCAGCAGCCACCACCGCACCGCGTCGGAGCCGTAGCGGGCGGCCAGGTCGGCCGGGTCCACCACGTCGCCGGCGGTGAGGCGGTCGTGCACCAGGACGTCGGTCGGCGGTCGCTCGCCCGCCGACAGCAGCACGGCCGGCCAGTGGACGGCGTGGAACCGGACCGCGTCCCTGCCGATCACGTGCACGCGGCGGCCGTCGTTCGCCCACCACCGCCGGTGGTTGGACGCTTCGCCGCCGTAGCCGAGGGCGGTGATGTAGTCGACCAGCGCGTCCCACCACACGTGGATCACCTGGTCGGGATCACCCGGCACGGGGGTGCCCCGGCCGAGGGCGCGCGACCGGGAGACGCTGAAGTCGCGCAGCCCGGCGTCGATGAACGCCAGCACCTCGTCGCGCCGCGCGGCGGTTCGACCCGGACCTCGCCGCTGCCGATCAGCTCCCGCAGCGCGTCGCTGTGGCGGGACAGGCGGAAGAACCAGCTCTCCTCGGCGACCCGCTGCGGCTCGACGCCGTGCCGGGGGCACTTGCCGTCGTCCAGTTCGGCGGGCGGGTAGGACTGCTCGCAGCCGACGCAGTACCAGCTCTCGTGGTGCTCGCGGTACAGGTCGCCCGCGTCGACGCAGGCGCGCCAGAGCTGGTCGACCCCGGCCCGGCGCCCGGCGTCGCGGCCGGCGCGGGTGAAGTCGGTGAACGACAGCGCCAGCGGCTCGCGCAGCGCCGCGAACGCCGCCGCGCCGCGGTCGACCAGCTCCTCGGCCTCGGCGGCCGGCGCGTCCTTCGGCGAGTCGTCGCCGACCCCGGCCAGGAACCGCACCCGGTCGCCGCGCAGGCGGTGGTGCCGGGCCAGGGCGTCGGCCTGCACGAGCTCCAGCGCGTGCTCCAGGTGCGGGCGCGCGTCGACATGGGGGATGGAGGTGGTGACGTAGCAGCGCGATATCGGCCTGACCTGCGACGACGGGGGCACGGCGGCGACGCTATCAGCGCCGCCGCCGTGCCGCGCCCGGTTTTTCGCGGCCTAGCAGCCGATGCGCTTCGAGCCCAGCGCGATGTCGTCCAGCCAGAGGTCGTAGCTGCCCTCGTTGGGCTGGTACAGCTGCCAGCCCAGCTTCACCGTGTCGAACTCGGGGAACAGGAAGTCGACCTGGTTGCCGCCGTGCTCGCGGGTCGACACGGTCAGGTCGGGGTTGGCCGCGCCGTCGAACCACAGCGTGATCCGGTTGTCCGAGGCGTCCATCCGCCACTCGACGCACTGCCACACGTCGGCCCTGGACGGCGCCGACTCGCGCCAGTTCGTCCAGTCGCCGGTCGGGCCGCCGTCCGCGCCGACGCCCCACAGCGCCCGGTCGAGGGTCGGCACGTACTGGCCGCCGAGCGGGCGCACCACCTCGGGGCCGTTGCCGGTGGCCTCGACCAGCGTGTAGTGCGCCCAGTCCGGCGCGGTCGGGAACGCGTCGACGCGCACCCGGACCCGGCCGTAGAAGCTGTTGCCCGGCGCGGCGAAGTCGTCCACCTTGAGGAACGCCCGGCCGTTGCCCTCGGTGCGCACGTGCAGCACCTTCTGGCCGCGCCGGTCGCGCTCGACCTCCAGCGAGCCGTTGCGGGTGTCCACGCCCCACTTCAGGCTGGTGCCCGCGCCGGTCGGCACGTCCTGGAAGTCCTCGCAGAACAGCAGGCCCGCGTGGGCGCAGGTCTTGAGCCGGTGATCGGCGTGGTCGGGGCCGGCGGCGTCCGCGACCGGGAGGGCGATGACCGACAGCAGGGCGGCGAGGACCGCCGTGGACAACCGTTTCCGCACGGGTAGCTCCTTCTGCGCTGAGGGGGCAGCAGGAAGCTACCGATTCTGGGAACGCTCCCATACCCCTGGTCGGCGCAACGCCCCCGGTCCGACCGGCGGGGTCACTCGAAGCGCGACGGGTCGCCCGCGCCCTGCCGGACGATCTCCGGCTCGCCCTGGGAGAAGTCGACGACCGTGGTCGGCTCGGTGCCGCAGTCGCCCGAGTCCAGCACCGCGTCGACCACGTGGTCCAGCCGCTCCTTGATGTCCCAGCCGTGCACCAGCGGCTCCTCCTGGTCGGGCAGCAGCAGCGTGCTGGACAGCAGCGGCTCGCCCAGCTGCGCCAGCAGCGCCTGCGCCACCGGGTGGTCCGGGATGCGCGCGCCGACCGTCTTCTTCTTCGGGTGCATCAACCGGCGCGGCACCTCCGTGGTCGCCGGGAGGATGAACGTGTAGCTGCCCGGCGTCGCCGCCTTGATCGCCCGGAAGACCGCGTTGTCCACGTGCACGAACTGGCCGAGCTGGGCGAAGTCGCGGCACATCAGCGTGAAGTGGTGCCGGTCGTCCAGGTGCCGGATCTGCCGGATGCGGTCCAGGCCCGCCTTGTTGCCCAGCCGGCAGCCGAGCGCGTAGCACGAGTCGGTCGGGTAGGCGATCAGGCCGTCCGACTTGATCAGCTCCACCGCCTGGTCGATGGACCTGCGCTGGGGGTTGACCGGGTGCACGTCGAAGTACCTCGCCATGCCAGGAGCCTAGTGCCCCGAACAGCCGCGCGCGGTCCCACCCACCACTGGCCGCGTCCGCCCACCGGACGCGCCGGCCGCGACCGACCACTCCGCCGCCCGCCGCCGGGCTGCTCGCGTCGGCGGCGACCTGACGCCCGCCGAGCTGTCGACGGGGTGCGACCGGGGCCTGTCGGCGAACGCGGTGAGCACCGAGCGCGGCGACGTCTGCAGCCCCGCCGAGGGCCGCGAGTGGCCGGCCGTCATCGGGGAGCGGTCCGGGGCGCGGCGAAGAACGCCGTTATGGCACAACATTATTGTGACTGTTCCTCCGGTTTCGCGGTGATTCCGAAGTCCACTTGCGACAGAGGGTCACACGATCGCGTGGAGGATGCGCACGGTGGGATTTTCTCGTTCATCCTAAGTGGACACGGTCGGCCGCGGGCGGTCAAGATGCGGTGGACCCCGGGAAGTCGGTCGCGGAGACCCTGCGCCACACCCAGGCGGTCCACGCTCGTCACGCATCGAAAGCAGAACAACCACTCATGTCCCGCATGACCGCAGAAGCGCCCACGCCCGCACCCGTCCACGAACGCCACCCGCTGCCCGTCCACCTCGTCGGCTCGCTGCCGCGCCCGCTGTGCGACGACCCGGACACCTCCATGGGCTGGTTCCTCCGGCACCGCGGCGCCGCGCCGCTGACCGCACTGCCGTCCGACCGCGACCCGAGGTGGATCATCGACTGGCTCACCTACCACATGTCGACCGTGCCCTCGCTCGAACAGGTGCGCGGTGGTGAGAGCCGCGGCTACGACGACATGCCGTACTACCGCGTCCGCCCCGGCAGCCGGCTGTGCCCGGAGGACATCGGCCTCGCCCGCGTCGAGCAGGCCGCGGAGGCGTTCGCGGCGCTGGACCGGCTGTGCGCCACCGCGGGCTGCGAGCCGCCGCGCGTCCAGGTCGGCATCCCCAACGCGCTCGACCTGGCGGTGTTCGCCTTCGGCGCGCTCGACGCCGCCCGCGAGTGGCTGCCCACCATGCAGGCGGCGGTGCTGCACGAGGTGACCGCGCTCGTCGCCCGGTGGGGTGACCGGTTGCAGCTCCAGCTGGAGACGCCGGCCGTCCTGGTGGCCTACCACCTCACACCGCCGGAGGCGTGGCCGGAGCTGACCGAGCAGCTCGTCGGGCAGGTCGGCGAGCTGCTGGCCGCCGCGCCGGGCACCCGGTGGGTGCTGCACCTGTGCTACGGCGACCTGGAGCACGTGCCGGTGTTCACCCCGAGCGACATGCGGTCGGCGGTGCGGTTCCTCAACGCGCTGGCCGACCTGCTGGCCGCGCGGGACGTCCCGATGCCGACCGTGCACCTGCCCGTCACCAGCGGCGACAACCCGCCGCCCACCGATCCCGCGTTCTACCAGGAGCTGCGGCACCTGCGGCGCGGCGTCGAGGTCATCGCGGGCGTGGTGGCCGAGAACCACCCGGAGGAGACCGAGGAGGGACTGCGGCTGACGGTGGAAGCCCTCGGCGGGCCGGTCGCCGGCGTCGCCGCCGCCTGCGGGTACGGCCGGCGCACCGAGGACGCCGCCGCGGCGAACCTCGAACTGGCGGTCCGGCTCGCGCAGGAGTGGGGCGTGCGCTGACCCGGCGGGCGGTGGGGCGTCGCCGCGCCCCACCGCCCGGTCGGCACGCCCGCCCGTCGCCGCGGGAACCGCACGACCGGCCCGGGTCGTGACGGAGTCGGTGCGCTCGGTGAAGACCACCTGCGTCCGAACGGCGCTTCGGGGTCCCACGTACGGTGGGGGCCGGTTGCGCCGTTGGAATCACCGAGGGGTAGGCGACATGGCTGAGCGGTCCCGTGGCAGGAGCGGGCGGGTGGTGCGCACCGAGCGGGTCGCGCCGCGGATGATCCGCGTGGTGCTCGGCGGCGACGGGCTGGCCGACTTCGCCACCGGCCCCTACACCGACAGCTACGTCAAGCTCGCCTTCCCGCTGGACGACGTGCTCTACCCCGAGCCGTTCGACCTGGCCGCGATCCGCGCCGCCATGCCGCGCGACAAGTGGCCGCGCACCCGCACGTACACCGTGCGCAAGTGGGACGCGGGGGCGAACGAGCTGTGGATCGACTTCGTCACGCACGGCGACTCCGGCGTGGCCGGTCCGTGGGCGGCCAAGGCGCAGCCCGGCGACGTGCTGCACTTCGCGGGCCCCGGCGGCGGTTACGCGCCCGACCCGGACGTGACGTGGCACCTGATGGCCGGTGACGAGAGCGCGTGGCCCGCCATCGCGGCGGCCCTGGAGGCGTTGCCCGCCGGTGCGAGGGCCGTCGTGTTCGCGGAGGTGGACGGGCCGGAGGACGAGCAGGCCGCGCCGAGCGCCGGGCAGGTGGACCTGCGCTGGCTGCACCGCGACGGCGGGCCGCGCGGGCGGATGGTGGTCGACGCGGTCAAGGGCGCGCTGTTCCCCGAGGGCGTCGTCCAGGTCTTCGTGCACGGCGAGGCGACCATGGTCAAGGAGCTGCGCGGGCACCTGAAGCTGGAGCGGGGGATCGCGCGCGAGCAGATGTCGATCTCGGGCTACTGGCGGCTCGGCGCGGACGAGGACGGCTGGCAGTCGGCCAAGGGCGAGTGGAACCGCCGGGTGGAGCAGGAGCAGGGTTAGCCGAGCGCGTCGCGCAGCCCGAGGCGGACCGGTGGCGGCAGCGGGCCGCGGGCCTGGAACGCCTGCACGAAGTAGGCGACCAGGCGGCGCGAGGCGCTCACCGCCGCGTCCACCGAGTCGGTGACCAGGCCGTTGTTGGCCATCAGCAGGAGCGTCAGGTCGTCGGCGGTGAAGTCGGGTCGCAGCGCGCCCGCCTCCTTCGCGCGCGCCACGAGGTGGGAGAACGCCGCCTCGGCGGCCGCGCGCTTCTCGTCCACCGCCACCGCGTCGGGGAACGCGGCCAGGAACGCGGCGCTGAACCCGCGGTCCCGCGCCTGCATCTCGCACAACTCCTCGACCACCCGGCAGAACCCGCGCCACGGGTCCGGGTCGTCCGCCGCGACGTGCACGGCGGACGTGCACGCCTCCAACTGCTCGGCGAACACCTCCGTCACCAGCGACGCCTTGGTGGGGAAGCGGCGGTAGAGCGTCGCCACGCCGACCCCGGCGCGGCGGGCGATCTCGGTCATCGACGCGTCCAGGCCGCTCGTCGCGAACACCTCCCGCGCCGACGTGATGATGCGATCGCGGTTCTGCCGCGCGTCGGCGCGCAACCGAGTCGTCCGAGCCGTCACGCCTCTCACTTTAGCTCAACCGGAGGGTGTCCTCCGGTTACCGTGTTAGCGTCGAAGTGGAGGGTGTCTTCCACTTGAGCGAGGGATGCGGGATGCGTGCAGCGTTGTTCGACCGGTACGGGCCGCCCGAGGTCCTGTACGAAGGCGTCGTGCCGGACCCGGAAGTCGAGCCGGGTCAGGTGCTGGTGCGGGTCCACGCGGCCAGCGTCAACGGCGGCGAGCTGATGGGCCGGTCCGGGCGGCTCAAGCTGCTGCTCGGCCGGAAGTTCCCCAAGCGGGTCGGCATCGACTTCGCGGGCGAGGTCGTGTCCGGTCCCGGGTTCGAGCCCGGCGCGCACGTGTGGGGCGGGCTGCCGCGCGGCGAGTTCGGCAGCGCCGCCGAGTACGTCGCCGTCCACCCGCGCCAACTCGCGGCGAGCCCGGCCGGGGTCGACCCGGTGCGGGCCGCCGCGCTGCCGGGGGTCGGCACCACCGCCATCACCGCCCTGCGCGACAAGGCCGGGCTGCGCCGGGGCGAACGCCTCCTCGTGCGCGGCGCGAGCGGGGGAGTGGGCAGCGTCGCCGTGCAGGTGGGCAAGGCGTACGGCGCGCACGTCACGGCGTTGGCGGGCAGGGGGAACCTCGACTTCGTCCGGGAGCTCGGCGCGGACGAGGCGGTCGACTACCGCACCGACCCGGCCGACCTCGGCCGCTTCGACGTCGTGCTGGACACCCACGGCAGCACGCCGCGCGCGTACCGCCGGCTGCTCGCCCCCGGCGGCCGGATGGTCGGCATCGCCTTCCGGTCCGCCGCCGACGTCGGCTACCTCCTGGCGTCGACCGCGTTCGGCCCGCGCCGCGTCCGGTTCTTCAGCGGCAACCCGCGGACCGATCTGTTCGCCGATCTCACCGCACTGGTCGAGAGCGGCGCGGTGCGTCCGGTGGTGGAGGCCGTGCACCCGCTCGGGGCAGTCGCCGAAGCGCACCGCGCGCTGGAAGCCGGTGGCGTGCGCGGCAAGCACGTGATCCGGGTGGCGGAGGACGGCGGACCTCGCCGATGATCGTCCACTGTGGACGTGACAGGGCGGGTGCGCGACCGCTGTCGTGATCACATATCGGTCCCTCCGGTCGAATGGGACATCGGCCGTTGACGCCGGCGTGAGTGGGACTGGTGCGGAGGCGGGGGAGTCGGGTTACTCTGGGAGCGCTCCCAAGGTGAGTTCCCCGCCGTCGTGGACCTTTCGAGAGGAGTTCCATGCGAAGCACCGTCCGTGCCTTCGTGCTGGCCGGGCTGATGGCCGCCAGCGCGGTCGTCGCCACCGCCGGGTCCGCCCAAGCCGACACGACGATCTGCGATCAGTACGGGTCGACCACCATCCAGGGCCGTTACGTGGTCCAGAACAACCGGTGGGGCAGCTCCGCGACCCAGTGCATCAACGTGACCTCGTCCGGCTTCCGGATCACCCAGCAGCAGGGCTCGGCCCCGACCAACGGCGCGCCGCTGTCGTACCCGTCGGTCTTCCTCGGTTGCCACTACACCAACTGCTCGCCCGGCTCCAACCTGCCGATGCAGGTCAGCCGCATCCGCAGTGCCACGTCGTCGATCAACTACAGCTACGTCGGCGGCACCTACAACGCCTCGTACGACATCTGGCTGGACCCGACGCCGAAGACCAACGGGGTCAACCAGATGGAGATCATGATCTGGTTCAACCGCCAGGGCTCGATCCAGCCGATCGGCAGCGCGGTCGGCAACACCACCATCGGCGGCCGCAGCTGGCAGGTCTGGCGCGGCAGCAACGGCGCGAACAACGTGATCTCCTACGTGGCGCCGTCGCCCATCTCGTCGTGGTCGTTCAACGTGATGGACTTCGTCAACGACGTGCGCAACCGCGGCGCGATCACCACTTCCTGGTACCTGACCAGCATCCAGGCCGGGTTCGAGCCGTGGAACGGCGGCACCGGGCTGGCCGTCAACAGCTTCTCCGCCTCGGTCAGCGGGTGACCGGCGGGTGGCCCGGTCCGGCGGCGACCGCGCCGGGCCACCCGGTGGGGTGATCAGGCCGCCTGGGCCTGGTTGTACAGGTTCTGCGCGTCCGCGCCGAAGTACGGGCCGAACATCCAGTTCGGGAACAGGTTGATCTTGTAGCTGTTCACCGAGTTGAGCGTGCCAGTACCGGTGGCCTCGGAGAACGTCCGGAACCACGGACCGCCGCTGGCGCCACCGGTCATGTCGCACGTCATGCCGATGCCGTTGCTCAGGAACGCGTTGAACGTCCGGCCGCTGCAGTAGATCAGCTTCGTGCCGTCGTACGGCGCGGCGGCCGGGTAGCCGAACGCGTACATGTTGTCGGCCCGCGCCTGGTTGAACGCGATGCCCTGGGCGCCCACCACGTCGGTGAGCGACTGGCCGTTCAGCTGCCCGACCACGATCGCGCCGATGTCGTAGTTGATGTCCTCGCTCGCGTTCCACTGCGGTGTGGCCATGGTGGTGCGCGCGTTCCACGTGCCGTAAGGGGCGTTCCCGTTGTTGTAGGCCGGGACGAAGGCGACGTTGGTGTGGTACGCGCCGTCGAGCTTCACGCAGTGGCCCGCTGTGATGACGGTGCTCTTGTTGCCGCTGGTGACGGCGTTGCCGCTGCACGAGGCGTTGCGGCCCTGGTAGGTGAAGAACACACGACCGGCGGTCGCGACGACGGCGCCGCCACCGGTCCACGCGCTGCCGCCGTTGGGGAAGGCCAGCGGTGCGACGGTCGCGGGCTCGCCCGTCGCGACGGCGGAGCGCACCGCGAAGGGCGTGGTGGTGGGGAGGTCGAGCGGAGCGGCGGCGCGCATCCGCTCCGGTGTCCAGTAGGTTCCGGGTTCGGCGGCCTGAGCGGCCTGGACGGTGACGAGCGACAGGGTCAGCGCGCTCGCCAGGGTGACCAGTCGCCTCACAGCACGGTTCATGATCTTCCACCTCTCGTGGGTCGATCAACGGCAGGGGACCGTGATGTGAAAATTACTCAGACCGCCGTTCCGCGGTTCCGGCGAACGGGTGGAATTCCCCGGGTCAGGCTTGGTCGGGCCGGTAGCAGTCGCGGAAGCCGGCGGGCTTGGGCTGGTCGCCCGCGAACGAGGTCACGAGGTCCTGCTGCCGGACGTTCTCCGGGTAACCGGGCCAGTCCTGCTCCTGGCCGTTGACGTGCAGCTCGTCCAGCCAGTAACCGGACTGGCCGGACACCTTCTCGAACTCCAGGTCGCAGCCCTTGACCCGGACCGTCACCTCAAGGACCTTCTGCGACGACTTGACCGTGCGCTTGCCGATCTTCTTCGTCTTCTTCCCCGACTCGCTGCGCGGCTCGCCGACGTTCGTGAAGCCCGCGGCCTTCAGCTCGTCGACGAACTTGTCCTCGTTGTTCGCGCACGCCACCAGGGAGGCGGCGCACCCCAGGGCCAGCAGCGCGGACACGACCTTCTTGTTCATGCGCACAGCCAACATGTGCGCCCGAGGCCCTGTAGCCCGGTTGGGCAACCGTTACACCGCTGTGACATTCCTGGTAACGGAGCGTAGAACCGCGCCGATGAGCGGCGTACATCCGTTCGGTGGATTGGAGTGCGTCGTGGTGGAGAACTCGCCTTTAGGCCTGACCATGCTGGAGACCGGGGCGCCGGTCGTCGTGACCGGGGAGGAGCACCACCAGGAGTGGCTGGCCAGGTACTCCGTCGCGCCCGGTCAGCAGCGCCGGGTGGCCGTCGCGCTGGCGTGGTGCGCCATCGCCTCGGGCAAGCACCGCGGGCAGCACGCCATCGAGGTCCGGTTGGACGGGCAGCGGGTCGGCGAGCTGACCTACCTGATGTCGCGGCGCTACGCCGATGTGGTGAGCCGGGTGATGGACGCCGGCGGCACGCCGGGCTGCGAGGCGGTGGTCCAGCTCGGCAACCGCGGCTTGGAGGTGGTGCTCCAGCTGCCGCGCGACGCCTCCGGCGCGGGCGTGGCACCGCAGACCGCGGTCTTCACGCCGCCGCCCGCGCAGGGCAAGTCCCGCCGCCCGGTGTGGATCGCGGTGGCCGCCGTGGTGCTGCTGTTCATCGTCATCGGGGCGCTGGCCGACGACCAACCGTCCACAACGGACGCGGCTTCGTCGTTGACCACCACGCGGACCGCCGCGCCCACCACGACGACCACCACGTCACCGACGACGACCACCACCACCACCACGACCACCACGACCACGACCACGACGACCACCACGCCGGCACCGGCCCCCCAGCCCCAGCCCAAGCCGCAGCCGAATCCCCAACCGAACCCGCAGCCGAATCCCCAGCCGAACCCGGCGACCCAAGCCCCGCCGCCGCCCGCGCCCGCTCCCGCTCCCGCTCCCAACCAGGGCTGCCACGCCAGCTACACGCCGTGCGTGCCCATCGCGAGCGACGTCGACTGCGCGGGCGGGTCGGGCAACGGGCCCGCTTACGTGCGCGGACCCGTCACCGTGATCGGCCCGGACGTCTACGACCTCGACGGCAAGGACAAGGACGGCATCGGCTGCGAGTAGCGCCCGCGGGTGTTCGCCGACGTCCTCAGGACGCGACGTTCTCCTCGACCGGAGCCGGGCGCGGCGCGAGGACGTTGGCGAACACCACGGCCAGCAGGCACAGCACGACCGGCACCAGGAAGGCCAGGTTCAGCGGGATCCAGTGCGCCAGGCCGCCGATCAGCGCCGGCCCGGCGAGCAGGCCCACGTAGCCGAGCCCGACGACCCGGGCCATGAGCGCGCCGGACGACCGCTTGTCCAGGTTCCCCGCCGCCGAGAACAGCTGCGGCACGCTGCCGGACAGGCCGAGGCCGAACAGCGCCCAGCCGGTGAACGCGAGCCACACCCACGGCGAGAGCACCACCAGCACGAGGCCGAACGCGGCCAGCGCCGCCCCGTACCGCACGATCGCGACCGGTCCGACGGCCGCGGCGACCCGGTCGGTGGCGAACCGGCCGACGGTCATCGCCACCGCGAACGAGCCGTAGGCGAACGCGGCCGTGCTGGTGGCGGTGCCCAGGACGTCCTCGGCGTGCAGGGCGGCCCAGTCGTTGGCGACGCCCTCGGCGAGCATCATGGCGAACGCGATGGCGCCCAGCAGCCACACCAGCTTCGTCGACGGCTTGGCCGCCGGCGCGGACGACGTCGCCTCGGCCGGCTCCTCGGCCTCGGCGTCGATCAGGAACCGGCCGGTCAGCAGCGACACCACGATGGTGAACACGCCGCAGGCGCTCAACGTCACCGCGGTGGGCACGTCGGCGCCGAGCGTGAGCGCGCCCACGACGGCGGCGATCGCACCGCCGATCGACCACATCGCGTGGAACGAGGCCATGATCGGCCGGGGGTAGGCGCGCTCCACCACCACGGCGTGCGAGTTCATCGCCACGTCGATGGTGCCGTTGCCGAAGCCGAAGAACAGCAGGCTGAGGCCGAGCGCCCACCAGGACGTGGCCAGGCCGGGGAAGAACAGGGCGATGCCGAGCAGCACCCCGGCGGCGGGCAGCAACTTGCGCTGGCCGAGCCGGTCGGCGAGCGGTCCGGCGACCTGCATGCCGAGGAATGCCGCGCCGCCGAGCACGAGCAGCAGCCCGCCCAGGGCGCTGTGCGTGATGCCGGTCGCGCGCTCGACGTTCGGGATGTGCACCACCCACAGGCCGACGGCGAACCCGTTGAGGGTGAAGTAGATCCACGTCGCGACGCGGGCGGCGCGCGGCAGGGCGGTCGTCACAGGGTCTCCAGTCTTTCGGCTACGTGCACGAGCACCCCGCGCGCGGTCAGCTCGCGGAGCACGTCCGCGGGGGTGTCGGAATCGGTGACCAGCACGTCGGGCCGGTCGGCGGGGCAGACGTGGGCGAGCGCGGTGCGGCCGAACTTCGTGCTGTCGGCCAGCACGACCGTGCGCCCGGAGACGGCCATCGCCTGCTGCTTGACCTCTGCGTCGGCCAGGTTGTGCGCGGTGAGGCCGGTGTCCAGGCCGAACGCGCACGGGCTGAGCACGGCCACGTCGAAGCGCAGGGCGCGCAGCGACGCCAGCGCCAGCGGGCCGACCATGGCCAGCTCGCCGGGGCGCGGCTCGCCGCCGGGCAGCAGCAACCGGACCTCGGGCGAGTCCAGCAGCTCGCGCACCGCGTGCAGGGACAGGGGCATCACGGTGACCGGTCGGCCGCGCAGCAGCCTGGCCACCTCGACCGCGGTCGTGCCGCTGTCCAGCACGATCGTCTCGCCGTCCCGGACGAGGTCGACGGCAGCCGCGGCGATGGCCCGCTTCGCGGCGCTCGCGGTCGCGGTGCGGGCGCTGAACGGCGGTTCGACGCCCGCCGGGCTGAGCGGCACCGCGCCGCCGTGCACCCGGCGCAGCACGCCACCCGCCGCCAGCAGGTCGAGGTCCCGGCGGATGGTCATCTCCGACGCGCCGGTGGCCGCCGCCAGCTCCGCCACGGCGACCTGCGGGCCGGAGCGGAGCCGTTCGATGATCACCCGGTGGCGGTCGGCGCTCTTCACGTGAGAGACCTTCGCAAATTATGTGCGTTCGAACAAGAGTTTTGTGCTTGTGCTCGCAGTCGGTCGCGCTCACCCGATGGCTCGATTCGACCGGTCACACCCTGCTGGGGTGCGGACGCGGTGCCACGATCCCGAGCGGGGGTCCGGTCCGCGTGATGACGTAGGAGTGCGCACAGTGATGCCTTGGCGGGTTCTGGTCGTGGTGGCGGTCGGCGCGGTGGCGGTGTCGAGCACGGCCGCGGCTCCCGCGCCGGTCGTCGGCCGCGGCGCCGTCGCGGTGGAGCTGGACGGCAACTCCCTGACGTGGAACGAGCTGGTCGACGTGCTGGAGGCCGACCAGGTGACCGTGCGGCTGGGCCTGAAGGCGCGCCAGGCGATGATCGAGAGCCGGCGGGGCGCGGAGGCCGCGGTGGCGGCGGGGCAGCGGGTGTACGGGTGGAACCAGGCGCTGGGCCCGTTGAAGGACGAGCCGCTGCCCGAGGCGGACCGGGTCGAGTTCCAGCGCCGGGTGCTGCGCTCGCACGCCGCCGGCGTCGGTCCCGCGCTGTCCGACCGGGTGGCCAGGCTGGCGCTGGTGCTGCGGGCGAACACGATGGCGCGCGGCGCGATGGGCGTGCGGCCGGAGTTCGTCGACCGGGTGCTGGACCTGGTGAACGCGGGCGTGGCGCCGCGGATGCCGGAGATCGGGTCGTTGGGCACCGGCGACCTCCAGCCGATGGCGGCGGCGGGGCTGGTGCTCACCGGCGAACCCGCGCCCGCCCGGTTCCGCGGCCAGGAGGGGTCCGCGCCGGACGTCCTCGCCGAGGCCGGGCTGGCTCCCGCGTTCCAGCTGGAGCAGGGCGAGGCGCTGCCGCTGATCAGCGGCAGCAGCGTGCTGGTCGCGCGGTACGTCGACGCGGTGGTGCGGGCCGAACGGCTGCTCGACACCTACGACGGCGCGTTCGCGCTGTTCCTGGAGGCGACCAGGGCCGAGCAGGGCGCGTTCGACGCCCGCACCCACGACGAGCGGCGCATCCCGGCCGAGGTCGAGGCGGCCCGGGTGACCCGGGCGTTGATCTGCGGGACCGGGTGGATGACCGACGAGGGTCGCAAGGCGGCGGGCGAGGACGGTCCGCGCATCCAGGACGCGGTGTCGGTGCGGGCCAACCCGCACATCGTCGGGGCGCTGCGGCAGCGCTTGGCGGACGCCCGCGGTCACGTCGAGCGCGAGGCGAACGCCTCCACGTCCAACCCGCTGGTCTTCCGCAAGGGGGACGGCGGGTACGAGTTCGTGATGGGCGGCAACTGGGACGCGGCGCTGCTCGGGCACGAGATCGACTCGCTCAACGCGCAGGTCGCCGACCTGGGTGTGCTGTCGCAAGAGCTGTCCGCGCGGTTGCTGGCCGACAAGTGGAGCTACCACCTGCCCGCGAACCTCGCGGGCGGGGAGGTCGGCCTGAACTCGGGGATGGTGCAGGTGCAGACGGTGGCGGTCGCCCTGGTGCCGGAGATGCAGCAGCTGGCCACGCCCGCGGGCGCCCTGTCCCGGCCGGCGAAGTTCGGGCAGGAGGACCACAACACGATGGCGATGGCCTCGGTGCGCGCGCTGCACGCGAACCTGGACCGGCTGGAGACGGTGCTGGCGGTGCAGGTGCTGATGTCGGCGCAGGGGATCGACCTGATCAAGGACAGGATGGCGGCGTTCCGGCTGGGCAGGGGCACGGACCGGGTGCACCAGGCGGTGCGCCGGCACGTCGAGCCGCTGGTGGACGACCGCTACCTGACCCCGGACCTGGAGAAGGCGACCGACCTCGTCCGCGGCGGTGAGCTGGCCCGCGAGGTGCGGGCCGCCCTCGCGCCGGAGCAGAACGAGTGCGCTGCCTAGCGGGAGCCGGACGACGTTTGGGCTGAACGGGGGCTGGGCGCGAGCCGGCGCGGCTGCCTATAGTCCGGGCGAGATGATCTGGGAGCGCTCCCAGAAATCGCCCGACGGAAGAGGGATTCTCGATGAGGAGAGTTCTCGCCGGTGTGCTCGCGACCTCGGTCGTGGCCGGCCTGGTCACGATGGTGGCCCACGCGAGCCCGCAGGCCGCGGCCGACGAGCCCGTGGTCGTGGTGTCCAGCACGTTCGACGACGGCACGGCGCAGGGGTGGACGTCCCGGTCCGACGAGGTCGTCACCCCCAGCACGGCCGTCGCCCGCAGCGGCACGCACAGCCTCGCCGTCACCGGGCGCACCCAGGGCTGGCAGGGTCCCGCCCTCAGCGTGCTGGACGACGTGCGGAAGGGCATCCGCTACGACCTGTCGGTGTGGGTGCGGCTGGCGGCGGGCGAGGCGGCGACGCAGGCCCGGCTGTCCGTCGAACGCCGCACCGCGGGCACCCCGAGCTACGACCAGGTCGTCGGCGACACCGCGGTCACCGCGGGCGGCTGGGTCAACCTGCGCGGCAGCTACACCCTCGCCGCCGACGTCGACTTCCTCGCCACCTACGTCGAGCTGAACAGCGCCACGGCGTCGCTGCACGTCGACGACTTCTCCCTCTCCTACACGCCCCTGCCGCCCATCCAGACCGACATCCCGTCGGTGAAGGACGTGCTCGCCGACCACTTCGCAGTCGGCGCGGCCGTCGAGGGCGCGCAGGTGCTCAACAACCACGGGCAGCTGCTCGCCAAGCACTTCAACTCCATCACGCCCGGCAACACGCTCAAGTGGGACGCCACCGAGCCCACCGAGGGCGCGTTCCGGTTCGCCGACGCCGAAGCCCTCGTCGCGTGGGCGAAGGCCAACGGCGCGGCCGTGCGCGGGCACACGCTGGTCTGGCACCAGCAGACCCCGGCGTGGGTGTTCAAGGACGCCGCGGGCAACGACATGACCGCGACCCCGGAGAACAAGGCGTTGCTGCTGGCCCGCCTGGAAGCGCACATCCGCGCCGTGGTCGGCCACTTCGGCGACGACATCCCGGTGTGGGACGTGGTCAACGAGGTCATCGACGAGACCCAGGCCGACGGCCTGCGCCGCAGCAGGTGGTTCGAGATCACCGGGCTGGACTACCTGCGCATGGCGTTCCGCGTCGCCCGCGAGGTCGCGCCGAACGCCACGCTCGTGATCAACGACTACAACACCAACGTCCCGGCCAAGCGCGACAAGCTGCACGACCTGGTGGTCGCGCTGCGCGCCGAGGGCGTGCCGATCGACGCGGTCGGCCACCAGATGCACGTCAACGTGGCGTGGCCGTCCCTGGCCGAGACCGAGGCGATGCTGGCCAAGTTCGTGCCGCTGGGCGTGGACCAGCAGATCACCGAGATGGACATCTCCGTCTACACCGACAACAGCCAGTCCTACCCGACGCCGCCGAGGGAGGTGCTGCTCACCCAGGCGCACCGGTACCGCGACTTCTTCGAGCTGTACAAGCGGTACTCCGACCACATCAGCTCGGTGACGTTGTGGGGCCTGGCGGACGACAGCACGTGGCTGGACAGCTTCCCGGTGACCCGCAAGGACCACCCGCTGCTGTTCGACACGCGCCTCCAGGCGAAGGACGCCTACTGGGGCGTCGTGGACCCGAGCCAGATCGGCGGGCCGACGACGACCACGACCACGACCACGACGACCACGACGACGACGGCACCACCGGCGACGTGCTCGGTCGGGTACACCATCGGCGGGCAGTGGCAGGGCGGTTTCCAGGGCGAGGTCCGGATCACCAACCGGGGCGCCACCGCGATCAACCCGTGGACGCTGGCGTGGTCCTTCCCGGACGGGCAGCGGATCACCCAGCTCTGGGGCGGCACGCACAGCCAGGCGGGCGCGGCGGTCAGCGTGCGCAACGCGTCCTGGAACTCGATGCTCCCGCCGGGCGGCTCGGTGTCGTTCGGGTTCCTCGGCAGCTGGACCGGCGCGAACGGCAAGCCGACCGGGTTCACCCTGAACGGGGTGGCGTGCGGGATCGGCTGACGGGTCAGCCCTCGGTGACCCGGTAGTACCGGACCGGCGTGTAGGTGTTCGCCACCTCGGCCGTCCACGTCCGCTCCACCGGCGGCTCGCCGTCGGGGCCGGTCTGCTCGCGCACGACCGGCTCCGACTTCGCCGCGTCCGCCCAGCGCACGAACAGCGCGACGTGGTACGCGCCGAGCAGGGCGTCACCGGGGAGCAGTTCGACCCGCGGCACCTCGGTGGCGACCTCGCGGAGCGACGACGTGTTGCGGGAGTGGTCGAGCCCCCACGCCATCGAGACGTAGCCGGAGCAGTCGGTGCGGTAGCTGCCGTGCTCGTTCTCGTGGCACGCCTGCTGGCTGTAGGGCACCCGGGCGTCCAGCCAGGTCTGCGAGCGGAGCTGCGCCTCGGTGCGCGACGTCCGGCGGTCGTCCTGGGTCGTGCCGCACGCGATCAACGTGCCCGGGTCGTCGGTCGCGTGCGCGACCGGCGCCTGGAACGCCGTCGTGCAGGCGAGCGCGGCGATCAGGGTGCGCGTGTTCATCGAACCCCCTCGGGTCGTGGTGTTGGCTCCCACGGGTTTGCCGGGTGTTCCCGGAGGTAGCGCGAAACCACTCAGCCGAGTGATCTTCGGTTACGCCCGGCGCGGCGAGGGGTAGTCCGACGACGACCGCCAGCGGACGTCGGAGGGAACCTGCATGCGTGCCGTCATCGTCGTGGCCGTGCTCTGCACAGCGGTGGGCTGCGGCTCGACGCCCGAGGGGACCGGGTCGTCCGGGTCGGCCGAGCCGGAGGTGAGCACCAGGCAGACCGGTGTGCTGGCGCCGGTGGACAAGGCCGACGTGGCGTTCACCTACGACCAGGCCGCCGCGCCGCCGGGCGCGCAGCTGGAGCTGGAGGTGGTCGAGGGCGGTGGCACGACGACTGTGCGGCTGATCGCCGACCAGCTCCAGCCGGACCGCGGTTACGCCGCCCACGCGCACACCGACCCGTGCGGCGAGGAGGGCTCCGACGCCGGTCCGCACTACCAGCACGAGGTCGACCCGGCCGCGACGCCGGAGCGGCCGTCGGTCGACCCGGCCTACGCCAACCCGCGCAACGAGGTCTGGCTGGACCTGACCACCGACGGCGAGGGCGACGGCACGGCCGAGACCACGGTCCCGTTCACCTTCGGCGACCGCGTGCCGTCCTCGATCGTGCTGCACGAGCACCCGACCACCGAGACCGAGCAGGGCCGGGCGGGCAGCGCGGGCGCCCGGATCGCCTGCTTCACCGCCCCGTTCCGCTGATCGGCCGCGTGCGCCCTTCAGGTGCCGTGCGGGAAATCGGTACGCCTCCGTCGCGGTGATCGGGCACGCTGTGCCGGTGGGGTACGGGGTGCGCGACTACGCCGTCGGCGACGAGCCGTCGTGGTTGCGGTGCCGGGCGCACCAGGGCTCCGCCGTCCCGGCGAAGCCCGCGGTGACCGGGGCGGAACTCGTGGCGGTGGACGCGGGCGTGGTGGTCGGCATCCTGGACGTCGCGGTGGCCGGGGAGTCGGCCACCATCGAGACCTTCGCCGTCCACCCGGACCACCGGCACCGGGGCATCGGCGGCGCCCTGCTGTCCCGCGCGCGGGCCCGTGCCGGGGCACTCGGGGCGACCACGCTCGACGCCTGGGCCCAAGACGACTCGCCGCTGGCGCGCTGGTGCCGGGCCATGGGCTTCACCGAGGGCGAGCACGTGGTCGCCGGGACGGAGGCGGCGCCGGGCGACCCGGTCCGCCCGGCGGTCACGCGACCCGGCGCCCGGCCCGCGAAGGCGCTCGCGCGGCGGGGGTCCGCCAGGGCGCACGCCTGCCGGCGGTTCGCGCTGCCGCTGGCCTCACGCGGCCAGCTCGGTCGGCGTGGCGACGACGTCGACCATCGCGCCGTTGCGCAGGACGGTCACCGGCAGCGGTAACCCGATGGCCTCGGCGAACAGCTGCCGCTGGATGCCCTGCGCGTCGCCGACCGGCGTCCGCGCCACGCTCAGCACCAGGTCGCCGTCGCGCAACCCGGCCCGCTCGGCCGGCCCGCCGGGCACCACCTGCACCAGCCGCACGCCCGCGCGCTGCCCGGTGCGCTCGGCGACGGCGTCGGGCAGGGGAGCGGGCGCGCCGACCACGCCCAGGTAGGCCCGCCGCACCCGGCCCTCGACCAGCAGCGTCGACAGGATCCGCCGGGTGGTGCTGTTCATCGGGATCGCGAGCCCGAGGCCGATGCCCGCCAACGCGGTGGTGATGCCGACCACCGCGCCGGCCGAGTCGGCCAGCGCGCCGCCGGAGTTGCCGGGGTTGAGGGCCGCGTCGGTCTGGATCACGTCCTCGATCACCCGCCCGGCCCGGCCGTTGCTCACCGGCACCGCGCGGCCCAGCGCGCTCACCACGCCCGCGGTCACCGAACCGGCCAGGCCGAGCGGGTTGCCGACGGCGATGACGAGCTGGCCGACCTGGAGGCGGTCCGCGTCGCCGAACGCCGCCGGTCCGGGCGCGCCGCCCTCGGCCCGCAGCACCGCCAGGTCGGCCAGCGGATCGGCGCCGACGACCGCGAACGCCGACTCGGAACCGTCCGCGAACACCGCCGTGCCTTCCCGCCCGCCCGTCACGACGTGCGCGTTGGTCAACAGGTGGCCGTCGTCGGTGAACACCACCGCCGACCCCGTGCCACGCCCCACGCGCACGCCGGCCACGTGCGGGGTGACCGACTTCGCCACCGCGATCACGGCCTGCGAGTAGGCGTCCAGCGGATCCATCGGCACCCCCCGATCACACGATCACACCCTCATCCTGCGCCGGTCCCGACCGCGCTGTCCGGGGCGTTCGCCGACAGCGGACCACACCCTGGGCGGCACGGCGCGGGGGTCAGCGACCCAGCAGCACCGACAGGTCGACCGCGTCGGCCATGGCCGCGGTGCCGGCGTCGTTCGGGTGCAGGTGGTCGCCGCTGTCGTAGGCCGGGTCCAGCGTGGCCGGGTCGCCGGGCACGGCGGTCGCGGCGGCGAAGTCGACGACGCCGTCGAACTCCCCGGACGTGCGGATCCAGTCGTTGAGCGCCCGCCAGGTCGCCTCGCGCTCCTCGGTCCAGATGAACGAGCCCTTGAACGGCAGGATCGTGCCGCCGTACACCTCCACGCCCTCGGCCCGCGCCTGCCGGATCACCTCGCGGTGCCCGGCGATCAGGTCCTCGGCCGACGCGCTGTAGCCGATGTCGTTCACCGCCTCCAGCACGATCACCGCCTCGACCCCGGTCTGCGACAGCACGTCCCGGTGCACCCGCGTCACGCCCGCCACGCCCCAGTACGGCTCGTCGCGGTCGGCGATGAGGCGGTTGCCGCCCAGCCCCGCGTTCACCACGGACAGCGTCCGGCCCGGCACCGCGGCCAGCCGCCTGGCCAGGAAGTCCGGCCAGCGGCGGTTGGCGTTGCCGGTGGTGCTGCCGGTGTCGGTGATCGAGTCGCCGAACGCCACCACCGCGCCCGCGACCCGCCGCGACGGCGCCACGTCCACACCGTTCACGACCATCCAGCACGGCGTGTCCCGGAACCCGCCGGACAGCGCGCCGGTCCGGTCGCCGGCAGCCAGGTAGTTGCCCTGCGCGGTGAACGGGTGGTTGGTCAGCGGGCCGGTGGCGTTCGGCAGGTAGGCGCTCACCAGCAGCGTCGACAACGCCTTCACGTCCAGCGCGACCGGGTCGCTGAAGACCTCCCGGCCGACCGGCACGGTGACGCCGCGCCTGCCCTTGAACGTCAGCGCGCGCAGCGTCCCGGGCACCGCCGCGTCACCGGACGCCTGCACCGCGACCGAGGCCCGGCCGACCTGCAGCGGCGTCGCGCCGAACGCGTTGGTCAGCCGAACCCGCACGGAGTCGCCGCCCGCGCTGAGGAACACCACGTTCCGCACCGTCTGGTCCCGCAGGCCCTCGCCCGCCGGGCAGTCGCTCCAGGGGATCTCGCTGCCCACCACGGGACTCGCCGCCCAGCTCGCGACCCAGGGCTTGCCGTGCGCGACGGCGGCCGGTTGCACCGCCGCCGTCGCCACGAGTGCGGCTATCACGGCCAGTCTGCCCACGTGCCCTGCCATGGAGGTCTCCCAACGCCGTCGTCTTCGGTGGCGTCGCCGACGGTGGCAGTGGCCGAATTAACCGGTCAAGCGAGGCACGACGAGCGGTGCGGGAGTTGCGACGAGTGGCCTTGCTTACGTGTTAAGCACACCGTGCGCGGCACCCGCCCGGCCGCGATCCGGTGGTCGCGGCCGGGCGGGTGCGGCGGTCGTCAGACGTAGTCGGGCAGGGTGCGGGCCACGTCGTGCGGTGAGGGCATGGCGGCCACCTCGGCGGCGATGGCGCGGGCCGCGTCGAGCACGGCCTCGTCGGACAGCAGCCGGCGGGCCTTGGTGGCGATCGCCTCAGCGGTGACGTCCGCGCCGAGCAGCTGGTCGCCCAGCCCGGCCTCGGTCACCATCGCGGCGTTGCTGAACTGGTCGGCGCCCTGCGGCACGATGAGCTGCGGCACGCCCGCGCCGAACGTGCCCATGGTCGTGCCGCTGCCGCCGTGGTGCACCACCAGGTCCACGTGCGGCAGGAGGTCGGCCTGCGGCAGCCACTGCCGCACGACGACGTCGTCCGGCAGCTCGCCGAGCGAGTCCGGCTCCACCGTGGGGCCGGCGGCCACCAGGACCTTCACGCCCAGCGCCGCCAACCCCTCGATGGCGGTGCGCAGCACCCCGGCCTGGCCGAACGCCGTGCCCAGCGTCAGGTACACCAGCGGTTCGCGGTGCTCGGCCACCCACGGCGGCAGCTCGCCCGGCTCGGCGAACGGCACCGGCCGCAGCGGGATCCGCGTCGCGGAGGAGGCCAGGAAGTCCTTGTCCTGCACGGACGGCGGGCAGATGTCGAGGTAGGGGTGGCCCAGCACCATGGGGTCGTCCGCGGGGACCTCGACACCGAGGTCCGCGGCGACGGCGAAGACGTGCTTCCGCGCGCCGTCGGAGAACTCGTCCGCGCTCCACATCCGGCCGAACGAGTGGCACAGGGCGGGCACGCCCGCGACCCTCGCGGCCAGGCCCGCGCCGGGGTTGCCCACCTCGTGCACGACGAGGTCGGGCTTGCGCTCGGCGATGACCGGCGCGAGGTCGGCGGCGAAGCTGCGCGGCAGCACCGAGGCGAAGGCGAACGCGATCCGCTCGGGGTCGAAGTCCTGCGGCGTCCCGCCACCCGCGCCCGCGATCTCGAACGCCTCGCGCAGCTCCATGCCGCCGACGATGTGCTCGATGCCGTGTGGCGCCAGGGCGTTCGCGAACGCCGGGCCGGTGAAGTAGTCGACGTCGTGGCCCAGCTCGCGCGCGGCGATCGCGAGCGGCAGCAGGGGGTAGGTGTGCCCGTGTAAACCTAGGCTGGAGAAGAGGATTCGCACTGGTTCGAGCGTAGCGAATTTTTTCTACGGCGGGTGAATTTCGTCCGTTAGGAGACCTTCGCGCAATGAGGTGAAGATCACTGCCGGCGGTTCACGCGTGGTCGGGCAGGGTGCGGGCCACGTCGTGCGGTGAGGGCATGGCGGCCACCTCGGCGGCGATGGCGCGGGCCGCGTCGAGCACGGCCTCGTCGGACAGCAGCCGGCGGGCCTTGACCGTGACCGCCTCCGCGGTCACGTCGTCACCCAGCAGGTGGTCGCCCAACCCGGTCTCGGTGACGAGGTCGGCGTTGCCGAACTGGTCCGCCGCCTGCGGGATGACGAGCTGCGGCACACCCGCGCTGAAAGCGCCCATGGTCGTGCCCGCACCGCCGTGGTGCACCAAGAGGTCCACGTGCGGCAGGAGTTCCGCCTGCGGCACCCACGGGAGCGCGACGACGTTGTCCGGCAGCTCGCCGAGCGCACCCGCCAGCCTCGGCCCGGCCGCCACGAGCACCCTCGCGTCCAGCTCCGCCAAGCCCTCGACGGCCGACCGCAGCACCCCTTTCCGGCCGAACAGCGTGCCCAGCGTCAGGTACACCAGGGGTTCGCGGTGCTCGGCCACCCACGGCGGCAGCTCGCCCGGCTCGCCGAACGGCACCGGCCGCAGCGGGATCCGGTGCGCCGACGAGGCCAGGAACTCCGGGTTCTGCACCGACGGCGGGCAGATGTCGAGGTACGGGTGGCCGAGCACCATGGGGTCGCCGTCGGGCACCTCGACGCCCAGCTCCGCGGCGAGGTCGGCGAGGTGGGCGCGCGCGGGCTCGGTGAACTCGGCTTCCTGCCACATTCGCCCGTACGAGTGGCACAGGGCGGGCACGCCCGCGACCTTCGCGGCCAGGCCCGCGCCGGGGTTGCCGAACTCGTGCACGACCAGGTCGGGCCTGCGCTCGGCGATGACCGGCGCGAGGCCGGTGGCGAAGCTGCGCGGCAGGACCGACGCGAACGTGTAGGCGACCCGCTCGGTCGCGACGTCCCGCTGCCGCTCCGGCGTGACGCCGCCGGTCGCGATCTCGAACGCCTCGCGCGGCTCCATGCCGCCGACGACGTGCTGGATGCCGTGCGACGCCAGGGTGTCCGCGAACGCGGGGCCGGTGAAGTAGTCGACGTCGTGACCCAGTTCCCGCGCCGCGATCGCGAGCGGCAGCAAGGGGTAGGTGTGCCCGAACAGGCCGAGGCTGGAGAAGAGGATCCGCACCGTTCGGAGCGTAGTGACGATCACTCCGGCTCGGCAGTGGCCAGGTCGGCCCGCACCGCCACGGTCGCGTCGATGCTCGCGGCCAGGAACCGGGCCACCACCTCCTTGTCCGCGTCGCTGAACTGCTCCCACGCCCGGGTGAACGCGACGTCGAGCGGGCCGAAGAAGCGGCGGCCGAGGTCCAGCGCCTTGTCCGGCACGCGCAGCACGACCTTGCGCCGGTCGTCGGCGTTGCGGGCGCGCTCGACGTGCCCGGACGCCTCCAGCCGGTCGAGCACGGACGTCGTCGCCGACGCGCTCAGGTGCAGCGCCTCGGCCAGCCTGGTCGGCGTCATCGGTTCGGGCCCCCACCGGGCGTCCATGATCAGCGCGAGCGCGTTGAGGTCGGTGCGGTGCATCCGCTGCTTCTCGCCGAACAGCTCCGCGAACCGGTCGGTTTCGACCGTGAGCTGCCGGAGCAACCTGACCAGGGCCGAGTTGTCGGCCATGCGCCCTCCCGTTACTGTTTCGACAGTCGAACTATTGGATCGTCGAACTACTTGGCCTCGGAGGACATTCTCCCGTGCACGCGACCAGGTCCCGCACCCGCTGGCTGCTCCCCGCCCTCGTGGCGGTCGCCTGGCTGGCGCTCGGCGGCTTCTCCGGACCGTTCGCGGGCAAGCTGAGCGAGGTCGCGGTCAACGACAGCACCGCGTTCCTGCCCGCCTCGGCCGAGGCGACCGAGGTCGCCGAGCGGGTCAAGGCGTTCGGCGACGCGCGCGGCCTGCCGGCGATCGTGGTCGCCGAGCGCGCCGACGGCCTCACCCCGGCCGACCTGGAGTACCTGGGCAGCCGCGACTTCGGCGACCAGGCGTCGCCGGTTATCCCGTCCACCCGGGACGACCAGGCCGCCGAGGTCGTCGTCGCGGTCGACCCGGAGGACCCGGCGGGCGCGGTGGAGGGCATCCGGGCGCAGCTGACCGACCCGCCGGACGGGCTCACCGTGCTGGTCACCGGTCCCGCCGCGCAGGTGGCCGACCTGAAGGAGGCGTTCGGCGGCATCGACGGCCTGCTGCTGCTGGTCGCGGGCGCCGTGGTGGCGCTGATCCTGGTGCTGGTCTACCGCAGCCCGCTGCTGCCGGTGGTCGTGCTGCTGTCCGGGGTGTTCGCGCTCGGCCTGGCCAGCCTCGCGGTGTACCTGCTGGCCGACGGCGGCGTGCTCGACCTCAACGGCCAGAGCCAGGGCATCCTGTTCATCCTGGTCTTCGGCGCGGCCACGGACTACGCGCTGCTGCTGGTGTCCCGGTTCCGCGAGGAGCTGCGCGACACCGAGGACCGCTACCAGGCCATGCGCACGGCGTGGCGGGCCACCGTCGAGCCGATCGCCGCGTCGGCGGGCACCGTCGTCCTCGGCGTGCTGTGCCTGCTGTTCAGCGACCTCAACTCGAACAAGGGCCTCGGCCCGGTGGCCGCCATCGGCATCGGCGCGGCGCTGCTGGCCTCGGTGACGTTCCTGCCCGCCGTGCTGGTGCTGCTCGGCCGGTCCGCGTTCTGGCCGCTGCGCCCGGAGCTCGGCTCGCCGCACCCCGAGGCGAGCGGCCTGTGGTCGCGGATCGCCGGGATGATCTCCGCCCGGCCGCGGGCGACCTGGGTCGTCACCGCCCTGGTGCTGCTGGTCGGCGTCGCGTTCGTGCCGCAGCTCAAGGCGTCCGGCACGGCCCAGTCGGACGTGTTCCTGACCGAGGTCGACTCGGTGGCCGGGCAGGAGGTGCTGTCCCGGCACTTCCCCGGTGGTAGCGGCGCGCCGACCGTCATGCTGGCCCGCGCGGCCCAGGCGGACGCGGTGGCCCGGGCCGCCGACGTGGACGGCGTGTCGGAGGTCCGGCCGAGCGGCGAGGCGCAGGGCCTGGTGAAGCTGGACGTGGTGCTGGACGACCCGGCCGACTCCGAGGCCGCGCTGGCCACCGTGCAGCGGCTGCGCGACGCCGTCCGGGAGGTGCCCGACGCCGACGCCAAGGTCGGCGGGCCCACCGCGACCCAGCTGGACACGCAGACCACGTCCGAGCGGGACCGGCTGGTGATCATCCCGATCGTGCTGCTGGTGATCTTCCTGGTGCTGGCGCTGCTGCTCAGGTCGCTGCTCGCGCCGCTGCTGCTGATCGCCACGGTGGTGCTGTCGTTCGCCGCGACCATGGGCGTGGCGGCGCTGGTGTTCAACGGGATCTTCGACTTTCCCGGCGCGGACCCGGTGGTGCCGCTGTTCGGGTTCGTGTTCCTGGTGGCGCTGGGCATCGACTACAACATCTTCCTGATGACGCGCGTGCGCGAGGAGTCGGCCGAGCTGGGCACGCGGGCGGGCGTGCTGCGCGGCCTGACCATCACCGGCGGCGTCATCACGTCGGCGGGCGTGGTGCTCGCGGCCACGTTCTCGGCGCTGGCCGTGCTGCCGATCCTGTTCCTCGCGCAGATCGCGTTCATCGTGGCGTTCGGCGTGCTGCTGGACACGTTCGTGGTGCGGTCGCTGCTGGTGCCCGCGCTGGCCGTGGACGTGGGCAAGCGCATCTGGTGGCCGTCGAAACTGGCGCGCGGGAAGGACTGACACCCGGCGGTGTCACAGCCCGCCTGGCCCGATCGTCCTCCTCGTGGCAGGTTCGCCAGAGGGAGGACGCACATGAGGATCGCGGTGGTCGGCGGCACGGGCGTGGTCGGGCGCAGGGTCGTCGAGGAGGTGACCGGGACCGGGCACGAGGCGGTCGTGGTCAGCCGGTCGGACGGGGTCGACCTGCTCACCGGCGAGGGGCTGGACGAGGCGCTGGCCGGCTGCGAGGCGGTGATCGACGTGTCGAACTCGCCGGGCTGGTCGCGCGAGGAGGTGGAGGAGTTCTTCACCAAGGGCACCGGGCACCTGCTGGACGCGTCGGCCCGCGCCGGCGTGCGGCACCTGGTGGTGCTGTCGATCGTCGGCTCGGACGTGGTCGACCTCGACTACTACTTCGGCAAGCGGCGGCAGGAGGAGCTGGTGACGGCCGGGGCGGTGCCGTGGACGGTGCTGCGGGCCACCCAGTTCTTCGAGTTCGCCGCGCAGACGCTGGCGGGCGCGACCGGACCGGTGGCGCAGGTGCCGCCGATGCTGTCGCAGCCGGTGGCGACCGCGGACGTGGCGGCCCGGTTGGTGGCGCTCGCGGTCGGCGAGCCGCGGGGGTACGCCCCGCCCATCGCCGGGCCCGAGCGGCTGCGGCTGGTCGAGATGGCGCGGCGCCTGGTGGCCCGCCGGGGCGACGACCTGCGGGTCGAGGAGGCCGGTGAGTCGCCCGAGGGGATGGCCACCGGCGCGCTGTGCCCGCGGGGCGATCACACCGAGGGCTCGGGGACGTTCGCCGACTACCTGGACTCGGTGCGTCCGTGACCGACCGGGCGGCCGAGCTGGCCGCCGAGTACACCCGCCTGCGGCCACGCCTGGTCGGCGTCGCGTACTCGCTGGTCGGCACGCTGGCCGAGGCGCAGGACGTGGTGTCGGACTGCTGGCTGCGGCTGACCGCCGCCGACGAGCGCGAGACCGTGCGCGACGTCGAGGCGTGGTCCGTGGTGGCGGTGGCGCGGCGCGCGGTGGACGTGCTGCGGTCGGCCAGGGTGCGGCGGGAGGAGTACGTCGGCCCCTGGCTGCCGGAACCCCTCGTGGACGCCGCCGCGGAGGACCCGGCGGAGCGGGTGACGCTGGACGACACGGTGAGCTACGCGCTCATGGTCGTGCTGGAGACCCTGAGCCCGGCCGAGCGGACCACGTGGGTGCTGCACGAGGTGTTCGGCATGCCGTTCCCGGAGATCGCCGCCGTGGTCGGCCGCAGCCCCGCCGCCGTGCGGCAGCTGGCGGTGCGGGCGCGGGCGCACGTCGCGGCGGGCGCGCCGCGGGTCGAGGTCGGCGGCGACGAGCACCGCCGGGCCGTGGACGCGTTCGTCCGCGCAGTCGGCCACGGTGACCTGCGCGGCCTGCTGGCCGTGCTGGACCCGGGCGTCGTGCTCACCAGCGACGGCGGCGGCCTGCTCGGGGTGGCCCGCCGGCCGGTGCTCGGCGCGGACCGGGTGGCGCGGTTCCTCGTCGGCGTGCGCCGCAAGATGGCCGCGGGGGAGCGCATCGCGCCGCTGACCGTGAACGGCGGCCCCGGCTTCGCCGTGCTGACCGGCGCGACCACCAGGTTCGTCTGCTCCTTCACCCTCCGGGACGGGCGGGTCACGCGGGTCGACATGGTGGTCGCGCCGGACAAGCTGCCGCGCGGGCTGGGGGTCTAGGGCTCCCGGCGCAACCCGGCGACGAGGACCGCGACCAGGCGCCGCGCGTCGTAGCCGGGGTCGCGGTCCGCGCCGATGCAGAGGTTCCCGACGCCCCGCATGAGCTCGACCGGCTTCAGGTCGGACCGGATCTCGCCGGCCGCGACGGCCGCGTCGAGCAGGTGGCCGCACACCGGGACCAGGCGGTCCAGGAAGTACGCGTGCAGCACGGCGTAGTCGGCGTTGTCCGCCCGCAGCGCGCCCGCGAGACCGTGCTTGGTGGCCAGGAAGTCCACGAACAAGTCGATCCACCGGGCCAGTGCGGCGTGCGGGCTCGGGCTGCTCGCCAGCAGGGCGGGCCCGGCCTCGGCGCAGGACTCGACCTGGTGCCGGTAGACGGCGACGACCAGGTCGGCCCGGGTGGGGAAGTGGCGGTAGATGGTGGCCGTGCCGACACCGGCCCTGGCCGCGACGTCGCGCACCGGCGCGTCCACGCCCGACTCGACGAAGACGGCGGCCGCCGCGTCGAGCAGGGCCTTCTCGTTGCGCCGGGCGTCCGCCCGCTTGGGCTTGGCCGCCGGCCGGTCGTCGTCCACCGCGTTCCTCCCCTGCCGTGGTTGCTAAACGGGACACTGTTCCGTATCGTCAAACGGGACAGCGTTCCGCTTGTCCATGATGACAGACCGGGAGACGACACGACCATGCGGTACCGCACTTTGGGGCGCACCGGTGTGCAGGTCAGCACCCTCGCGCTCGGCGCGATGAACTTCGGCGCCATCGGGCGCACCACCCAGGAGGAGGCCACCGCGATCGTCGACGCCGCCCTCGAAGCGGGGATCAACGTCATCGACACCGCCGACTGGTACAGCGCGGGCCGGTCGGAGGAGATGGTCGGCCGGGCCGTCGCGGGCCGCCGCGAGGACGTCGTGCTGGCCACCAAGGCGTGCATGCCGATGGGCGACGAGCCCAACCACCGGGGCAGCTCCCGCCGCTGGCTGGTCGCCGAGCTGGAGCACAGCCTGCGCCGCCTCGGCGTCGACCACGTCGACCTCTACCAGGTCCACCGCTGGGACCCGACCACCAGCGACGAGGAGACGCTGTCCGCGCTGACCGACCTCCAGCGCGCCGGGAAGATCCGCTACTTCGGCTCCTCCACGTTCCCGGCCTACCGGATCGTGCAGGCGCAGTGGGCGGCGCGCGAGCACCACCTGGGCCGGTACGTCACCGAGCAGCCCAGCTACTCGATCCTCCAGCGCGGCATCGAGGCGCACGTGCTGCCGGTGACCCAGGAGTACGGGCTCGGCGTGCTGGCCTGGAGCCCGCTGGCCTCCGGCTGGCTGTCGGGCGCGGTCCGCGCGGGTCGCGAGGTCACCACCCACCGGTCGGCGGTCCTGCCGGAGCGCTTCGACACCGCCGTCCCGGGCAACCGGGCCAGGATGGACGCGGTCGAGCGGCTGGTGGAGGTGGCCGCCGGGGCGGGCCTGACGCTGATCCAGCTCGCGCTCGGGTTCGTCACCGCGCACCCCGGCGTGACCAGCGCGATCATCGGCCCCCGCACGCTGGACCACCTGCGCTCGCAGCTGGCCGCCGCGGACACCGCGCTGCCGGCGGACGTGCTGGACGCGATCGACGCCGTCGTCGCGCCGGGCCTGGACCTGGCGCCGCAGGAGAAGTTCGACACCCCGCCCGCGCTCCTCGACCCCGCCCTGCGCCGCCGCTGAGGCGGCCCGGCCACCGCCGACGAGGTCCGGTCGAGCCGTGCCGCGTGGCCCTGCGCCGGGGACTCTAGGGCGTCGGCCGGAGTACCAGGGTCACGAAGCCGAGCACGCCGCGGTAGCCGTTGAGCCAGCTGTCGCGATGCGCGGTGGCCGTGGCCAGGACCTGCTCGCGGTCCGGGTGGTCGGGGTGGTCGAGCGCCCACGCGGCCAGCGAGCCGGTCCAGCTCCACTCGTACTCGTCCCACTCCGCCAGGGTGCTCACGTGCCCGTGCACGGGCGTCCACCCGTCGGCGACCACCCGCGCGACGGTGGTCGCCAGGTCGGCGTACCGCTGCGGGCCGTCCTCCAGCTCCGCCCGGACCGCCGGGTCCGGCTCGCGCTCCCAGAAGCAGTCGCCGAGCACCACCACGCCGTCCTCGGCGAGGTGGCCCCGCGCGGCGGCGAGGGCGGGCAGCAGCTCGCCGAAGGCGTAGGCCGCGCCGATGCTCAGCACCACGTCCGCCCGGCGGCCCGACCGGTACTCGGCGACGTCCTGCCGGACCAGCTCCACCCGGTCGGCCACGCCGAGCCGGGCGGCGTCGGCGAGGGTGTCGTCGAACCCGGCGTCGGAGATGTCGACGCCGACCGCCGTGATGCCGTCGTGCTCCTGCGCCGCCCGCAGCAGCCACGCGCCCTCGCCGCAGCCCAGGTCGAGCACGTGGGCGTCCGGCCGGCGGATCGCCCGGTCGAGCAGTTCGGTGACGGTCCGGTCGCCCACGGGCGCGGCGATGGGGTGGTCCGCGTGCGCCAAGGCGCTGAGTGCGTGTCGATCCACTGGCAGTGATTAACACACCCGGGGCCGGTGGTGCGCCTGCTTTTCGCCTCGCGCGGCGGCAAATTCGTGGGCGCGGGGCATGGCGCGGAGGCGGATCGTCGGCTAAAAATAGCCAACTCCACATCGCCAACGCTTGATCGAACCGGACGTGAGAGAGCGCTCTCTCGTCCGCGGGTCGGCGTTCCCAACCCCGAAGGCATGTCAATGACGATCATGCGCCACGCTAGACGTGAGAGCGCTCACACGAGGCTGCGCCGGGCTTTCGCGCTCGGTGTCGCCCTGGCCGCCGCCACCACGGCGGTCACCGCACCGGTCGCGAGCGCGGACCCGCCCCGGCGCGGCACGCAGGACCTCGGCGTCAACGTGAAGGTCTTCGACCCGTCGACGCCGCTCGCCGAGATCCAGGCGACCCTCGACGCCACGCACGCCGCCCAGGTCGACAACGAGATGGGGACGCAGCGGTACGCGTTCCTGTTCAAGCCCGGCCAGTACGGCACGCCCGAGCAGCCGCTGCAGATCAAGGTCGGCTACTACACCGAGATCGCGGGCCTCGGCGCCTCGCCGACCGACGTCGTGATCAACGGCAAGGTCGAGGTCTACAACCGCTGCCTCGCCGACGGCGGCACGGGCAACTGCCTGGCCCTGGTCAACTTCTGGCGCACGCTGGGCAACCTGACCATCAACATCGACGGCGCGGGCCAGGACGGCTGCCGGGCCGGCGCGAACTTCTGGGCCGTGTCCCAGGCCGTGTCGCTGCGCCGGCTCAACGTCACCAGCGGCACCTTCACGCTGATGGACTACTGCACCGCCGGCCCGCAGTACGCCAGCGGCGGCTTCATCGCCGACTCGCGGCTGCCGTCGGTCGTCAACGGCTCGCAGCAGCAGTGGCTGACCCGCAACAGCGAGCTGGGCAGCTGGTCCAACGGCGTGTGGAACCAGGTGTTCTCCGGCGTCAAGGGCGCGCCCGACGACGCGGCGTTCCCGACCCCGCCGTACACCACGCTGGACACCACGTCGGTGAGCCGGGAGAAGCCCTACCTGTTCGTGGACGCCAAGGGCAAGTACAACGTCCGCGTCCCGTCCGCGCGCAAGGACACCAGCGGCGTCTCGTGGGGCAGCGGCACGACGGCCGGCCGCACGATCCCGCTGAGCGACTTCTACGTCGCCAAGCCCGGCGACTCGGTCCGCGACATCAACCTGGCGCTGCTGCTGGGCAAGCACCTGCTGCTCACGCCCGGCGTCTACGACATCGCCCGCAGCATCGAGGTCCGGCGGCCGGACACGGTCGTCCTCGGCATCGGGCACGCCACGCTGACCGCCGTCAACGGCTCGATCCCGATCGACGTCGCCGGCGTGCCCGGCGTCGTCATCGCCGGTGTCACCATCGACGCGGGCACCGAGCTGTCCCCGGTGCTGCTGCGGGTCGGCAAGCGGCACGGCCTGAACTGGAGCTCGCCGGGCAACCCGACCACGCTGTCCGACGTCTACTTCCGCGTCGGCGGGCCGCACGTGGGCAAGGTGGACACCGCGCTGGAGGTCAACAGCGACCACGTGCTCATCGACCACACCTGGGTGTGGCGGGCCGACCACGGCGTCGAGGGCTTCACCGACACGCAGCGCTGGAACACCAACACCGGCCTCACCGGCGTGGTCGTCAACGGTGACGACGTCACCGCGACCGGCCTGTTCGTCGAGCACTTCCAGCGGCACAACACCGTGTGGAACGGCGAGCGCGGCACCGTCGTGCTCTACCAGAACGAGCTGCCCTACGACCCGCCGACGCAGGCCGACTGGATGAAGGGCGACGTCGAGGGCTGGGCCGGCTACAAGGTCGGCGACCGCGTGCGCAAGCACACCCTGCACGGCGGTGGCGTCTACGTGTTCAACCAGAACAACCCGGAGATCCACACCGAGAACGGGTTCGAGGTGCCGCGGACGCCCGGCGTGAAGCTGCACCACATCATGACCGTCAACCTCAGCGCCGGCGTGATCGACCACGTCGTCAACGGCGTGGGCGGCCCGGCGGACATGACGAACACCGGTGCGCCGGTCTACATCGCGGAGTACCCGGCCCCGTGATGCGGAGCGGCGCCCGACCCCGGCCGCGGGGTCGGGCGCCGCTCGTCTCAGCCGCAGACCGCGCCGCCGGAGGCGGAGCCGACCAGCTTGGCGTACTTCGCCAGCACGCCGCGCTCGTACCGCGCGGGCAGCGGCGCCCAGCCCTCCCGGCGGGCCGCCAGCTCGGCCTCGTCCACGCCGACGTCCAGCGTGCCGTTGGCGACGTCCAGCGTGATGGGGTCGCCGTCGCGGACGAACGCGATCGGCCCGCCGTCCACCGCCTCCGGCGCGACGTGGCCGACGCACAGGCCGGTCGTGCCGCCGGAGAACCGGCCGTCGGTGAGCAGCAGGACGTCCTTGCCCAGCCCGGCGCCCTTGATCGCCGCGGTGATCGCCAGCATCTCCCGCATGCCCGGACCTCCCTTCGGCCCCTCGTAGCGGATGACCACCACGTCGCCCGCGGTGATCGTGCCGTTCGCCAGCGCGTCCATCGCCGCCCGCTCGCGGTCGAACACCCTGGCGGTGCCGGTGAACACGTCGGAGTCGAACCCGGCCGACTTCACCACCGCGCCGTCGGGCGCGAGCGAGCCGCGCAGGATCGTGATGCCGCCGGTCCGGTGGATCGGCTCGCCCATCGCCCGCAGCACCGTGCCGTCCGGGTCCGGCGGCGCGATGTCGGCCAGGTTCTCGGCCACCGTGCGCCCGGTGACGGTCAGGCAGTCCCCGTGCAGCAGGCCCGCGTCCAGCAGCGCCTTCATCACCACGGGCACGCCGCCGATGCGGTCGACGTCGGTCATCACGTGCCTGCCGAACGGCTTGACGTCGGCCAGGTGCGGCACCTTCGCGCCGATCCGGGTGAAGTCGTCCAGGCTCAGCTCCACCTCGGCCTCGTGCGCGATGGCCAGCAGGTGCAGCACCGCGTTGGTGGACCCGCCGAACGCCATCACCACGGCGATCGCGTTCTCGAACGCCTCCCGCGTCATGATCTGCCGGGCGGTGATGCCCTTGCGCAGCATGCCGACCACGGCCTCGCCGGACTTGCGGGCGAACCCGTCGCGGCGCCGGTCCGTCGCGGGCGGCGCCGCGCTGCCCGGCAGCGACATGCCCAGCGCCTCGGCCGCGCTGGCCATGGTGTTCGCCGTGTACATGCCGCCGCACGCGCCCTCGCCGGGGCAGATGGCCCGTTCGATCAGGTCGACGTCCTCGCGGCTCATCAGGCCGCGGGCGCACGCGCCGACCGCCTCGAACGCGTCGATGATGGTCACCTCGCGCTCGCTGCCGTCCGACAGGGTGACCCGGCCGGGCAGGATCGAGCCCGCGTAGAGGAACACGCTCGCCAGGTCGAGCCGGGCGGCGGCCATCAGCATCCCCGGCAGCGACTTGTCGCAGCCCGCCAGCAGCACCGACCCGTCCAGCCGCTCGGCCTGCATGACGGTTTCCACGCTGTCCGCGATGACCTCGCGCGACACCAGCGAGAAGTGCATGCCCTCGTGGCCCATCGAGATGCCGTCGGACACCGAGATCGTGCCGAACTCCAGCGGGTAGCCGCCCGCCGCGTGCACGCCGTCCTTGCTCGCCTTGGCCAACCGGTCCAGCGGCAGGTTGCACGGCGTGATCTCGTTCCACGACGAGGCGACGCCGATCTGGGGCTTCACCCAGTCGTCGTCACCCATGCCGACCGCCCGGAGCATGCCGCGCGCGGCGGTCCTCTCCAGCCCGTCGGTGACGTCGCGACTGCGCGGCTTGATGTCGGGGGTCTCGTTCATGGACGAAACCTAACGGTCCCCGGCCGGCGACGCACCGGCGGCGCGGCGTCCCGCCACGATGCCGGGGGAGCGGTCGCGCCTTCGGGCTGCCCCATTCCGCTCGACCGCCTGTTCGGGGATCGTCGGTGCCGGGCGCGTCCGCCGTCCGCGTCCGCCGCTTCCCGTCCGGCCCGCACGGCTGAACGAAGGAAGGTCGACGTGGCAGACGATGACCGCACCGCCGGATCGCCCACCGACGACGCGCCGATGACGGCGGCGGAGGTGCTGGCCAGGGCGAGGGCCGCCGCGCCGGTGCTGCGCGCCAGGTCCGAGGAGATCGAGCGGTCCCGCCGGCTGCCCGCCGACGTGGTGGACCTGCTGCGGTCGACCGGCGTGTTCCGGATGGCCGTCGGCAAGGAGCGCGGCGGGCCCGAGCTGACCTCGGCCGAGCAGACCGAGGTGGTCGAGGCGCTGTCGCACGGCGACCCGTCGGCCGGCTGGTGCGCCATGATCGGCATGGACACCCCGCTGTACGCGGCGTTCCTGCCCGAGTCGGCGGTGGCCGAGATGTTCCCGCACCCGGACGTGATCACCGCCGGGTTGATCCTCCCGGCCGGGCGCGCCGAGCGGGTGCCCGGCGGCTACCGGCTCACCGGCCGCTGGCAGTTCGGCAGCGGCATCACGCACGCCGACTGGGTCTCCGCGGGCAGCTTCGTCACCACCGGTGGCGAACCGGAGACCGGCGCCGACGGCGCGCCGCTCTGGCGGGTGATGCTCGTGCGGCCGGACGAGGTCGAGACGATCGACACCTGGCACACCACGGGCCTGCGCGGCAGCGGCAGCCGGGACTACGCGATCACCGACGTGTTCGTGCCCGAGGACCACTCGTTCAGCTTCGGCACGCCGCTCAGCCGCACCGGCCCGCTCGCCCTGCCGGACGCGCTCGCGCGCAACATGCCCGGCGTGCCGCTCGGCCTGGCCCGCGCCGCGCTGGACCACGCGCGGGAGCACGCGATCGAGCGGGTCGACCGCAGGACGGGGGAGCGCTGGGCGGACAACTACCGCGTCCAGCTGACCATCGGCGAGGCCGAGCTGGACTTCCAGGCCGCGCGGCACGCCGTCTACGGCAGCCTGAACCAGCAGTGGGAGCTGCTGGCGTCGGGCAAGACCTTGGACGACTTCACCGCGGACGAGCGGATCGCCACCGCGCTGCCGCGGCTCAACGCGTTCCGCGCCGCCCGGCGGATCGTCACCGCGCTGTACGACCTGCTGGCCACGACCTCGATCTACGAGCGCTCGCCGATGGACCGGTGGCTGCGCGACATCACCACCATGTGCCAGCACGTCGTGGTGCAGGACCAGGTCATCCAGTCCGCCGGCGCGCACCTGCTCGGCGGCGAGCCGCTGTTCCCGTTCGCGCTGGGGATCGTGGACTGACCGCTTCAGAAGTCGCTGTACTTCCGCAGCCCCACCAGCGTGGTCAACCGCACCGAGTTCGCGCCGGCCGGGGACGGCAGGCCGAGGACGTCGTTCACCACCCGGTCGAGGCGCCCGCCGCCGCGGGCCGCCGGCACCGCGAACCCGGTGTCCGCCGCGGTGAACCGGAGCACGGCCGGGTCCTGGGAGACCACCTCGTGCGCGCCGACCCGGACCGGCCGCAGCCGGATCGGGTCGGCGTCGTCGCCGATCGTGCAGGTGTCGGGCAGCAGCGGGGAACCGACCCTGATCTTCAGGTGCTGCTCGCCCATCCGGTCGCCGACCGAGAGGAAGTCGGCGAACCCGGCGTGCTCGACCCGCAGGTCCAGCGGCAGCTCGCGCCCGTCCGGGCCGGGCAGCCCGCCCCGGACCCGGATCGGCTCCGCCGCCAGCGAACCGAAGACCTGGGCGAACTCCCCGGCCAACCGCCCTTCGGCGAAGACCAGGCGCAAGGCCAGGTCCGACTCGCCGAGCCGGCCGAACCCGATGGAGCCGCGCGACAGCAGCACCTCGCAGCGCCACTGCGCGGGATCGGCGCCCGCCGGGAGCGCGGGCCGGTCGGCGAAGTCGAACGCGGGCGTCGGCAGGTCCACCGTCGACACCCTGCCGGCTCAGCCGAGCAGGTACACCACCGAGGCCAGGCCGAAGCCGACCAGGCTGATGGTGGTCTCCATGACCGTCCAGGTCTTGAACGTGGTCCGGACGTCCATCCCCATCAGCCTGCCGACCAGCCAGAAGCCGGAGTCGTTGACGTGGCTCGCGATCACCGAGCCGGCCGCCAGCGCCAGCACGATCGCGGCCAGCTCGGTCGCGCTGAACGCGCCGGACTGCACGACCGGCTGCACGAGGCCCGCCGCGGTGGTCAGCGCGACCGTCGCCGAGCCCTGCGCGACGCGCAGCGCCGCGGCGATGACGAAGCCCGCCACGAACACCGGCAGGCCGAGGTCGGCCAGGCCGTCGGACAGGGCGTCCCCGATGCCGCCCGCCCGCAGCACGGCGCCGAACATACCGCCCGCGCCGGTGATCAGGATGACCGCGCACACCGGGCCGAGGGCGGAGTCGACCAGCTCCTCGACCGCGGCCTTGCCCCGGCCGCGCCGGACGCCGAGCACGTACGAGGCCACCAGCACGGTCACCAGCAGGGCGACCGGCGTCGCGCCGAGCGCGCGGGCGACGGCGAACCAGGACGCGTCGCCGTCCACCCAGCCGGCGGCCCGCGCGGCGTCCAGACCGGTGTTGGCGAAGATCATCACCAGCGGGAGCAGCAGCAGCGCGATCACGGTCGCCGGGCGCGGCGGGTCCGACTGGTCCTCGGCCTGCGGGCCGCCGCTGAGGATCGTCGGCACCGGCAGCACGAGCCGCTTGCCCACCCACAGCCCGTACAGGTAGCTGGTGACGAACCAGGTCGGGATCGCGATCAGCAGGCCGAACGCGATGACCAGGCCGACGTCCGCGCCGAGCAGTTCGGTCGCGGCGACCGGACCGGGGTGCGGCGGGACGAACACGTGCATCACCGAGAACGCGCCCGCGGCGGGCAGCCCGTAGCGCAGCACGCCGCCGCCGAGCCTGCGCGCCACCGAGAACACGATCGGCAGCATCACGACCAGGCCCGCGTCGAAGAAGATCGGGAAGCCGAAGACCAGCGAGCTGACGCCGAGCGCGAGCGGCGCCCGGTGCTCGCCGAAGCGCGCGATCAGCGCGCCGGTCAGCGACTGCGCGCCGCCGGTCACCTCGACCAGCCTGCCGAGGATCGCGCCGAGGCCGACCAGCAGCGCGACGCTGCCGAGCGTGCTGCCGAAACCGCCGGTCAGGACCGAGACGATGGAGCCGGCCGGGATGCCCGCGGCGAACGCGGTGAGCAGGCTGACCACCACCAGCGCCAGGAACGCGTGCACCCGCAGGTACATGATGAGGATCAGCAGCAGGGCGATCGCGCCCCCGGCGATGCCCAGCAGGGCGCCCGCGCCGAGGGTCTGGACCCAGTCGTCGTTGGTGGTCATCGGCAGCTCCGTTGCTCTCGAAGGTTGCTCGGGTCAGGGGTTCGCCGGGCTCGGTGCGGTGAGGCCCAGCCCGGCGAGGGCTCGCGCGACGATCGCGTCGGGGGTCTCCCGGACGTCGACCGCGACACCGTCCTCATCGGACCGCAGCGGTTCCAGCGCGTCGAACTGGGACCGCAGCAGCGACGGCGGCATGAAGTGGCCGGAGCGCTCGCGCAACCGGTCGCCGATGACCTCGTCCGCGCCGCGCAGGAAGAGGAACCGGACCCGCGCGCCCGCCTCGCGCAGCACGTCCCGGTAGACCCGCTTCAACGCCGAGCACGTGACGATCGTGCTCTCACCGGCGGCGGCGCGCTCGGTGATCCAGTCGCGGATCGCGTCCAGCCAGGGCGCGCGGTCGGCGTCGGTGAGCGGAACGCCCGCGGACATCTTCGCGATGTTGGCGGCCGGGTGGAACTCGTCGGCCTCGGCCATCGGCAGGCCGAGCCGGTCGGCCAGCAGCCGGGCCACCGTGCTCTTGCCCGCTCCGGACACGCCCATCACGACCACGCAGGTCGGCACGGCGGGGTCGGCGCTCGGGGTCATGGGGGACACCTCTCGGCTGCGGTGACGAGACGATCAAAAGTAGTACCTTTGGCGGCGAAAGGTAGCACCTTTGAAGCGGCTGAGGAAGGCGTCCCGGGGATACGCTGCTGCCGTGCCGGTACAACGTCAGGCGGGCGGGCCGCGCGGCGACGCCCTGCACACCTCCGTGCTCGACACCATCGGGCTGGAGATCACCAGCGGCGACCTCGCCGAGGGGCGGGTGCTGACCCTCGACGGCATCCAGGAGCGGTTCGGGGTGTCCCGGACCGTCGCCCGCGAAACCATGCGGGTGCTGGAGTCGATGGGGCTGGTGACGTCGCGCCGCCGGGTCGGCATCACCGTGCAGCCGACGTCGTCGTGGCAGGTCTACGACCCGCGGCTGATCTGGTGGCGGCTGGCGGGCCCGCACCGCGACGCCCAGCTGCGCGCGCTCACCGAACTGCGGATCGCGGTCGAGCCGGTGGCCGCGGCGCGGGCCGCGTGGAACGCGTCGGCGAAGGAGCGCGACCGGCTGGTCGACCTGGCCGCCCGGATGCGCCAACTGGGCGAGTCGGGCGAGCTGGAGAAATTCCTCGAAGTCGACATCGCCTTCCACTCGCTGCTCCTGGAGTCCGGCGGCAACGAGATGTTCGCCGCGCTCCAGGAGGTGGTGGCGGTGGTGCTGAGCGGGCGGACCACCCTCGGGCTGATGCCCGAACGCCCCGTGCCGAGCGCCCTGGACCTGCACGAGGAGGTGGCGAAGGCGGTCGCGTCCCGTCACCCCGAGGCCGCCGAGCTGGCCATGCGCGCCCTCGTGGCGGAGGTCCGCGACGCCGTGGTGCCCGTCAACGGACCGTGACCCGGCCACTCGTGGTCCGCCCGCTCGTCAGCAGGACTTGGTCCAGCTGCACTCCAGCTCGACGCCGTGATCACCGGCTGAACCGCCGGCGACCCGGACCTCCGGCGCCTGACCGTCCCGGTCGCTCGCCAGCCGCACCACCACCGCGTCCTCGAACCGCTTGGCCGACGTGAGCGTGTCGTTGCTGATCATGGCGAACACCAGCGGCGTGCCCGCCGCCGTCGTCACGTAGCCGGACAGCGCGCTGACACCGGTCAGCGTGCCGGTCTTGGCCCGCGCGTTGCCCTCGGCCGGGGTGCCGCGCATCCGGTTGCGCAGCGTGCCGCCGACCATCCGGTCGCCCGCCCCGGCGACGGGCAGCGAGTCGTACCAGGTCCGGAACCACGGCTCGCCCCGCGCCGCGAGCAGCAGCGAAGCCACCTGGTCCGGCGCGACCTGGTCCATCCGGGACAGGCCCGAGCCGTCCCGCAGCGACAGCGCGGCCGGGTCCACGCCCAGCTCGCCGAGCTTCGCCGAGACCGCCCGCAGGCCGGCGCCCCAACTGCCCTCGCCGTGCACCGCCCGACCGGCGGTCTTGACCAGGATCTCGGCGTGCATGTTGTTGCTGAGCTTCATGAACGGGACCAGCAACCGCGACAGCGGCATCGACAGGTGCTCGGCGAGCACCCGCGCGTCGGCCGGGGTCGCCCCGGCGCCGGTGCCGCCGACCACGCGGACGCCGTGCCGGGTCAGCGAGTCGTGGAACAGCGACGTGACGAGCCCGGTCGGCTCCCGGACCGTGCTCCACTCGCTCTCGACCGCGCCGCCCGCCGGGACGCTGCCGCGCACGCTGATCACGTTCGTGCCGTGCCGCCGCTCCACGGACACGCCCGGCGCCGAGCCGGGCGGACCGGTCACCGCCGTGCTGTCGATCGTGACGTAGTCCGTCGGCGGTTCGGTGGCGACGGTCGCCGGCGCGCCCGCCGCGCCGGGCGCGACCCGCACGATGACGGACCCGGCGTCGTAGTCGGTGTCGGGGGAGACGGTCAGCGCCGAGATCTGGGCGTTGTAGTAGTACGGCTCGTCGTCCCAGGCCCAGCCGGCGCCCAGCCGCACGGAGTCGAACCAGGTGTCGTCGGCGACCAGCCTGCCGAGCACCACCCTGACGCCGGCGGCGGCCACCCGCGCGGCCAGCGCGTCGTAGTCGGCGGCCAGGACGGTCGGGTCGCCGGTGCCGCGCAGGTGCAGGTCGCCGGTCAGGACACCGGCCCGCACCCGGCCGGCCGCGGCGACCGTCGTGCGGAACCGGTGGTCGGGCCCGAGCAGGTCGAGCACCGCGGCGGAGCTGAACAGCTTGCCGTTGGACGCCGGCTGGGCGCGCCGGTCGCCCTCGCGGGCGAACAGCACCTCGCCGGTGTCGGCGTGCCGGACCACGAGCCCCACGTCCGCGCCGGCGAGGGCCGGATCGGTGATGATCGCGTCGAGGTCGCGGGCGAGCGCGTCACCGGCCTGCGCGGACGCGGGCGCGGCCAGGTCGGCCGCCGGGACCGCGGCGAGCACGAGGGCCAGCGCGAGGACGAGGGACCGGGGCTTGGGCATCGAAGCTCCTCCGGGGGCCGGGATGACGTCAAGCCAGGGATTCTCCACCTATCCGTGTTACCTGTGAAGGATTGCCGACTCGCCCGGTCAGGTGGTGCGCGAACCCCGGACGGGATCAACCGGCGGGCTTGAACTCCAGCAGGCAGCGCTCGTCGGTCAGGTCGGTCACCCCTTCGAGCACCAGCCCCTGGCCGGCGGCGAGCGCGCGGAACTCGTCCACCCGGCGCTCCCGACCACCGAAGATCACCAGCATGGCCAGGTCCATCGCGGTGTTCGCCCGCCGGCCGCCGACCGCCTCGATGACCAGGACGCGGCTCGTCGGCCCGGCGGCCTCGGCGCACCGACCCAGGACCCGACGGGCGCCGTCGTCGTCCCAGTTGTGCAGGACGTCGCACAGCACGTACGCCTGCGCCCCGGCCGGGAGCGGGTCGAAGAAGCTGCCCGCGGTGACCCGCGCCCGCTCGGCGAGACCGCCGGCGCGGAAGGTGCTCTCGGCCGCGGCGGCCTCCAGCTCGACCAGGTGGCCCGTCATCGCCGGGTGCGCGGCCAGGACGGCGGCCAGCAGGGTGCCGTTGCCGCCGCCCACGTCGACCACGTCGGCGAAGCGGGACCAGTCGAACCCGGCGACGAGGTCGGGCACCTGGTCGCGGGACCGCTGGGTCATCTGCCGGTCGAAGGACTCGCGCAGGTGCGGGTGGGCGGACAGGTCGTCGTAGAAGTCGCGGCCGTAGCGGCGCGGGTAGCCGGCCCGGCCGGTGGCGACGCTGTGCGCCAGTTCCACGAACGCCAGCTCGGCCCGACCGCCCGCGCGGTCCAGGTGCAGCAGGGTGTGGGTGAGGCCGTTGCCCGCGTCGGCGCAGAGGTGCGCGCCCAGGGAGGTGGTCCGGTAGCCGGCGCCGGTGCGCTCGACCACGCCGAGGGTGACGAGGTGGTTCAGCAGCAGTTCCAGCGCGGTCGGCGAGACGTCGAGCCCGGCGGCGAGCCGGTCGGCCGCGTCGCCGTCGCCCCGCAGCCGGTCGGGCAGGCCGAGGGTCACCGCTACCCGCAGGGCCATCGGCGTGGCGAGGTCCGCCATCCGGCGGATCGCGGCGTGGTCGTCGTTTCCCATGCCTCCCGACCCTGCCGCACCCGTCAACCGTGGGTCCTGCGCCCGTCGAGGGGTTAGGATCGCCGGGATGTCGTCACGGGCGAGTGGCGCGTGCTGGTGGACAGGGGTTCGCGGTGGTGGTCAGGGGCAAGGTCGTCCGGTTCGACGAGGTCCGCGGTTACGGGTTCGTGTCGCCCGACGAGGGTGGTGAGGACGTCTTCATCCACGTCAACGACATCGACTTCGACAAGCGCCTGATGGCGCCCGGCGCGCTGGTCGAGTTCCTGGTGGAGCTGGGTGACCGGGGGCCGAAGGCGTCCCGGGTCAGCCTGGTGCGCGAGTCGCCGTCGCGGTCGGGGTCGGTCGCCTACCCGACGGGTGACGAGGCGGTCGTCGGCGACGTCTTCTGCGAGGTCGTGTCGACCACGCGGTTCCTCCAGGAGGTCACCGAGGCGTTGCTGGCCTCGGCCCCCGGCATGACCGCCGAGCAGATCCTGAGCGTGCGCAAGAGCCTGCTCGGCATGGCGCGGACGTACAACTGGCTGGAGGACTGACACCGGTCCGGTGTGGATTTTCACCCGTCGGGGTGATCTTCGGCCGGTGTCAGGCGTTCGCCGGCGAGGCGAGGGCGAGCCTGGCCAGCAGGTCGCGACCCCGCTCGGCGGTGCGCGGCTCGCAGAGCACGTCGTAGCGACCGGCGACGAGCTGCGTGGTGGACGCGAAGTCGCGCCTGCCCCGCACCGACGCGTAGCCCGCCGCCGCGAAGGCCATGCCGAAGACGACGCCGGTCACCAGGCCCGTCAGGATGGCCGCGGGCAGCGAGCCGGTGCCGAACATGCCCAGCAGCAGGCCCACGAACAGGCCGAACCAGGCGCCGGACACCGCGCCGCCCGCCAGCACCCGCCGCCAGGTCAGCCGGGCGGTCACCCGCTCGACGATCATCGGGTTCACCCCGACGATCGTCACGTCGGGCACCGGGAAGTCCTGCTCGGTCAGGTGGTCGACGGCGCGCTGGGCCTCGGCGTACGTGGCGTAGGAACCGATCGGCCACCCGGTCGGCGGCGTCGGCACGGCGGCCGGCTCGCGGGGCAGGAGCGGGGTCGTGGGCATGGTGTCACCTCTCCGTCGGTCGCGGTTCGGACGCACCTCTCACTTCATGTGGTGAACCCGCGCACCACAGTGTTCCCCGGAGTCACGCCTCTTAGACCCGATCGCGGAACGTGACCACGACGACCAGGCCACCGGCCGGTCTCGGCGTCACGTCCACCCGCGCGTCGTGCGCGGTCGCGATCGCCTCCACGATCGACAGCCCGAGCCCCAGCCCAGGACCCGTCCTGGCCGCCCCGACCCGGTGGAACGGCTGGAAGATCCGCCGCACCTCGTCGTCCGGCACGACCGGCCCGGTGTTGGCCACGGTCAGCGCGCCCCCGCCGCACGACACCTCGACCCACCCGCCGGGCGCGTTGTGCCGGATCGCGTTGTCGACCAGGTTCACCACCAGGCGCTCGGCCAGCGCCCGGTGCCCGGACACCGGGCACGCCCCGATCGACGCCCGCAGCTCCACCTCCGGCGTCCGGCGGACCTCGACCACCTCGGCGACCACCTCGCCGAGGTCGAACGGCCGCCGCACGTCGATGCCCGCGTGCCCGCGGGTCAGCGCCAGCATCGCCTCGATCAGCCGCTCCTGCTGCTCACCCGCCGCGAGCACCCGCTCGTGCGCCGCGCGCAGCGACGCCGCGGTGGCGTCCGGGTCGTCCAACGCCACCTGCCCGATCGCGCGCTGCCTGGCCAGCGGCGTGCGCAGCTCGTGCGAGGCGTTGGCGACGAACCGGCGCTGCGCCTGGAACGACGCCTCCAGCCGGCCGAGCAGCTGGTCGAACGTGTCGCCCAGCTCCTTCAGCTCGTCGTCCGGCCCGGCCAGGGCGAGCCTGCGGTGCAGGTTGGTCGCCGAGATCTCCCGCGCGGCCGCGGTGATCGTGCGCAACCGGGCCAGCACCCGGCCCGCCGCCCACCAGCCGAGCACGAGCGCCAGCACCACCGTCAGGGCGAGCGCGACACCGGACTGGACCACCAGTTGGCGCAGCACGTCCCGCCGCTGCTCGGCCAGCGCCAGCTCGGCCTGCGCCACGATCCTCGCCGCGTCGTCGTCGTCGTCGTCCGGCCGGGGCGGGGCGCCCGGTCGTGCGGCGTCGCCCGGGTCCGGCGGGTACCGGAACAGCGTCACGTCGTCCACCGGCGTCACGGCGTGCCGCACCAGCAGGAACGTGACGACCAGCAGCCCCGCTCCGCAGAGCAGGAACAGCCCGCCGTGCAGCAGGGTCAGCCGCAGCCGCACGGTCCGGCGCGGCGGGGTGAGCAGGCCCATCAGATCCGGTACCCGCTCCTGGCCACGGTCTCGACGACCGGCGGGTCGCCGAGCTTGGCCCGCAACCGGCTGACGGTGATCTTCACGGCGTTGGTGAACGGGTCGGTCGCCTCGTCCCACACCCGTTCCAGCAGCTCCTCCGCCGACACCACCCGCCCCGCCGCGGCCAGCAGCAGCTCCAGCACGCCGAACTCCTTCGGCGCGAGGTCGAGCGGCCGGCCACCGCGGTGGGCGCGGCGGCGCGCGGTGTCGACCACCAGGTCGCCGTGCCGCAGCACCGGTGGCGCGGCCGGGTGCGCCCGTCGCGCCAACGCCCCGATCCGCGCCACGAGGGCGCGGAAGTCGAACGGCTTGGACAGGTAGTCGTCCGCGCCCAGGCCGAGCCCGTCGACCAGGTCCTCGGTGGTGGCCGCCGCGGTCAGCATCAGGATCCGGCTGCGCCGCCCGGCCGCGATCAGCGCCGCGCACACGTCGTCGCCGTGCGTCCCGGGCAGGTCCCGGTCCAGCACGACCACGTCGTAGTCGGTGCACAGCGCGCGTTCCAGCCCGCCGTCGCCGTCGAGCGCCACGTCGACGGCCATGTGCGCCCGCCGGAGCCCCGCCGCCACCGTGAGCGCCATTTCCTCGTCGTCCTCGACCATCAGCACCCGCACGCGCACCAGTATCGCCGGCCACCGGTTTCGCCGAGGTCTCACCGCGGGCGAAACCACGCCGAAACCGCGCCCCGCGTAGAACTCGCCTCGCCGAATCCGGCGACACCAAGGGGAATCCTCGTGAAACACAGATGGCGTCCGCTCACCAACGCCGCCGCGCTGCTCGCTGTTGCCGCCGTGCTCGTCGGCGCGGGAGGCGGCACCTCGGCGGCCGGTCCCGACCGGCCGCCGGCGTGCGTCCAGCCCACGCCCCAGCAACCGCCGCCGCCGACGACGACCCCGGTCACGCCGACCACGGTCGGCCAGGCGTACTACTGCATCTTCGACCACTACTTCAGCGGGCCGGTGCTCGACAGCCGCACGCTGCTGGTGCCCGCGTTCGCCGCGATCACGCAGGAGCTGCAACGGCGCGGCCTCGACCAGCCGGGCGCCACGCTGCCCGCGCTCACCGGCCGCAAGGACGCCGACTGGAAGGCGTTCCGCAAGGTGTACCAGCGGATCGCGGACGGCCTGCCCGACGACGGCGCCCGCGCGGCCATCGGCGCGGCGGCCATCAGGGCCATGGTGGACGAGCTGGACGACAACCACGCGCGGTGGATCGACAAGTTCGCGCCGAACCTCTACGGCTTCGACCTGTCGGTCGTGGTCGGGCCCGGCGACGTCGACCCGGTGGCCGCCGAACCGGCCCACCTCACCCGGGTCCTCGCGACCGGTCCGGCCGACGCCGCCGGTCTGAGGCCGGGGGACGAGGTGCTGGCGATCAACGGTGTGCCGGTGTTCGTGAACGGCGTCCTCAACACGGCGGTGCTGTCGTGGCTCACCACCGGTGACGTCGGCTCGACCATGCAGGTCACCGCGCGCCGTCCCGCCACCGGCGAGGCGTTCACCGCCACCATGACCGCCGCCCGGTTCGCCCCGCCGAGGCCGGACGTGCAGTCCCGGCTGGTGGACGGGGACATCGCCTACGTGACCCTGCCCGGCTTCGCCCCGGAGCTGGCCGACCGGGTGCTCGCGGCCATCGCCGAACTGCGCGCGGGGACACCGCTGCGCGGCGTCGTGCTGGACCTGCGCGGCAACGGCGGCGGCAGCCCGGACGCGGTCCGCAAGCTGCTCAGCGCGCTCGTGCACGACAAGGTGACCAGCTACTGGTGCGACGCCAAGGACCGCTGCACGCCCAACCGCACCGACGACTCCGTCCCGCTGCTGAACCTGCCGTTCGTCGCGCTCACCGACCGGCGCTGCGCGTCGGCGTGCGACTCGTTCTCCAGCGCGGTCAAGGACCTGGGGCTCGGCACGCTGGTCGGCACGCGGACCGCGGGCGCCGTGTCCGGACCGGGTCGGCCGCACCTGCTGGACAACGGGACCGTCCTCGCACTGCCCAAGCTGCACGAGATCGCCGCGAACCGGGAGGTCGTGAACACCATCGGCGTGGCGCCGGACCACCACGTCCCGATGACCGCGTCCGACCTGTCGACGGGCCGCGACCCCGCGCTGGACAAGGCGGTGTCGCTGCTGTGACACCGGTCGGTGGCCGGGCCCCGGGGTCCGGCCACTGACCGCCGGCAGGCGTCCCTTCGGGTGACTCCGGCTGAATCGTTACGGCGGTGCGCTGCCGATCAAGCTCCGCCATGCTGTCCGGATGGCTGTCGACCCACGCGGAACCGACCTGAAGCGACTGCTCGCCGAGGACCCCGGCGGGCCGGTCGTCATGCTCAACCTGCTCCGGTTCGCCGAGGGCGGGACCGGGTCGTACGAGGAGTACGCGCGCCACCTGCGCGAAACGTTCCTGCCCCGCTACGGCGCCGAGATCGTCTACGCGGGCACGGGCTCCACGGTGCTGGCGGCCGAGGACGGGCAGAGCTGGGACGCGGTGGTGATCGTCCGCTACCCGGACCGCGCCGCGTTCTCCCGGATGGTCGCCGACCCCGAGTACCAGCAGGTCACGCGCCTGCGGACGGAGGCGTTGTCCGAAGCGGTGCTGCAGGCGACCATTCCCTGGGCCTGAGGCCGTCCGCCTCTCGTCCACCCCCGTCCGTCCCTCGTCCGACGACGGAGCGTGGCGAAGCGCCCCATTGGGTAACCGGGTGGCTCGACGCGCCGACCCGAGGGATGCCGAACTGATGGTGGACGACGCCGGATCGCGCTCCGGCACCACGACCGTGCCCGAACGCCGCCTGGTGGAGGGCGACGTCCCGCCCCTCGCCGACCGGTTCGCGCTGCGCGCCGCGCTGGCCCTGGTGCTCACCGCCGCGGCGGGAGTGGGGTTCGCGGTGCTCGCGCTCGCCGTCCGGCTGCGGTGGGCGCCGCTGCACGACCTGGACCACGCCGTCGCCGACGGGCTGACCCGGCTCGTGTCGGGCAACAAGGTGCTGTCCAACGGCCTGCACGGCGTCACGGCGCTCGGCGGCACGCCCGCGCTGGTGTGGCTGGCCGCCATCGGCGCGGGGTGGCTGCTGGTGCGGCGCCAGCTCTGGGTGGCGGTCTACGTCGTCGTCACCGCCGTGGGCGCGGGCGTGCTCGGCGTCGTGGTCAAGGACCTGGTGGCCCGGCTGCGCCCGGTGGTCGAGCAACCGGTGTCGTCCGCGCCCGGCCCGAGCTTCCCGAGCGGGCACGCGCTGGGGTCGATGGTCACCTACGGCGTGCTGGTCCTGGTGTTCCTGCCGGTCGTCCGGCAGTCGGCGCGCTGGGTGCTGGTCGGGGTCGCCGGGCTGCTCGTGGCGGTCATCGGGGTGACGCGGGTGGCGCTGGGCGTGCACTTCCTGACCGACGTCCTGGCCGGCTGGCTGCTCGGCGCGCTGTGGCTGGTGCTGACCGCCGCCGTCTTCCGGCGCTGGCGCGACGAGGTCGGCGCGCGGAAAGTGCCGCTGACGGAGGGCGTGGCGCCGGAGGCCGCGGCCGACCTGCGGCCCGCGCCGGGCGCCGGCAAACCGCTCGCCCACCCCTGGCGCGGTGCGGCGGAGCTGCTGGTCGGCTGGGGGCTGCTGGTCGGCGTGCTGTACGGCGTCGGCCGGCTCGTGGTGGGCGCACGGGGTGACCGGCCCGCGCCGGCGTGGGACGCGGCCGTCGTGCGCTGGCTGGCCGAGCACCGGTCGCCCACCTTCGACACCCTGCTCGTGCCGCTGGGGGAGCTGGGCAACACCGGCTGGGTCATCGCGTCCGCGGCCGTGGTCGGCCCGCTGGCCCTGGCGTTCCGCCGCAGCTGGGCGCCCGTGCTGTTCCTCGTGCTGACCCTGCTCGGCGAGATCACCCTGTTCCTGACGACGACCGCGGTGACCCCGAGGGCCCGGCCGGACGTGCCGCACGCGCACGAACTGCCCCCGACCTCCAGCTTCCCGTCCGGGCACGTCGCCGCGTCGCTGGCGTTGTGCCTCGCCACGGCGCTGCTCGTGTGCACGGCGACGTCCCACTGGTGGCGGTGGCTGGTCGTGGCGGCGGCGGTCGTCGTGCCCGCTCTGGTGGCGGTGCAACGGCTCTACACCGGCGCGCACTACCCGACCGACGTCCTCGGCTCGCTGCTCCTGTCCGGCACGTGGACGGCGCTGGTGTGGTGGGTGGTCCGCCCCGACCGTCAGGTGCCGCTGGCGCTCGGCAGGAGAGGGGGACAGCCCGCGGTCGAGTAGGTGGGGTCGTACTCGAAGTGCCACTCCTCGTTCAGGTAGCGGCGGCACCAACCCAGGGCGGGACCGTTGTGCTCCACCCAAGCCGCCGACTCAAGCGGCTGCACGTCCACCGCGATGCCTTTGACGTGCATCGACTTGTCCGGCGGCAGGACGTAGCGCGCCGCCAGTTCCGCGGTGCCGAACCGCCGCACGGCGTCGTCGAACTCGCGCTGCTGCTGACCCGTGCTCCGCTTGCCGTCGTTCAGGCACAGGCCGACGCCCTGCGCGCCCGCCGCGGCGCGCAACCGTTCCCACGCGGCCAGCACGTCCGGGCGCAGGCCCTCGGGCTGCTCGTCGACGTAACGCGCGTCCAGCGCGCACGCCGGCCCGGTCTCCGGCCCCGGCACTTCCTCCACGATCGCCAGCGGCGTTCCGACGACCGGGTGGTGGACCAGGACCAGCCGGCCCGTCGCGCCCAGCGCGCCCGCGGTGGCCGCGCCGAGCAGCAGCGCCAGCAGCACACCGATGGCCGCGCGCCTCATCGGACCAGGGTGGCCACGACGTGGGCAGCCGTCTCGGCGAGGAGCGCCTGGTCGTACCCCGCGTCGGCCGTCGCCCTGCTGGACATGATCGCCATCACCAGCGGCGGGGCGTCCGGCGGCCACACGACGGCGATGTCGTTGCACGTGCCGTAGTCGCCGCTGCCGGTCTTGTCGGCCACCGCCCAGCCCGGGGGCACACCGGCCCGGACGCGCTGCGCGCCGGTCGTGTTGCGTTCGAGCAGGTCGCGCAGGACGGCGCGCTTGTCGGCCGACAACGCGTCGCCGAGCACGAGCCGCTGGTAGTCGGTGCCGATCGCGCGGGGGGACGTGGTGTCGCGGGGGTCCCCGGGGATCGCCGACGTGAGGGTCGGCTCGACCCGGTCCGCCCTGGTGACCTCGTCGCCCAGAGTGCGGGCGAATGCCGTCAGCCCGGCCGGGCCGCCGAGGTCGCGCAGCAGCAGGTTGCCGGCCGTGCCGTCGCTGTAGCGGACCGCCGCGTCGCACAGTTGGCGGATCGTCATCCCGGTCGCCACGTGCTGCCGGGTGATCGTCGAACTCTTCATCAGGTCGTCCTCGGTGTACCTGACGACGGTGTCCAGGTGGGACAGCGGGTTGTGGTGCAGGACGGCGCCCGCCGCCAGCCCCTTGAACGTCGAGCAGAACGCGAACCGCTCGTCGGCGCGGTGGGTGATGGCGGCTCCGGTGCCCGTGGCGACGGCGTACACGCCCAGGCGGGCGTCGAACTTCCGCTCCAGTTCGGCCAGGCGCTCGTCCGGCCCGGTGGTCGTGGTCGGCGCCGGTGTCGGCTGGGAGGACTGCGCCGGGACCTGCTGGTCGGGATCTTTCTCCTCAGGGGTCTCGTCCTCGGCGCACCCGGCCAGGGTCAGGAACGCCGCCGCACCCAGGAGCGTGCGGCGACTGATGGTTCGTTGCGGCGGTGTCACGACATCGAGCTTCACAGCCGTCGTGGATGCTGTCCAAGACGCGAACGCGGGGATCAATGCCGATCCGGCATAGACTGGGCGACCGTGGACGTGGTCGAGGCGTGCAAGGCGTTCGTGGCCGTGAGCGGGCACGGCAGCTTCACGGCGGGCGCCGCGGCGGCCCGGATACCGCAGTCCGTCGCCAGCAGGCGCATCGCGGCGCTGGAGGAGCACTTCGGCGCCCGGCTGTTCACCCGGTCCTCGCGCAGCGTGGCGCTGACGCCGTTCGGCCGGGAGATGCTGCCGTCCGCCCGGCGGCTGGTCGACCTCGCCGAGGCGATGGAGCACGACGCCGAGCGCGCCAAGCTGCGCCCGTTCCGGATCGCGGTGCCCGCCGTCTGCGCGCCGCGCCCGCTGGCCCGGCTCGTCGCCGACGCCCGTCGGCACGACCTCGACCTGGACCCGCACCCCGCCGGACCGGGGGAGCGCGCCGAGCTGGCCCGGACCTTGGAGGTGCGCGCGGCGCTGGTCGCGGTCCCCGCCGACGACGGCCTCTGGCGGGTGCCGCTCGGCCTGGCCGGTCGGGACGACCCGGGCGCCGTCTCGGCGGTCTACCTGGAGACGCTGCGCGCCGGGCGCGCCGAACGACACCACCGCCGACGCCGCGTGCAGGTCCAACCGGAGGACGACGTGCCGCACGTCCGCGACCGCGTCACCAGGCTGCGGGACGCCGTCGGCCTGCAGCCGGCCCAGGTGGTCGTCGCCACCTCGCTCGTCGCCGCCACCGCCGACGTGCTCGGCTCGACCGACCTGCTGCTGTGCCCGCCGGACCAGGCCGCCGAGCTGGGCCTGCACTGGCGGCCCCTCGGCGAACTGGACCTGGCCCGCGGCTACGACGTCACGGCCGGTCAGCGCGAGGACGCCCGTCGGGTCCGAGCCCTCCCGCACGCCGCGATCGGGCGCTGCCTCGGCGTCCCGGAAGGCGGTGCCCGGTGATCGGGACGACCAGGGTCTTGCGCGACGCCCGGGAAGCGCTGCACGACGGCGGCCTGCGCGGCTCGTTCCTGGTGCGCGACCTGGACACGGGCGAGGAGCTGGGCCTCGACGCCGAAGTCGAGTACCCGGTGGCGTCACTGGTCAAGGTGCCGCTCGCCGTCGCCACGCTGGAACGCGTGCGCCGGGGCGAACTCGACGCCGCCACCCCGGTCGTGGTCCCACCCGGCCGGGTCACCGCGCCGGGACCGATCGGACTGCCCAAGTTCCGCCACCCCGCCACGATCGCCGTGGACGATCTGCTCTACCTGAGCGTCGCGATCAGCGACAGCACCGCCGCCGACGCCCTGTTCGCCCTCACCCCACCCGCCGCCGTCACCGGTGAGCTGCGCCGGTTCGGCTACGACGGCATCGCGGTCCGGCACCTGATGACGGACCTGGTCGACACACCGGCCGAGCGGTTCGCCCCGGAGGAGGGGCACCTGGCCCACTCGCTGGCCATCGCGGCGGCGACCGAGGGGCGCGGGCACCCGGTGACCCAGCTGGACATCAGCCGCGCGAACTCGGGATCGGCGCGGGCGTTCGTGGACCTGCTGCAAGGACTGTGGCGACCGACCACCATCCCCGCCGCCGTCGCCGTCCGGGTCCGGGAGCTGATGGGGGACAACGTGCTCCGGCACCGGCTGGCGCCGGACTTCAGCTCGGACGCGTCGCGCTGGTCGTCCAAGACCGGGACGCTGCTCAACCTCCGGCACGAGGTCGGAGTGGTCGAACACGCCGACGGCCAGGCGTTCACCATCGCCGCCCTCACCGAGTCCCGGGTGCCCGCCGTCGTCCAACCGGGCGCGGAAGCCCTGATGGCCCAAGTCGCCCGAACCCTTCGCGACCAACTGCGAAGGTGACCCCCTGCGGTCCTGAGCTGCGGGAGGCGTCGGTCAACGCCTGAAGCCGCGGGCTGACGGCAAGAGCGCGGCGGCGGGCGCGGCGAAGCAGACCACCGCGCACAGCGCCAGCCCCGGCCCCGCCCCGAACCAACCGATCGCCGGCGCGATCAGCACCAGGCCGATCGGCGCGAGACCGCAGGACAGCAGGAAATCCAAAGAGGACACCCGAGCCAGCGCCGAGGGCTCCACCTCCCGCTGCGTCGCGGTGGACCACGGCACGTTGAACAGCTCCATCCCGACACCCGCCAGCGCGTACGCGGCCAGCACGAACCCCAGGTGCACCGGCAGCAGCAGGGCCAACGGCACGAACCCGTAGCAGGCCAACCCGGCCAGGGCCGTCCAGTCCGTGGCGCGGACTCCACCGTGCGACGAAGACCGCACCCGCGAGCGCTCCCACTGTGAACGCCGTAACGGTCACGGCTCACCACGGGCAGCACGACAGCGGTGACGGAGTAGCCGGTGGCGATCACCGCAATCAACGCGTCCAGCCCCACGACGACCCACGGGTGCCAGGTACCAGAACCGCGACCAACCACAGCCCGCCGTGGCCACCACCAGGGTCGGGGTGGACACGACCAGCGCCAGCAGCGCGGTCAGGCTCGGCGCGACCAGCGTGGTGACCCGGACCGCCAACGCCACCGCCGCATTGGCCCGCCGCCACCGCCGGTCCTCGGCCACGACCTTTGCCGTCAACGCCTGGAAGCCGGCCGGCACGCGCCCTGCCCGGCCCCGACCAACGCCGCCGCCACTGCCATCAACGCCACCGACCGCCCCAACCCGACCGCGATGAACGGCGTGCCGAGCCCAGCCGCCAACCCCGCCCACCACACCACCCGCCGCCGCGAGTGCCGATCGGCCAGCACCCCGGCGGCCGGAACCGCGACGACGAAACCGGCGGTCTATGCCACCAGCACGCCCCCAGCTCGACCACGTGACCGTCCGCTCCAGCACCGCGAGCCCGAGGACGAACGGCAACGCCCAGGTCGCCAGGCCGGACGCCGTCGTCCCGAGCCACAGCCGCAGGAATGGCGCGTTCCGCAGCAGGGGAGGAGAGGCGGCGCGAGCGTCGGGCAGCACGGTCAGCCGACCTCGCTGGCACCCGCCCGACCGCCCGCACCAAGTCTTCCTGGCCCGCGCGACCCGGGACCGGATCGTGCCGACCAGGCAGCCCACGATGTCCGCCACCTCGGCGTAGGACAGGCCGAGCACCTGGATGAGCACCAGCGCCTCCCGGCGGTCCGGGCCCAACGCGTCCAGCAGCATGTTCAGCTCGACCGCGTCCTCGAAGCCGGACCCGACCGGCCGCTGATCCGCCTCCCGCTCCCAGTCCACGCCCCGTGAGAGGCGCGGCCTGGACCGCGCCAGGCGAACCTGATCGATCACCACCCGGTGGGCGATCGCGAGCAGCCAGGTGCGGGCCGAAGAGCGCCCGGCGAACCGGCGCAGGCTGACCAGAGCGCGTGCGCAGGTCTCCTGGACGAGGTCGTCGCCACCCCGACATCGATGAGGTGGGCGATGAACCGCTACACGTCCCGTTGCGTGGTCCGCACGAACCGCTCCAGCGCGTCCCGGTCACCGGATCGGGCCCGCAACGCCCAGCGCGTCACCTCGTCGCCGGGGTTGGTCCCGTCGGAGAAGGGCACGATTCCGAACGTGAACTGCCGAACCTGCGGCAAACCAGCGCCGCCACATCGAGCCACCCGACCTCCTCTGGCCGCCAGCCGCACTCTGCTATCTATTGTAGACTCATAAACCTCCCAACTATGTTGTCGTTATCGTTGAGGTCGGGTAGCGGGGCGGTGTCTGTGGCTCCTCCCGATGGTCGAGCGGATTTCGTTGTCCTGTAACGGCTCTGGTCGTATGGCTATCACCTCTGTCGACTTCTGGCCACGTCACACCTGGAACACGACCTAGGCCCGCCAAACAGTGCCCCGCCGCTCGTACTCCAACACCGTCTCGGCCCGCTGGGCGAGCTGCGCGCCGAGGAACCGCTCCACCAACCACAGCGACACGTCCAGCCCCGACGTGATGCCGCCGCCGGTGATCAGGTCGCCGTCGTCGACCACCCGTGCGTTGACGACCTTCGCCCCCTGTGCCGCCAGGTCGGCCTTCGCCCCGTTGTGCGTTATCGCATTGCGCCCCCTGGTCAACCCCGCTGCCGACAACACCATCGTGCCGGTGCAGATGCCGACGCGCAGCAGGTCCGCGGCGGCCAGTCGGCGCAGGAAGCCCTGGTCGGCCATCAGTCGGTTGACCCCGGGCCCGGACTTGTCGGCATACCCGCCGCCGGGCACGACCAACACGTCCGCCTTACCCGGCGACCAGCTCTCGGGCGCTTCGACCCTGGTGCCGTAAGAGCACGTGACCGTGCCCGGGCGGCCCACGCCCACCAGGGCCGTGGACAACGCACCACCACTCAACTTTCCGGCCAACCCCAGCACTTCCACGGGCGCGATGAAGTCCTGTTCCTCCACCCCGTCGAACACCAGCACCTGCACCCGCAAGGGCGCCTCTGCCGACACCGCGGTCGCCCCACTGGTCATTACTCCTCCCACAGCTCCCACCGACAGCGCTGACGCTCGCAAAAACGTACGGCGTTCCACAGTGCCCTCCCAGTCTCAGGTTCACTCGAGTGGTCGTCCGGAATCGCCATCCGGTTCCCGGTGGCCTGTGCTGGTTCGCTTTGACACTGTGCTCCGGCTGATGCGACGCCCTCATGTCCTCTCTCTTTTCTTTATAGCTTCAGTGTTAACTGATAGCAGTAGCAACGGTCTGCAGGTTGTTCCGGTCTGGCCGCCCGCCTTGAGCGCCCGAGGGCTTCCCAGTCGAGGGCGAGGGGTTCGGTCCAGGATGTGCTCCCAGGTGCCCTCGGCGGTCCATGGCGGTCAGGCAGGTCATGATCACCTGATAGCGATCCCACTACCTGCGACCAGGCCCGGATACCGGTAACAGCGCACGATCAGTCAGCTCGCCACGCCCCATCAGCGAATCGGTGACAACAGAGCGGCGATATCAGTGATTCACTCGATCGCGAATCATCGTCGGGGTGGGTGGTGATCGAGCCATGTTCGGAGCGTCTACCAACGGTGCGGGGTGTTCAGCGTGGTCAATTGGGTGTGCCGCCGTGCTGTGGTCCCACGGCGTGCTGATGATTTCGGTGAGCCGGTCACGTCGGTGCCGGACGGTGGGCGGCTAGCGCGTGTTTCACAGGTGAGGTAGGTGACGGCGTGTCGGTGGCCAGAACATGGCGAGGTCTTCGGTAAGTGGTCTAGCGACCAAGCAAAACCGCAGTACCTCGGTGCCGGTTGGCGACTACCCGCAGCGGGTGTGGGTCGGGCGTGTTCCCACCGGTTGGGCCGGTCTGACCGGCGGAGCCGACGACGTGGAGAACAGGGTGGGTCACCGGTCCGCCAGACCTGCCTCGTAGCCCGCGATGACCAGCTGGGCGCGGTCGCGTGCGGCCAGTTTTGCCATCAGGTGGCCGATGTGCGTCTTCACCGTGTGCCGGCTCAGGTACAGCTCCTCCTCGATCTCGGTGTTGGACAGCCCGCGGGTGATGAGCCCGAGCACTTCCTGCTCGCGAGGGGTCACGTGGTCGAGCCGGCGTGCCGGGCGGCGGGGTGGGGGTGCGCCGAGGAAGTCCTTGATCAACCTACGGGTGACGGTCGGCGCCAGCAGCGCCTCGCCGTTGGCGATCGTCCGGACCGCGTCGAGCAGCCGGGCCGGTGGCACGTCCTTGAGCAGGAACCCGCTCGCACCCGCCCGCAACGTCTCGTACACGGCTTCGTCCAGGTCGAACGTGGTCAGGATCAGCACCTTCGGCGCGTCGGGCAGGGCGGTGATCCTCCTGGTGGCGGCGATGCCGTCGAGGTCGGGCATCCGGACGTCCACCAACGCGACGTCCGGCCGGTGGCTCGCGGCCAGCTCGCACGCCTGCCTGCCGGTCCTCGCCTCGGCGACCACGTCCAGCCCCGGATCGCTGTCCATCAGCAGCCGGATGGTCTCGAGGTACAGCGGCTCGTCGTCGGCGAGCAGCACGCGGATCGGTTCACCCGTCATGGTGAACCGCCCCCTCGAACGGGAGCGTGGCCTGGACGGCGAACCCTCCACCCGGGGTGGGCCCGGCGTGCAGCGCGCCGCCGTGCAGCGCGACCCGTTCCCGCATGCCGAGCAGCCCGTGCCCGCCGGGCCGGGGCGCGGTCGCCCTGGTTCCCTCGTCCACGACGGAGATCACCAGCTGGTCGGGCTCGACAGTCGTGACCAGCCGGCAGCGCGGCGGCTCGGAGTGCCGCCGCACATTCGTCAGCGCCTCCTGGACGATGCGGTAGGCCGAGACCCGCACGCTCGCGGGCGTCCAGGCCAGGTCGACCCGGGTGGTGGTCACGTGGACCCCGGCCGACCGCGCGTCGTCCACCAGCCGGTCCAGCCCGGCGGCGCTGGACGGGGCGGTGGTCTCGCGCAGCCCGCGGAGCACGGTCCGGACGTCGGCCAGCGCCGAGCGGCTGACCTGCTCGATGCCGCGCAGGGCCGCCTCCCGCTCCTCGGGGCGGCCGACGCCGATGTGGTTGGCGACCGCGGCCTTCATCGCGATCAGGCTGAGGTTGTGGCCGACCACGTCGTGGATGTCGCGGGCGATCCGCAACCGCTCCTCGGCCACGGCTCTCGCGGTGCGCGACTCGGCTAGCTCGGCACCTTGCCGCCTACGTGTGCGGACGGCCGCGGTCACCGCCCACACCCCGGTGATCACCGCGACGCTGAAGACCAGGGTGGACACCGGGTTCGTGGCGAACGACTCCATGCCGGGGGGCGTCGGGACGAGCGGCAGGCCGGGCACCATCGCCACCACGACGCCGGCCGCCACCACGCTCCCCGACGCCGCCGCCGCGCCGATCGCGCCGGACCTGGCCGAGGACAACCCGACCGGGTAGAGCGCCCACGCGACGGCCGCCACCACCGATTCGTTCCCGGCGCCGACCACGATGGCCGCCGACCCGACCACCAGCACGACGAGCAGCACGGCGGCAGGCCGACGGCGGCGCAGCGCGAGCGGCGCGCCGAGCGCGGCGGCCAGGACCACGGCGAGCACGTCCACCTGCGGCGCCCGCAGGACCGCCCACCCGACAACCACGCCCGCGGCCACGACATCGACCACCAGCAGCCTTCTCGGACCCAATCTCGGCATCATGGTCGCACCGTATCCGGGCGGCGTTCGGTTGAACTCGGACCACGGTCCGATGTGGTCGGACATCTCCCCCGCCGACACTTCGAAGCATGTTCAGCTCATTCCTGTCCGCCGTGGCGATCCTCTCCTCGTCCCTCACCGCAGTCGCGCCCGCCGTCGACGCCGCTTCCGTCGACGCGGTGGTCGAGCAGTACCGCGAGCAGACGGCGGTGCCCGGGGTGGCGGTCGCCGTCACCCGCGGCACCGAGGTGGTGCGCACCGCCGGGTACGGCAGAACGCCCGGCGGCGAGGCCGTGTCCGAGGGCACCGTCATGGCGGCGGCGTCGCTGAGCAAGTCCTTCACGGCGCTGGCCGTGCTGCAGCTCGCGGAGGACGGGCGGCTGCGGCTGGACGAGCCGGTGCGCACCCGCCTGCCCGAGTTCACGATGGCCGGTCCACTGGCCGCCGACATCACCGTGCGCCAGTTGCTCGACCAGACATCGGGGTTGTCGGACACGACGTTCCACTCGTTCAGCGGGCCGCGGGTGGAGACCCTGGAGGAGGCCGTGGCGGCGATGCGCGAGGCGTCCCCGGCCGCCGCTCCCGGCACCCGGTGGGAGTACCACAACCCGAACTTCCAGGTGGCCGCCCGGCTGGTGGAGGTGGTGGCCGGCGTGCCGTTCGCCGACTACCTGCGGGACAACGTGTTCGAGCCGCTGGGCATGGGTGACAGCCGCACCGTCGACACCGAGCGCGACCTGCCGCTGAGCGCCCGGGGCCACCTCAAGGTGCTCGGCGCGGCCGTCGCGCTGCCCGAGCCGCCGGCGTTCGGCAACGGCTCCGGCGGCGTGCTCACCTCCGCGCGGGACCTGTCGGCATGGTTGATCGCGCAGAACAACGCGGGCCGGGGGCCCGACGGGACCTCGATCGTCACGCCGGAGAGCACCACCGCGATGCACACCCCGTCCGCCGTGTCGGGGGACTACGGCCTCGGTTGGTTCGTGGGCGCCACACCGTCCGGCGCACCGGTTGTGGAGCACGGCGGCGATCTGTTCACCTCGACCGCGTACCAGGCGTTGCTGCCGCGATCCGGCTACGGCATCGCCGTCCTGGCGAACACCGGGATGCAGTACGGCGACGCCCAGGCGATCGGGGAACGCCTGATCGACCTGGTCGAGGGCAGACAGGGGCCGCCCGCGGGCACCCCGCACACCGTCATCGACGTGGTGCTGCTGCTGCTCGCAGTGGCGTTCGTGGCGCTGACGGCACGGGGTGTGGCCCGCGGGCGGCGTTGGGCCGCCGGCCGACCGTCGAACCTCTGGACGACCGCCCGCCTGCTCTCGCTGCTCCTGCCGCTCCTGCTGGCCATCACCGTCCACCGGGTGGTGAGCTACCTCTACCGGGGTCGTGACGTGGCGTGGGTGCAGGTTCTGTACCTGTACCCGACGTTCATGATCACGCTGGCGGTGGCGGCGCTGAGCGGTGTCGCGGTGCTCGGGGCGAGGCTCGTCGCGATCCGGAGGCGGTGGTCGGTTGGCTGATGCGCTGTGGCAGGTCCGGGCGGGACGAGCGATGATCTTCGGGTGACGGACAGCCTGTGGGACGTGCCCCTGGCCGAACTGCGCGCTCGGACGGCGAGCGCGAGCCCGACGCCCGGCGGCGGGTCGGTGGCCGCGGTGACGGCGGCGCTCGGCTGCTCGCTGGTGCTCATGGCACTGGAGATCACCGCCCGGCGCGGTGAGGACCCCGCGATCGGTGACGCGCTCGCGGTGGGTCGGGCACTGCTCGACCGCCTCGGTGCCGCGGCGGACCGCGACGTCGAGCTGTTCGAGGGCTACCTGCGGGCCCGGCGGCTGCCGCGGTCCACCGACGACGAACGCGCCACCCGGCAGGTGGCGGTGGCAGCGGCCTCGACAGCGGCCACCGAGGGGCCGCTGACCGCCGCGGCGGACGTGGTGGAGGCGCTGGGCTGGGCGCTCGCCGTGCTGCCGGTGGTGGCCCGTGCAGTGGTGAGCGACGTCCACGCCGGAGCGGACCTGCTGCTCGGCTCCGCGCTGGCCGCCCTGCGCGGAGCCGAGGCCAACGTCGCCCTGATGGGCGATGATCCGGCGGCGTACGCCTTCGCCGCACGGCTGACCGCCGCACGGCGCGCCGCCGTGGCCGCGCACGATCGCGTCGACCGGTGGCGACCGGAGGCGACCGGAACGACCAGCACCCCGGAGGGATCCCGTTGACCGCTCGCACCATCGACCCGGCCGTGCTGGCCGAGTCCATCCGCGCCGAGATCCGCGCCGACCTGGAGGCGATCCCGGAACGCCTCACGGTCGTCGGCTTCCTGGTCGACGGCGACCGGCCCGCGCGCACCTACGCCGAGTACACGCGGCGGGCCTGCGCCGAGGTCGGGATCGAGTTCGACCTGCGTACGCCGCGCCCCGACGAGGTCGAGGCCGCGGTGCGGGAGGCCAACGCCGACGACCGGGTGCACGGCGTGTTCGTCTACTACCCGGTCCGCGACCCCGAGCAGGACCGCTGGCTGCGGGAGTTGGTCGACCCGCGCAAGGACGTCGAGGGCCTGCACTCGTTCTGGAGCCGCTGCCTCTACGAGAACCGGCGGTTCGTCGACGCGGCGGGCACCCGGCGGGCCGTGCTGCCGTGCACGCCGCTCGCGGTGATGAAGCTGCTGGGCGCGGCGGGCGCGTTCCGCGGCGACGGCGACACGCCGCTGGAGTCGGTGCGGGCGTGCGTGTTCAACCGCAGCGAGATCGTCGGCCGGCCGCTGGCCGCCATGCTCGCCAACGACGGCGCGCGGGTGACGTCGTTCGACGTCTCCGGCGCGTTGGAGTTCCGGCACTCGGCGGGCATCCAGGGGCACCACGTGGACGCCGTCGCGGTCGATCGGACCACCGCCCTGGCCGAGGCCGACGTGGTGGTGACCGGCGTGCCGTCCCGTGACTTCCCGCTGGTGCGGGCGGAGGAGATCAAACCGGGTGCGGTGTGCCTGAACTTCTCCACGATGAAGAACTTCGCCGATGACGTGGTCGACCGGGCCTCGGTGTTCGTGCCCAGGGTCGGCTCGATGACGGTGACCATGGCGATGCGCAACGCCGTTCGGCTCTACCGCAACGCGAGGGTGGTCTGACCAGCGGACCTGGGCGAGCCGTCGCCCAGGGCGGCGGGAGGGAAGTCAGCGCGTCAGGGTGGTGACGGCGGAGACCAGCGGACTGCCCTTCCGGCGCCGTCGGCGGTGGTGAACCCGGCCGACGACGACGCCGTGGTTGTTCAGCGCGACCGGCATGCTGCGGTCGCCGCCCAGCGAGTCGAGGTAGGTGACCCGGCCCGCGTTCCAGACGAACGCGCGGGTCACCGAGCGGTCCAGGGTCGAGGTCCAGCCGACCACGTCGCCGCGCTCGTTGATCGCGACCGCCTCGGACGGCGCGGGGACGCCGAGGTCGACCTGCTTGCCGCCGGCGGGCCACAGCACGGCGCGGGAGTCGCCGGCGGCGTCCACCGCCCAGCCGACCGCGTTACCGCGTTCGTTGCGGGATTGCGCGCCGTGCGCGACGCGGCCGGTCTCGGACAGCACGGTCACCGCGTCGCCCTCCCAGCGCAGCGCCGACGATGTCACCGGCCTCGTTGACGGTCTCCGGGTTCGAGCTTCGTGCACGCGGCCTCGGCGCAGCGGATGGCGGCGTGCCACACGGCGGCGCGTTGCTGCCGGCTGTCGGCGGAGGTGGTGTAGTACAGCGGCACGGCGCCGTTGTCGTTGATCACCTGGCTGAGCGCCCACGCCGCGCCGGGCGGAGTGGTGGCCTGCCGCTCGCCACCGAACCGGATCCACGGCCGCTGCGTGTTCGGTATGCCCGTGCTGTCCAGCCCGAGCACCTGGCCACGCTGGTTGATGGCTCCGACGAGCCCCGGGACCGAGGTCGGTCGCCCCGCCGCGCGGTGACCACAGGACGGCGTGCACCCGGCCGTCGCCCTGGGCGCTACCGATGACCTGCCCGAGATCGTTGACGCCGCTCGGGTAGTGGTCCGGGTAGCCGGGGAGGCCGGGTAGCTCGGCGGTCACGAACGCGGAGGGACGACCGCGCCGTGGCGCCGGGCGTCAGCTGAGCGACAGGTCCGAGGTGGGGAACGTGCCGTGCGCCGGGTTGACGTCGGGCTCGCCGCCCTGGCCGTCGCACCCGCGTGACGGGTTGAACGCCAGGTACGTGCCCGACCCGCAGGCGGTGCTGAACTCGGCGTCGCCGCCGACCACGACGCTGCCCGACAGGTTCGCCCCGTTCTGGATCAAAGCGTTGTCCTTCACCACCGCGTTGCCGCCGACCACACCGCCGTTGACCCAGCCCAGGCCCTCGATGCGGGCGTTGCCGGTGACGGTGGCGGTGTTGGCGACCCAGCCGCCGCCGTTGGCGTGCCAGCGCCCGCCACCGGTCGGCGCGGGCTTGACGTGACCAGGCTCGAAGCCCGACGGCGTCGCCCCGGACACCCGGAACTCGTAGGGGAACCGGCGCGCGGTGTTGTAGCCGTCCAGGAACGCGTAGCGCGGCACGGCCGTCGGGGTGGCGGTCACCACCAAGTGGACCTCGCGCTCACCGGCCTGGAGCTGGAAGGTCAGCTGCCCGTCGACGCCGACGACCAGCGGCGAGTAGCGCGGCGTCCCGTTGCGGACCGCTACCAGGCCGAACGTCCAGCCCGTCGCCCCGGCCTCGGCGTGGCCCTCCACCCGCACCTTCACCAGCGCGCCGTCGGCCGCCACCAGCTTGATCTTGTTGTAGCCGTAGTCCGACGGCACGGTCCGGGTGTTGATCCGGAAGTGCCCGGCGGCGGCGTCGACCGCCTCGACCGAACCGCCGTTGTAGGCGTTGAGGAACCCGGCGCCGTAGACGTTGTCGATGAACGGCATCAACGTGGACCGGTTGCCGTAGTCCCACGTCACGTTGCGCGTCGCGTACTCGCCGACGCGGCGGTTCAGCTCGGTCTGGCTGATGCCCGCGATCCGCCGGTAGACCTCCAGCGGGTGCTCGTTGTCGCGCGCCTCGTTCCACAGGCGGTTGAACATCGCGAGGCCGTCGCGGTCCTTGATGTACTGCACCAGCATCCAGTTGCCGTAGTGGTGCCTGCTGGAGCTCCAGTACAGGTTCTCCGACCGCAGCCAGCGCGTGAGTACCCCGGCCGTCCCAGGAACGTGTAGTTCTGGAACACGTGGGCCAGTTCGTGCGCGAGGCCCCACGAACCGGGCAGGGCCGCGCCGGGCGCGATGTTGATGATGCCCACCCGTCCGTCGATCGAGCCACCGGTGGCCCACGCCTCCAGGTTCGACCGGCCCCAGGTCTGGGTGATGATCACGATGATCTTGTGCTGGGCGAGCAACCCGGTTTCCGGCGTGAACCGCATGGTGTTCACGTAGAACGTGTAGAGCCGTTCCAGCTGCTCGATGACGCTGTTCGGGTCGAAGTTGTACGGCGAGGGCGCGGCCACCGGGTTGGCGCCCGACCGCTCACCCCACAGCAGGACGAAGTTCGTCGATTCCCTGGTGCGGTCGGCCGCCCAGGGCACCTCGCCGGTCTGCGTCCACCTGGCCGGGATGTGCACGGTCTTCGCGGCAGCCGCCGAGACCGGCGCGGCTGACGCGGACGACGAGGTCGACGCGCTGGTGGGCGAGGTCGACACGGTTATCGCGAGGACACCGGCGAGCAACGCGGTGAACGCCGTCCTCACCCCGCCCGCAGTGCTGAAGGAGCGCACCGTTGAACTACCTTCCAGTCGATTCCACGGGGACGATTCCCGAGCCGTCGGCGGTGCGGTCGGAAACCCTTTCGAGTAATGTCGAACGACGATCGAACAACGGTCGAACGGCATCGAACCGCGAGTAGCGGTGGCGTTAGCGCCGCTTTTTCACCATGTCCTGCGAAACAGTTTCGGCAAGGGTCGGCCCGGTGCCGCCCGACGGGCGGACGCGCCGGGGGAGGCGACGACGCCGAGCGGTTCCCGCCCGGTCGGCGGCGGTCGGAGCGCCCAAGCCACGGGACGTGGGGGAGCGCTCGCCCGCGTCGATCAAGGCGATCGTTTTCCCCGATCACATTCCGAACCGGCCCGGTAACCCGGCGTTGACGTTCCGGAAACCAGCCTCTACCTTCGGCCGCAAGGATTCACCACACTTTCGATCAGCGTGCCGCCAACCGCCGCCTCCGTTTGTCGGCAGCCGTCGTCCGAACGCGTTCGCACGTGCGTTCACCAGCGTGAACGCATTCATCACCGTGAACAGCGCCGGGCCGACCGAATCGAGCGCGAAACGCCCGGTTCAACACAGGAGACTCCTTTGAGCAAGCACGGCAGATTAGCGTCGCTCGCCGCCGTGGCGAGCGGGTTCATCGTCGCGGTGGCGGTTCTGGTGGTGCCCTCGGCATCGGCCGCCACCCTGTTCGTCGACGACTTCGAGGACGGCAACTCGTCCGGCTGGAGTTCCAGCGGCGGCACCTGGTCGGTGGTCGCCGACGGGTCGCGGGCGTTGCGCCAGTCCGGCTCCAGCTCCGACGCCAGGACCCTGGCGGGCACCGCGTGGTCCGGCCAGTCGGTGCAGGCCAGGGTCAAGCCGACCGCGTTCAACGGGTCGAACCGGCACGTCGCGGTGACCGCGCGGGCCCAGAACACGAGCAACTACTACTACCTCGGCCTGTCCAACGCGGGCTCGGTGGTGCTCGGCAAGCGGGTCGGCGGCGGGTTCACCGCCCTGGCCTCCGCGCCCGCCTCGGTGACCGTCGGCTCCTGGCACACCGTGCGGCTGGAGGCGTTCGGCAGCACGTTGCGCGGCTTCGTCGACGGTTCCCAGGTGGTGACGGCGACCGACGCCACCTTCGGCAGCGGTCGGATCGGCCTGGCGACGCACTACGCCGGGGCGGTGTTCGACGACGTGCTGGTCACCGACGTGGCCGGGCCGGGCGGTCCGACCACCACCACGACCACGACGACCACGACGCAGCAGCCCGGCACGTGCGCGACCTCGGGTCGGCCGATCGGGTTCGCCTCGGTCACCGCGTGGGGCCAGAGCGGCACCACCGGCGGCGCGGGCGGACCCACGATCGAGGTCGACACGGCGGCGGAGTTCCTGGCCGCGATCGCCCAGACCGGGCCGTTGAACATCTGCGTGCGCGGCATGCTCGCGCTGCCCGGCCCCATGCACAACGTCACGTCGGACAAGACGATCGTCGGCATCGGCTCGGCCTCGGGCCTGACCGGCGGCGGGCTGAACATCGGCCTGCCGGTCTCCGAGGTCACGTCGCCGCCCGCCGACGCCGTGCACAACGTGATCGTGCGCAACCTGGTGTTCCGCGGCTGGGCGGACGACGCGATCAACGTGCAGATGTTCTCCCACCACGTGTGGATCGACCACAACGACCTGTCCGACGGCTACGACGGCGCGATCGACATCAAGCGGGGCTCCAGCTACGTCACGGTGTCGTGGAACCACACCCACAAGCACACCAAGAACATGCTGCTGGGTCACGACGACGACAACGGCGCCCAGGACACCGGCCGGCTGAAGGTGACCTACCACCACAACTGGTTCGACCGCACGCCGCAGCGCAACCCGCGGGTCCGGTTCGGCGAGCCGGTGCACATGTTCAACAACTACTACCTCTACAACACCGACGTCGGCGTGGCGTGCCAGGCGGACTCGGGCTGCGTGGTGGAGGGGAACTACTTCGAGGACGTCGAGGAGCCGGTGAGCAACAGCTACGCGGGTCCCGGCGGGCGCTGCGTGGCGCGGAACAACGTGTTCGTCGGCGAGTCGGGCCAGCCCGACTGCAGCGGCGCCGTCCAGGAGCCGCGCGACTACTACCCCTACACGTTGGACGACCCGAACAGCGTGAAGGCCGCCGTCATGGCGGGCGCGGGGGTCGGGAAGATCGGCTGACCGCCGCGGCGTGGCCGACCTCGGTCGGCCACGCCGCTCTCCCGGTCCGGAGGTCGGTCAGGAGAGCGAGGCGATCGGGGGCCGGCTGACCGCGGTGACCTCGGCCGGGAGGTCGGCGGCGAACACGCTCTCGCCCTTGTCGACGCCGAACGCAGCCACGTGCACGAGGGCCTTGGCGTTGAGGGTTTGCTGTCTGCGTGCGTGATGACCGAGCCGTCGTGCGCGAGGCCGCGCAGCGGGTTGCTCACCGCGAGCGCTTCGACGCCCCGTGCCCGCAGCCGGTCGATGACGGGCCCCGGCTGGAGCCGTCCGCGAACGCGCCGTGCACCAGCACGAGGACCCGACCGGTCGAGACCGTCCCCTTGACCGGTCGGCGGCGTCCGGTCGAAGGTCGAGGTGTCCGCCGCCCCGATGCGAGGAGATGGGTCCTTGAGCGCACTCGCGGTCCGACACGACGTCGGGTCCTCGTTGACCGTCGGTGACGGGGTGGTGGACCTCGTCCACTACACGTACGTGCCCGACACCCCGCGGCTGGAGTCGCCCAAGCCGTTCCTGCACCCCGTCCGGACCAGGGCGGGGCGGTTGGTGAGCCTGTTCCGACCGCACGACCACGTGTGGCACAAGGGCATCGCCTGGTCGTTGCCGAACGTCGGGGACGAGAACTTCTGGGGCGGGCCGACCTACGTCCACGGCCGGTCGTACGTGCAGCTGGACAACAACGGCACGCAGCAGCACCGACGGGTGATCGACGTCGGCGCGGAGGGCGGGTCGGCGTGGTTCACCCATGAGCTGGAATGGATCACCCAATCCGGGCAGACGATCATTACCGAGCGTCGCACGGTTGCGGTGACTCTGGTGTCGGCCGCGGCGTGGGCGCTGACCTTCGACACCGCGATGACCAACACGTCCGGGCGGGACATCGCGTTCGGCTCGCCGACCACCCGCGGCCGGGAGAACGCCGGTTACGGCGGGTTGTTCTGGCGCGGGCCGCGCTCGTTCACCGGTGGGCAGGTCGTGTCGCCCGACGGGGTGGGCGGCGACGAGCTGCGCGGTCGGCGTGGCGAGTGGATGGCCTTCACCGGGCGGCACGACGGCGACGACGCGGAGTCCCTGGTCCTGGTGGTCGACCACTCGGCCAACCCGCACCACCCGCCGCGCTGGTTCACCCGGTCGGAGAACTTCGCGTGCCTCAACCCGGCCCCGTTCTTCAGCGAGGAGCTGGTCGTCGCCGATGGTGAGGTGGTGCGGTTCCGCTACGGCGCCGGGGTGGCCGACGGCGGCGCCGGGGATGCGGCGGCGTTGGCGGACGCCGTGCGCGACGTGCTCGGGCGTGCGGGGTGAGCACGTTCCCGGGCGGCGCGTCGCTGTCGTTCCTCGACGTCTACGACGACCCCGCGCCGGACGGCGTGGTCGGTGGCAGCCCGCACCTGCACCTGGCCTCCACCGAGTGTTACGTGGTCGTGGGTGGGACGGGGGAGTTGCACACCGTGACCCTCGACGGTTGCCGCGAGATCACCCTCCGTGCCGGGTCGGTGGTTTGGTTCACCCCCGGGACCATCCACCGCGCGGTCAACCACGGCGGGTTGCGGGTGGTGGTGCTGATGGACAACGCCGGGCTGCCGGAGGCGGGCGACGCGGTCATGACGTTCCCGCCCGACGTGCTGGCCGACCCGGACCGCTACCGCGCCGCGGCGACGTTGCCGGAGCGGGCGACGGAGGCGGAACGCGTGGTGGACGCGCGGCGTCGCCGTGACCTGGCCGTGGAGGGGTTCGTCCGAATCCGGGACGCGGTCCGCGACGGTGACCTGGGGCCGCTGCGGGAGTTCTACGCCGCGGCGACGGCGTTGGTCGGCGCGCGGGCCGCCGCTTGGCCCGCGATCGTGCGCGACGGGCCGCTCCGGCAGGCCGAGGCCGGCCTGGCGGTGGCGAACGCGCTGGCAGCGGGGACGGCGGGGCACCTCGACCGGGCCGCCGTGGTCGAAGCGGCCGCGCCGGGGCGGACGTTCGGCATGTGCGGACGCCTGCGCCCCTACGACGTCCGCGAAGGACCGCGCCCACCCGCGACTCCCACCGCTCCTCCACTTCACCAGGAGAACCTTCCGTGACCACTCGTACCCGCACCTGCGCCATCGTCGGCACGGGGGCCATCGCCGGGGCGCACGCCGAGGCCATCGCCCAGGCCGGTGACCGGGCGCGGCTCATCGGGGTCGTCGACGTCGAGGCCGAGCGGGCGGCCAGGTTCGCGGCGGAGTGGGACGTGCCCGCCTTCGCGAGCCTGGCCGAACTGCTCGACGCCGAGCGGCCCGACCTGGTGCACCTCTGCACACCTCCGGGCTCCCACCTGCCCCTCGCGCTGGAGTGCCTGGCGGCGGGCGCGTCGCCGCTGGTCGAGAAGCCGCCGGTGCTGTCGCTGGCCGAGCTGGACCGGCTGCGGGCCGCCGAGGCGGGGGCCGGGGCGCCGGTCGCCACCGTGTTCCAGCACCGGTTCGGCTCCGGGGCGGTCCGCCTGCGGCGGCTGGTGGCGGAAGGCGCGTTGGGGCGGCCGCTGCTGGCGTCGGCGGACACTCTGTGGTTCCGCGACGACGAGTACTTCACCGTGCCGTGGCGGGGCAGTTGGGAGCTGGAGGGCGGCGGCCCGACGATGGGGCACGGCATCCACCAGTTCGACCTGCTGCTGTCGATCCTCGGGCCGTGGAGCAGCGTCAGCGCGGTCGCCGCGCGCCAGGCCCGCGACACCGAGACCGAGGACGTGTCCGCCGCGCTCGTGCGGTTCGACTCCGGCGCGCTGGCCACCGTGGTCAACTCGCTGGTCTCACCGCGCCAGACCAGCAGGCTGCGCTTCGACTTCGAACTGGGCACCGTCGACCTCGAACACCTCTACGGCTACTCCGACACCAACTGGACGTTCACCCCCGCACCCGGCCTCGTCACCGGAGCGTGGACGGGCGAGGCGGACACGCCCAGCGGCCACACCGCGCAGTTCACCGCCGTGCTCGACGCGCTCGACGCGGGCACGCCGCCGCCGGTCTCCACCGCCGACACCAGGACGACCGTGGAGTTCATCGCGGCGGTCTACGCGTCCGCGTTCACCGGGCGGACGATCAGCCGGGGCGAGATCACCGAGGGCCACCCGTTCTACGGCAGCATGGCGGGCAGCGGGGCGCCCTGGTCGACCTGACCCCGCGACCGGGCCTTGGTCAGTGGAGCGGGCGTGGTCAGTGGAGCGGGCGTGGTCAGGGGAAGCGGACGCGGTCAGGCGGCGGGCAGCCGGTCCAGCACGAGTTCGGCCAGCGACTGCGCCGCCGGGCACGCGTCGGCGGTGCGGTCGGCCAGCCTCAGGTTGACCGACATGACGGCCCTCTCGGACCGCCCGCTCCCCGGCTGGTGCAGCGCGATCCGCAGCATGCAGATCCCGTCGCGGTCCTGCCGCCGCGTGGGGTGGCCCTTCACCGAGCCCTGCTCGACGCCCAGCCACCTGTCCGCGGGCTGCACGTGGACGAAGAAGACCTCCACCGGCTGACCGTTGTCGTCGGGCGTGTCGCCGAGCTGCCACGTGCACCGCTCGCCCGGCTCGGCCGAGATCCGCCGCGCGTAGGGCGTCCCTGCGGCATCGGTGATCTCCTGCTCGCCGAGCAGCGCGCACACGTCACCGTCCACGAACCGCTTCGGGGTGGACACGGCCGGTTCGTCCGGTCGGGTGCCCTCGACCGGTGACGTCACCTCGATCCAAGTCGACGGCGGTGACGTCGACGTCGGCGCGGAGACGTCCTCGGCGCCGCACGCGGCGGCGAGGAACGCGAACGGGAGCAGCAACGCGGTGGCGGTGGTCCTGCCTGGCAAGCGGGTCACGGGTGGAACGCTACGGCACTCGCGCACCGAGACACGTCCGAACGGCCGTACGGTGCACACCCGGTCGCTTGGGATCGACACGGCCGAACGGCGGCCATCGGCGCCACGGCGCACGGTCTTGTGCGGCCATACTCGGAAGATTCGAGATCGGGTTTCGTGGAGCCACACGTGGAGCCTTCCGTCACCGCTTTGATGTTTTCTTTTCGGTTATCGTGGCTCCATGGCAGATGCCGGTAAAGGGCGGCAGGCGCGCGGCGAGGTCGAGCAGTTGCCGAGCGGGTCGCTGCGGGTGCGGGTGTACGCGGGTGTCGACCGCGGCTCGGGCAAGCGGCGCTACCTGACGGAGACGGTCCCGGCCGGTCCCGCGGCGCACCGCGAGGCGGAGGCGGTCCGCGTCCGGCTGCTCGGCGCGGTGGAGGAGCTGCGCAACCCGCCGGCGAACGGCCACCCGGCGCCGGACGAGGCCGAGGGCGCGCGTCGGAGTGGCCGGCGGCGCGGCGAGCTGACCGTCGCGGCGGTCGCCCAGCTGGCCGGTGTGTCCGCGCCGACGGTGTCGAAGGTGCTCAACGGGCGTCCGGGCGTGGCGGCGACGACCCGCCGCCGGGTCGAGGCGGCGCTGCGCGACCACGGCTACCGTAGGCCGGAGGCGGTCGTGCGGGCGCCGAACGTCGAGGTCGTCTTCTTCGGCATGCACAGCTACCTGGCGGTCGAGATCATGCGCGGCGTCGAGCAGGTCGCGAGCGGGCACCGGCTGGCCGTCGGGTTCATCGACGCCGTGCGGAACACGCCGACCGGTCGGTCCTGGGCGCACGACCTGCTGGCGCGCCGGCCGTTCGGCGTCGTCGCGGTGCACCTCGGCTTCACCAGCGAGCAGCACGGCCTGCTGGCCACCAGCGGCATACCCCTGGTCGCGCTCGACCCGCTGGGCGAGCCGGAGCACTCGGTGCCGTCGGTCGGCGCGGGCAACTGGAGCGGCGCGATCGCCGCCGCCCGGCACCTGCTCGACCTCGGCCACCGGCGCATCGCGGTCATCACGGGCCCGGTCGACCGGATGTGCGCGCGGGCCAGGTTGGGCGGTGTCCGCGCGGCGATGGAGGGGCAGGGCGTGCCGTTGGACGACCGGTTGGTGCGCATCGGGCACTGGTTCGCGTTCGAGGACGGTCTCGCCCACGGGCGCGAGCTGCTGCGCCTGCCGGACCCGCCGACCGCGGTGCTGTGCGGCAACGACCTCCAGGCGCTCGGCGTCTACGAGGCGGCCCGGCAGGAGGGCGTGCGCGTGCCGCAGGACCTGAGCGTGGTCGGCTTCGACGACATCTCGGCCGGCCGGTGGAGCGGTCCGCCGCTGACCACCGTGCGGCAGCCCATGGTCGAGATGGGCGCCGCCGCCACCGAGCTGGTCCTGGCGCTGGCCGCCGGTCGGCCGCCCGCCCGGAACCGGGTCGAGCTGGCCACCACCCTCATCGTCCGGGACAGCACCGCACCTCCGCGCGCCCTCGCGAACTGAGACCGCGGGCTGCCGGTCGTCGATCGTCGTGGTGCGTCTCAATCGGGGGGAGGGGCGGTTCCCGTCGTACGGTGGTGGAGGCTGCGCCTCCGCCGATCCTCGTACGACGACCTCGTGGACAAGGGAACGGGCATGATGACGTCGCGGAAGTCCTGGAACCCCGGTGTGCCGGGCGGTCGGAACGGCATCCCGGCGCGGGGCGGGGCGGGCGGTCCGAGGCCCGTCGACCGCAGGCCGGGCGCCGGGAACGTCGCCGGGCGGCACGGGCGCCCGGGTGGCCGGTCGGCCCGGCCGGGCATGGTCGAGCTGGTCTTCGACCACATGCACTCCGAGTGGGCCATGGAGCTGATCCGCGGCGTCGAGCAGGTGGCGACCGCCGAGCGGGTGGCGCTGGTGCTGTCCGAACTGGACGGCGCGCGCAGGCCGGGGGCCGGGTGGTTCGACAACCTGCTCGCCCGCAGGCCGCTCGGCGTCATCTTCGTGCTGATCGAGCTGGACGACCTGCAGCGCCGCCGGTTGACCGCGTCCGGCATCCCGTTCGTCTTCGTGGACACCGCCGAGGACCTGCCGCCGGGCGTGCCGGTGGTCGGCTCGGCGAACTGGGCGGGCGGAGTGGCCGCGGCCCGCCACCTGACCGACCTCGGGCACCGGCGCATCGGTGTCATCTCCGGCCCGACCTCGCTGCTGTGCAGCCGCGCCCGGTTGGGCGGTTTCCACAGCGCGCTGGCCGCCGAGGGGCTGCCCGCGGAACCCGACCACGTGCGCCGGGGCGAGTTCCGCGCGCACAGCGGCTACCTGCACGGCATCGACCTGCTCGACCGCGCGGACCGGCCGACCGCGATCTTCGCCGGGTCGGACTACCAGGCGCTGGGCGTGCTGCGCGCGGCGCACGAGCTGGGCCTGTCCGTGCCCGACGACCTGTCCGTCATCGGCTACGACGACCTGACGATCACCGAGTGGATCGGGCCGCCGCTGACCACCGTGCACCAGCCCCTTCGGGACATGGCCGCCATCGCCGCGCAGATGGTGATCACCCTGGCCCGCGGTCGGCAGCCGCCGCACCAGCGGATCGACCTCGCGACCGAGCTGGTGGTGCGGCAGAGCACCGCACCACCGCGCGAGCGCTGAACCGGGTCAGCGGTCCACGCAGACGACCCGCCCGATCGCGTACCAGTCGTGCGCGAAACCGTCGTCGTCCTCCCAGACGTCCAGCTCGTACCAGGACGTGCCGGTGGCCCAAATGTTCGGCAGCACCTGCCCGGCGGGCGTCACGCCGGCCGTGCCGATGAACGACCAGCCCGCCGACAGCCGCCGCTGGTCCCAGTCGCACTTCACGTCGAACCACTTGTCGCCGTGGTCCACCGGCGAGGTCGCGGTGCGCAGCTCCTGGCCGGGCAACGGGTTCGCGCACACCGCGTAGGTGGTCAGCCGCCAGTCGCCCGCGTACCCGTCGGGGTCCTCCATGCCGGTCACCGCGACGCTCGTCAGGTCCGCCGACTGCGCGATCTGGTTGACGTGGACCTGACCCGCGCCCTGGGTGTCCCACCCGGACGCGAGGAGCTTCTTGCCGGTCGGGCAGGTGGCGCGCACCTGCTTGTTCACGGACGTGGGGGCCGACGAGACCCGGACGACCGCGTGCCCGGGAACGGGCAGCGCGCACACCACCTCCAGCACCAGGCCCCAGTCGTCGGTGGTGCCGTCCTGGTCCTCCTGGGCAACCGCCACGGCGAAGGTCGCCGTCAGCGTCAGCCCGGTGACCAGCACGTCCCGCCTGTTGCCCCGGACGTAGGCGAACGCGCCGACCAGCTGCTTGCCCGCCGGGCAGGACACCGTGCTGATCCGGCTGACGGACGACCCGAGCCGGGGAGGCGGGGACATGACCACCTCCTCGCCGGGGATGGCGGCGGAGGCCGGTGGCGTGACGAGGACGGCGGCCGTGACCGCCGTCAGTAACGCGGAAAGGGTGCGGAGCAGCGTCATGGTGGGACCTCACAGGGGGCAGCGGGACGGCTATACCAAGCGGGACGCCTCACTGCGCCCGTGGTTGCTCCGGGGGGCTGACGTTCCTTGAGGACGATGGGTCCGATGTGGACGAGGAGCCGCAGGGATGTCCGCCGAGCGCGGATGAGCGGCGGTCGGGGTGACCGGTCATTCAGGGCGGATCGAGTACGCGCGCGGGTACTTGCGGCCCTCGGGTGGCGCGGGGGAGCCGGTGAACGACACCGGTGTGCCGGTGGGCAGCATGGCGCGGCCCGCCGGCAGGTCGTCCTTCGAGGCGAACCACGAGCCGCCGCGGGAGTCGGTGATGAAGCCGTGCGCCTGCCCCGCCCGCCAGCCGGTCACGGTGCCGCGGCGGCGACCGCGCGGTGCGCCGGCGGGCGAGGGGACGGCCTGGCTGGAGCGCACGAACGGCGGGCGCAGCGGGTAGCCGGGCTGGCCGGACGGCGTGAACAGGTCGTCGAAGGACGGCGTCAGCGTCGCGGCGGCCCGCAGCGGCGCGGCGGTGCGCGGCATCCACTCCGGGGTCGTCGACTCGCGGAACACGCCGTCGACCACCGGCACCACCACGCCGACGCCCCGCCTTGCCAACCGGGTCGCCAACGGGGTGAAGTCGGCGTCGCCGGTGACCAGCACGACCCACTCCAGCGGCACGGTCGTGGCGCGTTCCCACGCTTCGAGTGCGAAGTGGACGTCCACTCCCTTCTCCTTGCCGCCGTGCAGCGGCAAGTCGTGCCGCGTGACCCCGGCGGCGGTCAGGGCGGCGTCGAACGACGCGGCCGGCGTCTCGATCCGCCCGCGCACGTAGTGCGCCTCGTGCAGCACGCAGTCGTCCAACGCGGTCTTGGTCACCTTGTGGGCGTGCCACCGCAACGCGTCGTGGAAACCGTCCAGCGAAACCCGGGCCGCGCGCGGGTGCTCGGTCGCGTAGAAGTCGCTCAGGTAAGCGAACCACGTACCGTCGTAGAACACCCCGATGCGCACGATCTCCCCCACCGGGGCGACTTTACCCGCACGACCGCGGGCCGCTAACCCGCCGCGTCGGCCCGGACCGCGACGGGCATCAGGTAGACCAGCGCGTCGTCCACGCCGTCCAGGCACAGCACGTCGTGGGCCAGGTCGTCGTAGAAGCCGCCGATCATGCCCAGCGCCAACCCGGACGCCCCGGCGACCAGGGCCAGGTTCTGCGCCAGGTGCCCGGCCTCGGTGAACGCCAACCGCAGCGCGCGCAGGCCGTACGCCTTCCGCAGCGCGCTCACCCGCGTGTACAGCGCCAGCACCGCGGGCGTGGTGGTCAGGTCCACCCGGCCGTCGCCGTGGCCGAACCACATCGAGGACGCGCTGACGTCCGCCACCGGCGGCGCGGGCGCGACCTCGACCAGGGTGCGCCGGACCTCGTCCACGTCGTACACGCCCGGCTCCAGGCCGGTCACCCGCCACGCGACCAGCCGCAGCCGGGCGCTGTGCCGGGCGCCCGCGCTCGGGTACGGCCGGCGGCCGTCCGGCAACGCGCCCTGCGCCGTCCACAGCAGGGTCGCCAACCGGTCGGCGTCGAGCGGGCCGGCCGGCTCCTCGCCGCGGGCGGTGCGCCGGGTCAGCAGGGCGTCGGCCAGCGAGCCCGGCACGGTCGCGCCCGCGGGCAGCGGCACGTCACGCCACCACGGCGGCCTCGGGGCCGGCGCCACCGGGACGGCGAGGGGACCCTGGTCCGGCACGCCGGGGTGGAACCGGCTGGCGGCGAGGTAGTGCCGGTCGGGCGCGGTCGCGCCGTCCTGGTGGAACGGGAGCGGCCCGTCCGGCTCCTCGGCCGTCATCGCCACCAGGCGGCAGACGGTGCGCTCCTCCTCCGGGTCGACGCCCAGGCGGTTGAACAGCATGTGCAGCTGTGAGCCCCAGACGTAGCGCGGCAGGTCCGCGCGCACCTGCTCGGCCCAGTGCGCCACGGCGCCGGTGGCGTGCGATTCGAGCCGGTCCCAGCGGGTGGCGAGGGCGGCCGCGCGGGCCTCGTGCAGCGTCCGGGCGGCGAGGTGCGAGCCGAGCGGGGGAGGGGAGCCGGGCTCGTCGACCTGGCGCCACCCCGTGGCCAGCGACCGCAGCCAGGACGCCGCCTCCACCCGGTCCAGCTTCAGCGCGGTGGTCGTGGCCATCGCCAGCTCCACGGCGGCGGTGAACTTCGCGCCCCGCGTGCGGACGGACCGGAGCACGGCGACCGCCACCTCGGTGCTGCGGCAGAACACCTCCTCGGCCACGGGCAGCGCGTCCGGGCCGCCGTACCGGTCCACCTCGGGCTCGTAGGGCGTCTCGCGGACGTCGCCGTGCGGCAGCCAGCCGTCGAACGCGGACGGGTCCACGTCCACGACTGGGTGATCCGCCAGTGCGACGAGGTCGCGCAGCCGGTCGGCCAGGTCCTCGGTGGCGTCCCGCAGCCGGACGCGCAGGTGCGGGCCGGTCCGCCAGTACCGGATGTAGAACCAGTCGGCGAGGCGCCCCTGCCGCCGCCGCCCGTCCAGCTCCGGTGCGAGGACGTCGGCGATGAACGCGTCGACGTCCTCGACCGACCAGGACAGCCGCACGTGCAGGCTGGTCCACGTCATCGCGCCTCCAGGGGTGTGAGGTCGTAGGCGAAGCCGGTGCCGCGCGGGCGGCCGGCCAGGAGCAGGTAGAGCAGCGAGTGCGACGGCGGCGCGCCGGCCAGGGCCTCCAGCGGGCCGTCGTCGGTGCTGCGGACCGGGCGGCAGAACGCGCCCTCGGCCGCGGCGGCCGTGCCCACGTGCTGCGCGGTGGCGCCGGCGGCGCGCAGCAGCGCCCGGTAGCCGTCCGGCCCGTCCGACGCCACCGCGGCGGCCGGGTCGCCGGTCGTCACCAGGGCGAGGTTCATCGAGGCGATGTCGAGGGTGCCGGGCGGGTGCCCGAACACCGGTCGCAGGCCGGGTACGGCCGGTCCCGGCTCGACCAGCCGCAGGCCGCCGGTCACCGCGTACCAGCCGTCGGCGACGCCCTCGACGTTGCGCACGGCCAACCGGTGCCGCAGGTCGGCGCGCACCGGTGAACCGGCCGGCGGGTGGTTGACGGCCTCGACCACGGCGTCCAGCACGCCCGCGGGCAGCGGCCTCGGGTCGGCCGCGATACCACGTGGACCAACGCCTGAACTGCGGTGTGGGACGGATACCGGGCCGGTGGTACCACCGTCGAACGCCACGGTGACGGTCAGCCCGTCGGCCCTGGCGCCGAGACCGAGCCGGGCCGCGTGCTCGACCAGCGCCGCCGCGACGTGACCGACCTCCAGCTCGGTCAGCACGTCGCCGAACTCGCGGTAGCCGGGGGACAGGCGGTCGCGGCGGCGGACCAGCTCGACCCGCGCGGGACCGTCCGGCACGGGCGTCCCGTCACCGACCAGGGCCCGCCGCACGGGGTCCAGCACCCACCGCCGCGCGCCGACCGCCAGCGCCAGGTCCACAGTGGACGCGGCACGCGCGGACGGGTACGACCGGTGGTCGTTGTACTGGTTCCACGGTTCCCACCGCAGCGGTGTCGCGACGTCGGTCAGCAACCGCGCCAGCGCCTCGCCGAAGGGGCCCTGCGCGGCCAACGCCGCCAGTGGCACGCGCGGTCCCGAGGCAGCGGCCGTGCGCGGCGACGTGCCGGGCTCGACCACCCGCCCGGGACCGTGGCTGTAGGCGGCGGCCAGCGCCGCGGACTCCGCGCTCACGGGAACGGGTGGGGCAGCGGGTCGCCGGCCAGGCGCAGCCGCGGCAGGCCGCGGGTGCGCCGGTTCAGCTCGCCGAACGTCATCGGCACCGCACCGGGCACGATCACCTTGGCCGAGTGCAGGCCGAGCCGGTCGCGCACCACCGGGTCGCTCTGGTCGACCGCGATCACCTCCAGGTCCAGCTCCGCCCACCGGCGCACGTAGTGCTCCAGCAGCGCGTCCAGGTCGTCGCGCGGCACGTCGGGCGTCACGAGGTCGTACTCCGGGCCGTCGGCCAGGAAGTCGTACCGCTCGGCGGCTTCCGGCAGCCCGTTGACGTTCACGTGGTCGTCCATGCTGCGGATCAGCCGCGGCTCGCGCAGCAGCCGGCGCAACCGGTCCGGGTCGTAGTCGCCGGGTTCGACGCGGTACCGCTTGGCGCCCGCCTCCACGTCCATCGCGACCTCGGCCGCCGCCGAGCGCATCGCCGCGTCCGGGTCCAGACCCGCGCCGGCGGCGAAGAACGCCCTGGGCAGCTGCGGTCGCGGTGACGTGCAGCGGGCGAGCGACAGCACGGACGGCACGCCCAGGTCGTTGGTGGCGTCGTACAGCTCCAGCCGGTAGCCGAGCTGGTCCAGCCGGTCCGCGATGTGCCCGGTCACGTCGTCGCGCACCCGCAGCCGGGGCAGCCGGGCGCGGCCGTACCAGGCGGTCAGGAACGCGTCCCGCTCGGCGACCTCGAACAGCCCGTACAGCACGGCCTCGGTGAGGCTGTTGCCGGCGCCGCAGCCGTTGGACGTCTCGTCCACGAACCGGGGTCCCACCGCCGGGCCCCAGTAGGCCACGTGCTCGGGCACCGCGACGGGGCGGGCGTGGGTGTAGGACCAGCCGTGCACCCATCGGGTCCGCACGTCCGGGTTGTAGGGCACGACGTGCGGTGACTCGTGGTCGGGCAGACCGAGGCGGGTCGGGTCCAGCGCGCGGTCGCCCAGTTCGGCGAACGACGCCTCCAGCACCGTGGTGACGCGCCGGGGGCGCAGCCCCGCGTGCCGTTCGACCGCCTCGTACAGCGCGACGCGTTCGGCCTCGGCGTAGTCGGCGGTGCGACCGAAGCCCGCCTGGCCGCCGCCCAGTTCGGCGCTGACCGCCGCCACGGTCAGGTCGCCGATGCGGTGCATCCCGCCCACCGGACCGTGCCTGAGGTCGAACAGCTCGCGGTGCAGGGCGTCGCCCCCGGTGAGCGGGTTCGGGCCGCGCAGCGTTCCGGGCGTCACCGGCACGGGCGCGCGGACGACCGCCGCGGCCTCCGGGGAGTCCTCGGGCAGCGGGCCGCACGTCGGGCAGCCGCCCGGCCGGGGGCGCACCCGGTGCTCGCCCACGGTCGCCAGGTCGGTCCGCAGCGCCAGGACCCGGTCGCGGTGCCCCTCCGGGTCGGCCAGCACGCGGTCCACCAGCAGGGCCAGCAGCGGCCGCAGGGTCGGCGGGGCAGTGCCGCCCAACCGCATCCGCGGGTTGCCGCGCGGTACCGACTCGCCGAGCGTGGCGAGGCGGGCGTCCTCGGCGCAGCTCACGCACACGCCGTCCGACACCGGCCCGATCAGCACCAGCGCGCCGTCGAACCGCACCGGCAGCACGGGACCGTCCGCGCCGACGTCGGCCAGGTCGCCGATCGTGTAGTCGGTCAGCTCCACCACCCGCACGGTCACCGGCCCTCCTCGGGCGCCGCGAACGCCACCAGCCCGGCGGCTTCCAGCACCGGGCCGAGGTGCACCGGCTTGACGTCGGCCGCGAGCGCGCGCAGGGCCTCCTGGAACGCGTCTTCGGCGTCACGCAACCCGTAGGGCCAGTACCAGTCGCGGTTGGTCCACGGCGCGGCGGCCGCGTCAGGGGTGGGCACGGGCGCGGCTCCGCAGAGGACGACGGGCCCGGCGCCCGATCCGGCCTGCGCCGATCCGGCCGCTGCCAGGGCGGCGAACGCGACGGCGTCCGCCGGTTCGGCCTCGACCGCCCAGGACAGCTCCTTGCCGTCCGCCCGGACCACGGCCCGCACCACGCCGTCCCCGAGCCGGGTCACCTCCACCGCGGCGGGCAGCGCGAACCGCAGCGCCACGGCCTTCCACCAGCGCCGGGCGGTCGGGTCGGCAGACCACTCCGACTCCGCGACCGGCGTGCCGGGCAGCCGCCGGACCGCCGTGCGCAGGGCCAGCCCGAGGGCGTGCACCCGGTCCGCGCCGAGCACCGCGCCCTCCGGCGCGAGCCGACGCGCGGCGCGCAGCAGGGCGTCGAGCCGGGCGGCGTGCTCGGTGGTCCCGTACCCGATCACGTCACCGGACGCCGCCAGCTTCACCGGCAGCTGCGGCAGGTCGCCGGGCAGCGGGGTGGGGACGGGGCCCAGTTCGCGGTCGCCCAGCACGTCCAGCAGCGTGCCGTTCGGCTCCCGCGGGCGGACGGCGGACAGCCACGGGTGGTACTCGGCGTGCAGCGGGTCGACCCGGGCCACCAGGACGGCCTGGTGCGGCGGGCCGCCGGGCGGCACGTCGCTCCACATGTCGACCACCTCGCCCGACGGGTCGGGCAACCCGCCCAACGCGCAGACCAGCCGGTGCGCGGCGGCCGAGCCGACCAGGGCGGCCAGCACCTCCGGCGGCTCCCCGGCAGTGCCCGCCAACCGGTCCGCCACCGCCGCCGCGTCCGCCGTCACGTCGGCGACCGGGCCGGGTGCGACCGCGAAACCGACCTCGGCGGCGCACCCGGCCGCGACGGCGTGCTCCCCGGCGACCAGGAGCAGCCCCGGCCCGGACCGGGCGGTCACCTCCAGCCCCGCCGCGCCGAGCGCGCGCCGCGCGGCAGCGGCCAGGGCGCCCTCGCCGATCACCTCGACCGTCGCCGACCGGAGCCGGCGCCACGCCTCCAGCGGTGCCGGCGCGACGGACTCCAGCCAGCTCGCGATGTCCTCGGGCGGCGCGTCGGGGCCCCACTCGGCGGGCACCTCCACCAGCAGGTCGTGCTCCCGCAGCTGTCCGATGAGCAGTTCCAGCGCCCGGGCCACCGCGGGCGACGCGTGCTCCGGCACCGCCAGCTGCTCCGGCGGCACGCCCTCGGCCAGCGGACCGGCCAGGCGTTCCCAGATCGTCCACAGCCCCCTGCCGCCGTCGAGGGTGAAGCTGGAACGCCATCCCCGCACGTGCAGGCCGGTCTCCGTGGGCGTCGCGTGCGCGATCGGCCGCAGCCGCAGCAGGACCCCGCTCACCTCGCCACCCGCGCCATCTGCGCGACGTGCTCCGACCAGCCGATCCCGGTGATCCGCTGCACCGCCCGCACGACCAGGCTCGCGGCCAGGTAGCGCTCGACCGGCGTCACGTCGCACACGGCCAGCAGCTGGTAGAGCACGTTGGTGCCGAAGCGGTAGACGGTGACCGGGCGCTGGTAGGCCGGGTGGTCGAAGTCGACGTCGCGCAACCTGGCGTGGTACTCGCTGACCGGGTCGTCGTCGGCGCGGTTCCAGCGCCGGATCGCCTCCTCCTCGCCCATCGCCACGGCGCGCTCGCCGAGGTGCGCCGAGTAGGCCGTGGGCAGGTCGCCGCGGTCGAAGACCTCCTCGATCAACGCGCGGGAGGCGTCCGTCCAGGTGACCCACGGCGTGGTGACGTCGCCCTCGGCGACACCACGCACGGTGTCCACCACCGGGTCGGCGTTGCGCTCCCACACCCGGTCGAACCGGTCGCGCAGCACGCCGTCGGGATCGCTGTGCAGCAGGAAGCCCTCCAGGTGGGACAGGAACGAGTGGTAGCCGTTGACGAGGCCCGCCGGGAACCGGCTCGCGTGCGCCGCCATCGCCACCACGGCCGACTGCACGCGTGACGGGCCGGTCCCGTCCACCGCCACGGCGTCGGCGATCGCGGGCACGCCCAGCCGCAGGCACCGGGCGCGCAGGTCGACCAGCACGTCGGAACCCAGCAGCCGGCGCAGGTCGGCGAGGTCGGTCGGCTCGACGAGCACGGTGTTGTCCGGGTGGATCGGCTCGTAGGGCGGCGGCACGAGTTCGGCGATCCCGTTCCGCCGGGACTGCGCCAACAATGCCGCCGGGTCCGCCGCCGCGGTGGACGGTCGCGCGGCCAGGTGCGCCCGCAGCCGCGAGGCGACGAGGTCGGCGGCCTCCGGACCGTCGAGCCGCACCCGCACGTGCGGCCCGTGCAACCAGTGCCGCTCCACGTGCCCGGTGGCGCCGGCGTCCTCGGCCTCGGCGAGCGCGGGCAGCACGGCGTCGCGGAGGAGGGGCGCCTTCACCGGGTTGTGGTAGTAGCAGACGACATCGGTCACGAAGCCCTCCAGTACGTTTCCGCGATCAGTTCGACCACCCGGCCGGTCGGCGACCCGGCGCCGGGCACCGGCAGCGCCTCGGTCAGCCGCACGCCGTCCGGGAACCGGGCCAGCAGCCGGGGCAGGCAGCGCAGGTGCAGCGGGTCGCCGAGGTCGGCGTACTGCGGTTTGGCCGCCGTGAGCGCGCGTCGGTAGGCGTCGGCCGACACCGGCCCCCGGTCCGGCCCGACGAACACGTGCTCCGGCAGCCCGTGCCGGGCGCGCAACCGGGCCACGTCCAGCGCGGCCCGCTCCTCCGCGCCGACCGGCGGCGGCGTGGCGAAGTCCCAGGAACGGCGCGCCAGCACGACGTCCCCGAAGGTCAGGCGGCCCCGTGCGGTGACACCGCCGTCCTCGGTGACGGCGCGCAGCCGGTCGAGGTCGACCCACCCGCAGGCGAGGTCGGAGTACAGCGCCACCTGCCGGTCCGGCAGCGCGGGCGGGATCAGGAAGCCCAGGTAGAGCACGTCGAGCGGGACGCCGCGGTGGGTCAACCGCACCTCGTCGGCGACCGGGTCGTGCCGCACCCGCAGCTCGTCGGCGACCAGGTCGGCCCAGCGGGCGTCCTCGCCGACCTCGCGCGCGCCGAGCAGGGGGTGCAGGTTCGCGTTGAAGCCCTGCACCGGCCGGAACTGCACGGGTTCGGTGGTGTGCCGGGACACCTGGCGGGTCACCGCGTCGCGCGCGCCGGGCAGCAGGTCGAGGAAGCGGCTGGTGAACTTGCCGAACCCGGCGTAGACGTGGTTGACCACCAGCCGGCCGTCGCGGGTCGGCTGGGCGAAGAAGCCGTACGAGCCGGTGCGCCGGGTCGCCCACGCGGGCAGCAGGTCGACCGCGGACCGCAGCACGTCGTCGGTGACGACGCCCTCGTGCACCTGCCCGGCCAGCTTCTCGCGGAGCTGGAAGACCGCGCGGACACCGGGGTCCCGCGCGTCGTCGGCCAGGCCCGGGTCCATCGAGTCCTGCCACGCCAGCGCCAGCGGCGCGGCGCACTCGGCGGGCGAGGCGTCACCGCCCTCGCCGAACCGCTCCACGAACCTGGTCCGGATCAGCCGGCGCAGCAGGACCTGCTGGTCGAACGCCACCAGCAGCGGCGTGAGGCGGGTCAGCGCGGGCGCCGCGCCCGGTGGCACCGGCACCGGCTCGGGCAGCACCACGTCCTCGACCACCGGCGTGACGCCGGTCAGGTCCGCGCCCACCCGTTCGCCGAGGTCGCGCCAGCCCGCGGCCAACCCGGCCAGCGCGGTGACGCGGGCGGGCGGGTCGGCGTGCGCGAACGCGGCCGTGGTGGTGGCGAGCGCGGTCAACCGGTCCGCGGTGTCGGCGTCGGTCGGCGCCAGCCACGCGGCCAGCGAGCCCACCGCGTCCGGGTCCTGGGGGTGGATCGGCGGTACCGGCACCAGCAGGCCCACGGCCAGGGTCCGGGTCACGAAGTCGTGCGCCTTGTGATCCGCGTCGGCGGTGGTCAACCGCGCCGCCAGCGCCTCGGCGATCCGGGCGGGCGGCAGCCCGTCGGGCCCGGCTCCCCGAACGAGGTCGACCACGAACCGCAGCGGGCCGGAAGCGGCGACGTCCACCTCCTCCTCGCGGACCACCGCGGCCCGGCCGGAGCCCTCCACCGGGGCGTCCCGGCGGAACAGCACCCGGCCGTCGCGCTCGCGGAGGGCCGGAGCGAGCCGGTGCGGCAGCCGGGGGCCCAAGGCGTCGAGCAGCCTGGTCACCAGCAGGCGGTGCACGGCCGGGCGCGACACCGGCTCCGCCGCGGGCCACGGCCCGTCGCCCCACGCGCCCCAACCGACGTGCGTGTACCAGGACAGGGGACTGGTCTTCGCGGTCGCGCGCAACGCGTACCGGAGCGTCGTCGGCTCGGCCTTGCGCGCCCGCCGGTCGGGCACGCCCTGGCCGCGCGCGGTGCGGTCCAAGCCGTGCAGCAGGTCGGGGCCGGTCAGCACGCTCGCGCGGCGCAGCGGGTCGGCCGCGCACACCTCCGCGAGCCACGCCCGGGACGCGGCCAGCTCGTCCGGCCACGCCGCCAGCACCGCGTCCACCGCGCGCGCCAGCTCGTCGTGCGCGGTCAGCCAGGCGCGGAGCAGGGGCACCCGTTCCGGCAGGTCGCCCAGCTCCGCCGTCGACTCCGGGCGCGGCGCGCGACCGTTGTGCACGTCGCGGCGCAACGGGAGCACGACCCGCCGGTGGAACCCGGCCGAGTGGCCGGCGGCGCTGTCGTGCAGCGCGTCGGCGAGGTCGGGCGCCCGCGCCGCGATCCGGGCGTGCGCCGCCACGACCGCGTCCAACCCGGTCCGGAAGTCCGACGCGACCGGTCGGGGGTGCGGCAGCGCGGCGACCCGGACCAGCGCGTACGGCGCGAGTTCGGTGGTGGTGCGGCCCGTCGGGTCAGTGGCCATCCGGTGCTCCCCGTGGTGAGGGCCGGGGGCGCCCGCGAGCGGACGCCCCCGGTTCGCGTCGACTCAGCCGTGCGTCGGGAGCTGCGGCTGCTGACAGCAGCAGCACGAGGTGCTGCTGCACGAGCACGCGGCCGCCGAGGCGCCCGTCTCCGGCAGCGCGACCGCGTCGCGCATCGCGGTGACGGCCAGGTCTCCGAGGTCCAGCTCCGAGTCGTCGAAGGTGAGGTCCATCGGTCACGTCCTTTCGTCGGTGGATCGGGTGGCGAGCTGCCCGGCCGGGACCGGGCGCGGTGACCCCGACCACCCGGCCGGCGGCCTTGCGGTTATCCGAATCGGGTTCGTCCGGGGTCATCGGGCGCCTCTCCGCGGCGTGGGCAACGAGCGGCACGCTCCCACCTGCCGGTATACGTCCGGTATGCGGTGCGCCGGGCGGTGGTGCGCGGTGTTCGGACTTCCGCCGCGCCGCTCGGACCACGACCTACCGTGTGCGGTGGTCGGTGGGGTTCGAGGTGGGGAGATCCGGGGTGTCGGTCTGTTCGACGTTGCGTGTGGAGCAGGAGGTCGACGTCCGGGTGCTGGGTGGTCCGGCGGTGAGCGGGCCGACCGTGCGCGACGTGGTGCCGGGAGGGGTGAAGGCGCGGACGTTGCTGGCGGCGCTGGCGCTGGACGCCGGCGCGGCGGTGTCCACCGATCGGCTGATGGACTTCCTGTGGGAGCAGGAACCCCCGCGCAGCGCGGTGAAGAACCTCCAGCTGTACGCGTCGCGGCTGCGCCGGTGCCTGGACGCGGCGAACCCCGGCTTCTCCCGACTCCTCGTGCACGTGGGCCACGGCTACCGGCTCGACGTGCCCGCCGACGCCGTGGACGCGCTGTGCGCCGACGGGTTGGCGCGGCGCGGCGCGGCCGCGCTGCGACTGGGCGACGCGTCGTGCGCGGTGGCCGCGTTGACCGCGGGGCTGGCGATCTGGCCGGTCGACGGCCTGGTCGGCCTGGTGCCGTCCGGCCCGGCGACGGCGGTGGCCGCGCTGTGGCGCGAGCGCAGGCTCACCGCCGTGGAACACCTGGCGACGGCGAAAGCGGCGCTCGGCGCGTGGGCCGAGGCGGCGGACCTCCTGGTGCCCCAGGCGTCCGCCCACCCCACCAGGGAGTCGTCGCAGGTGTTGTTGATGCGAGCCTTGGCGCACACGGGTGACCGCGTCGGCGCGATCGACGTCTACCGCAGGCTGTGCCGGGTGCTCGACGCGGACCTCGGCATCAGGCCCGGCGGTGAGGCGCGGGCCGTGTTCGAGGGGTTGCTCGCCAACGCGTGACCGGCCACCCGCGGTCGTGCGACGGCCGCGCGTGGAGGTGGTTGTGCGTGAACAATTTCCGGTGTGACTGACGAACGTCCCAAGAGGAACGAGTCGGCCGACGTGCTGGCCGCGCTGGCCGACCCCACCCGGCGGCAGGTGCTCGACCTGCTCGCCGCCCGCGGCGAGGCCACCGCCACCGCGCTCGCCGAACGGCTGCCGGTCTCCCGGCAGGCCGTGGTCAAGCACCTCGCGGTGCTCGACGCCGCCGGGCTGGTCGCGGGCAACCGCGTCGGGCGCGAGGTGCGGTACGCGGTGCGGCCGGCGGCGTTGAACGCCACCGCGCTGTGGCTGTCCAAGCTCGCGTCCGACTGGGACCGACGGCTGGCGACCGTCAAGCGCCTCGCCGAGGAACCCGGGCCGGACCCGCCCCCGGGGTGAGGTCGTCGGATCCCGCGCCGCCACCGAGCGGCTACCGGAGCCGGGCCAGCGCGGTGTCGATCACCTCCCGGCGGTCCGCCGGCAGGGCCTGCGCCGCGGTGCGGCCGGTCGCGGCCAGGTAGGCGTCCACCAGCCGGTTGCCCACGGCGTAACCGGCCCCGGTCGGCAACCCGACCGGTGTCGCGCCGTACCGGACGGCGGCGGCGTCGCCGTGGACCCACGCGGTGAAGTTCCGCATCCCGGTCACCTCCAGGCCGGAGACGACCTTGTCGAACACCGCGTCGTCGTGCAGGTGCGGCACGCCGACGCGGGTGTGGCCGAGCTCGTCGCCGTACAGCTGCCGGGCGAACGCGTCGGCCAGCCCCTCGGACACCACCTGCTCGCCCACGGTGACCGTCGCCGGGTCCCACACGACGCCGCCCGGCCCGTAGCGCAGGTTGTGGTTCAGCTCGTGGACCGCCGTCGCCTCCAGCCGCGCCAGGTTCTCCGGGTACGGCCACAGGTTCAGGAACAGGTACCCGGTCACGCTGCCGTTCGCCGTCACGCCCAGGCTCGGGCCCGTGAAGTGGTCGTCACCGGGGTCGCCGAGGACCAGCAGCACGGTGATGTCCGGCGCCACCACCTGCGGGGTGGCCGCGAGCTGCGCGGCGAGGGCCGAGTCGAGCGCCCGCCCGACCCGGCCCCACGCGTCGGCGTCGCGCAACGCCGCCAGCCCCTCCAGGCACCGGTCCTCGTCGCGGTCGAGCGGGAAGCCCGAGCCCATCCGGTGCATGGCGACCAGGTCGACCTCGCCGGGGAAGTGCCGGTACATCCCCGCCGCGGGCTCCAGCATGGCCTTCAGCAGCGCGGGCCGGTCCTCGCGCGCAGCCCGCAGGATTCCGGACATGGCCGAGTGGGTGTCCAACACCTCGATCGTCATGTCGGCGGAGGCTAGGTGTTCCAGCAACGGCAGGCACAAGCTCAACCGCCCGGGTTGTTGCCCGCGAGCCGGCGGTGGTGGAACCGCGCGATGGCGGCGATGCCGGTCAGCGACACGGCGGCGCTCGCCACCAGCGCGACCACCGTGCCGCGACCGGCGTCCGGGGTCTCGTCCAGCAGCGCCATCCCGATCCACGCCGCCACGATCGGGTTCACCACCGTCTGTCCGGCCACCACGAGGTCGGCGGGACCGCTGCCGTACCCCAGCTGGACGAGCGACGCGCCGACCAGGAACGCCAGCGCCAGCTCGACGAAGGACGCCCACGGGACCTCCGGCAGCGAGGTCGCCACGTCCCGCACGAGCACCGCCACCAACCCGTACGCGGCGCCCGCGCCCGCGGCGAGCGCCAAGGCCCGTGAGGTGCCGCTCCGGAACGCCGCCACGACGACGAACACGCCCACCACCCCGGCCACCACCTGGCCGGCCCGCAACGCCACCGCGGGCGGCACGTCGGTGGTCACCGCGGACCGGGCGGCGAGCGCCACGAACGTGGCCACCCCGGCCGTCGCCGCGCCCACGGCCACCGCGAACACCGGCGTGACGCGGGTGACGCCGATGGCCGCGATGATCGGCAGCGACAGGACCGCGAGCGGCGCCACCACCGTCACCGGGGCCATCGCCAGGGCGAGGACCTGGAGCGTCGCGGCGACGACCAGCACCGAGAACCCGAGCAGCCACCGCCGGTTGCCCACCAGTCGGGTGAACCGGCGCACGGTCAGGTCACCGACGTCCCGGACGCCGGAGTGTTGCAGCGCCGCGCCCACCGCGCTGAGCACCGCACCTGTGAGCGCGCACAGGACCGCGATCCACACCTGACCAGGGTAGGTGCGGATCGGCCCGGCCGACTCTGCCGACAGTGGCGACCACCGGCAACCGGCCACGAACGGTCGATACCCAGCGGGTGCTCCGGAGCCCTACGGTCGCGGTGCGGGAGGGAGGAGCCCATGACCTTCGCCGGTGTCGCACGTCGGGTCGGCGCGGCCGTGCTGGCCGCCGGTCTCGCGCTCACCCAGGCCGGGCCGGTGTCCGGGGCGCCCGCCTCCCCGTCCACCGCCGCCCTGGACCGGGCCACCGCCGCCCTGGACCGGGCCGCCGCCGCCCTGGAGCGGGACGCTGAGACGCGACCGCGGTCGGTCACCGGGTGGCACGTCGGCGCCGACTCGGTGGTGGTCTCGGTGCACGGCTCCGCCGCGGGCGTCGCCGAGTGGGCGGCCGGGCTCGGCGCGGGCCGGGTCACCGTCGAGCACGTCGCCGAAGCGCCGCGCCCGGTGTGGGACCTGATCTCCGGCCAGACCATCCACAGCAGCGGCGCGCGGTGCACGCTGGGGTTCAACGCCCGCGCGGGCGCCGTCCGCTACGTCCTGTCCGCCGGGCACTGCGTGACCGCGGGCAGCGAGTGGCACGGCGTCGGCGGTTACATCGGACCGGCGGCCGGCTCGTCGTTCCCGTCCAACGACTACGGCCTCATCCGGGTCGTGTCGACCGCCGCGGTGTCGACGGCACTGGTCGACCGCCACGCCGCCGGCGGCGACATCACCATCACCGGCTACACCAGCCCGCCCGTCGGCTCGTCGGTGTGCTACTCCAGCCCGGTCACCGGGTGGCGGTGCGGCGGCGTCACCGGCATCAACCAGACGGTGTGCTACCCGCAGGGCTGCGTCCACGGCCTGATCCGCGGCAACCTGTGCCCGGAGGCGGGCACGTCCGGCGCGCCGGTGGTCACCAACCCCGGGTCCGGCTCCACCGCCCGCGCGGTCGGCCTGGTCTCGGGCGGGACCGGGTCCTGCACGTCCGGCGGGACCACCTGGATCCAGCCGATCGCCGAGCCGCTGGCGGCGTACGGGTTGACCCTGGTCACCGGCTGAGGGCGTCGGCCCGGGACCGTCCACGAGCGTGGGAAGGGGCCCCGCACCGGCACGGCGGCACTCCGCGTCGCTTACGGTGGGTGACGTGCTCCGAAACCGCCTGTACCGCGACGGGAAGCTCGTGGACGAGGACTTCCCGGTCGCCGACGTGCCCCGGCTGATCGAGGACGAGGGCGCCGTCGTCTGGCTCGACCTGCGCGACCCCACCGAGTCCGACATGGCGGCCATCGCGGACCGGCTGGGCCTGCACGCGATGGCGGTGGAGGACGCGTTGCAGGCCCACGAGCGGCCCAAGCTGTACCAGTACGACACGCACCTGCTGGTGAACGCGTACGCGGTGTCCCTGGACGAGGCGTCGGGCCGGTTGACCACGGCCGAGCTGGCGGCGTTCGTGACGCCGCGGGCGCTGGTCACGGTCCGCAACGACGACCGGTTCGACATGGCCGCCGTGGTGCGGCGCTGGGACGAGTCGGCGAGCCTGGCGGGCAGCGGGGTCGGTTTCCTGCTGCACGGGTTGCTGGACTTCGTGGTGGACAGCCACTTCGACGCCGTGCAAGCGCTGGACGACCACGTCGAGGGCCTGGAGGACCTGGTGTTCGCCGAGCGCCCGGACGACCCGGACATGCAGCGGCGGGCGTTGGCCATGCGCAAGTCGCTGGTGACGCTGCGCCGGGTCGTGCTGCCGATGCGGGAGGTGCTCAACGGCCTGATCCGCCGCGACCACGGGGTCGTGGACAGCCGGATGACGCCGTACTACCAGGACGTCTACGACCACGTGCTGCGCGCGTCGGAGTGGACCGAGTCGTTGCGCGACATGGTCGCGACCATCCGGGACATCCAGCTCAACCTCCAGGGCAACCGGCTGAACCTGATCATGAAGAAGGTGACCGGCTGGGCCGCGATCATCGCCGTGCCGACGGCGGTGACCGGGTTCTACGGGCAGAACGTGCCGTACCCCGGTTTCGCCGCGTCGTCCGGGTTCTGGACGTCCACGATCGCCGTGCTGCTGCTGTCGCTGGGCCTGTACGGGCTGTTCAAGCGGCGTGACTGGATCTGACCGACCGGGGCGCGGGAGGATGGCGGTGAAGGGGGTGGTCGACGTGACCGAGCAGGAGGGCCGTCCGGCGCCGGGGGTCGAGGCGTTGACGGACAAGATCAGGCAGATCGTGCAGGAGGGGAACGCGCGCCGGGTGGTGGTGCGCAACTCTCAGGGCGACCGGGTGCTGGACATCCCGGTGACCGCGGGGGTGGTCGCCGCCGTCGCCGCGCCGGTGGTGACGGCCGCGGCCGCGTTCGCCGCGCTGGCCGGTCCGTGGTCGGTGAACGTGGAACGCCCGGAGGACGGCGCACCGGCGGCCGAGGACGAGCCCGCCGACACCTCGCCGACCGACGTGCCGCCGACCAAGGGCTGACCGGCCGGTTCGGCCGTGCGGTTTGGCCGTGCGGTGGCGGGATACACCACGGGGATGACGACACCGGAACCCGATCCCGTCACCGCGTCCTCCATGGAGGAGGAGCCCGACTTCGCCGACGAGCACTCGCGGCCCACGTTCTCCGACGAGCAGTCGGGTTCCGCCAACACGGCGCCGGACGAGTCGACACCCGAGGGCACGGCGGGCGCCGGCGGCATGGACCCCGACTAGGGGTCGGGGCACGGCCTGCTCGCCCTGGAACGGCCTGACCGGGTTCAGCGGCTCAGCGCGGTCTCCCGCTCGACCCTGGACAGCTTCTCCGGGTTGCGCACGGTGTAGAGCCCGGCGATCCGGCCGTTGTCGACCCGGACCGCGACCACGCTGTCCAGCTCGCCGTCGAGCCGCATGACGAGGCCGGGCCTGCCGTTGAGCTGCACCGGTTCGAACGCGATCCGGCCACTGACCTTGGCCAGCCCGCCGACCATCAGGCGCGCCACCTTGTCCGCGCCGACCACCGGTCGCGGCACGGCCTGCTTGACGCCGCCGCCGTCGGCCAGCAGGACGACGTCCGGCGCCAGGACGTCCAGCAGCCCCTGCAGCTCACCCGTCTCGACCGCGCGCCGGAACGCGTCGAGCGCGGCCCGCGCGTCCGCCGGGGAGACGGCGTCACGCGGTCGGCGCGCGGCGACGTGCGCCCGCGCCCGGTGGGCGATCTGGCGGACGGCGGCGGGGCTCTTGTCGACGGCCTCGGCGACCTCGTCGTACCCGAGCCCGAACACCTCGCGCAGCACGAACACCGCCCGCTCGGTCGGCGCGAGCGTTTCCAGGACCAGCAGCATCGCCATCGACAGGCTGTCGGCCAGCTCGACGTCCTCGGCCACGTCGGGCGCGGTCAGCAGCGGCTCCGGCAGCCAGGAGCCGAAGTAGGACTCGCGACGCCTGCCGAGCGAGCGCAGCCGGGTGAGCGCCTGCCGGGTGGTGATCCGGACCAGGTACGCCCGCCGGTCGCGGACCACGTCGAGGTCGACGCCGGACCAGCGCAGCCAGGTCTCCTGGAGCACGTCCTCCGCGTCGGCGGCCGAGCCGAGCAGTTCGTAGGCCACGGTGAACAGCAGGTTGCGGTGGGCGACGAACGTGGCGGTGGCGGCGTCCGGCAGGCCGTCCGGGCCCTGGTCCACCGCTGTTCCGCGATCCCGCGCCGTGCCGTCCATCCGTGCCTCCGGTTCTCCGCGTTCCCGACCCTGGCACCACCAGACGCCGCGACCCACTGCTTTGTGACGGATTCGGTGTGCGTCGGCCACATGGTGACGCAGAGCACAATTGCCTACCGTTCGTCTGCCCGCGCCGGTGCGGGCGGTGGAGGGTGACGATGACAAGAGCTATCACCGCGTTCGGACTGGCACTGGCGCTCGTCGCCGCACCGGTCACGTCGTCCGCGCACGCGCGGTCGGCGGCCCGGTGCTCGGAGCTGGTCGGCACGCCGATCCCGGCGTCGGCGATCGGCCTGCCGACCACGGGCGGCGCGGTCACCTCGGCGCTGCTGGTCGCGCCGGCGGCGCGGGACGGGATCGGCGAGCACTGCCGGGTCGACGTCGCCGTGCGCCCGGTGGACCGGGCCGCGCCCGACATCCGGCTGCGGGTCGCGCTGCCGACCCGGTGGAACCGCAAGGCGCTGATGTTCGGCGGCGGCGGGTACGACGGCACCATCCCGGACGTCGCGGGCAACGTGCCGTTCGGACCTGCCGACCAGCCCGTTCCGCTGGCCAGGGGGTACGCGACGTTCGCCGGTGACTCCGGCCACCAGGCCGACCCGGCGTTCACGCCCGCCCGGTCGCTGGACGGCTCGTTCGGCGTCAACGACGAGGCGCTGCGCAACTTCGCCGGTGACGCGCTGAAGAAGACCCGGGACGCGGCGGTGTTCGTCATCGCCCGGCACTACGGCGGCGCCCGGCCGGTTCACAGCTACATCGCGGGCGGTTCGAGCGGCGGGCGGGAGGCGTTGGCGGTCACCCAGCGGTGGCCGACCGACTTCGACGGCGTGATCTCGGCGTACCCGGCGTGGAATGCCGCCAGTGTGAACCTGTTCTTCGGCTACGAGGCACAGGTGCTGTCCCAGCCCGGCGCCTTCCCCGGTCCGGCCGAGCAGGCGTTGCTGCACCGGTCGGTGGTCGAGGCGTGCGACGGCCGCGACGGCTTGCGCGACGGCGTGGTGTCGGACGAGGCCGGCTGCGCCTACGACCCGCGGGCGCTGCGCTGCGCCGACGGCGTCGACCCCGGCGACACCTGCCTGTCGGACGCGCAGGTCCGGGCGGTCGAGGCGTTGTCGTCACCGCTGAGGTGGGACTACGAGTTGGCCGGCGGTGAGACCGGGTACCCGGGCTTCCCGTTCCTGTCCGGCGCGAGCATGACCACCGCCCTGCTCGGCATGGGCGTCGACGCGCCGGCCGACCCGATGCCCAAGACCAGCGGGTACGGCGTCCAGTTCTGGGACCAGTGGGTGAAGCACTTCGTGACCCGCGACCCCGCGCACGACCCGCTGGCCGTCGACCCGCTGCGGCCGGGCCGGTGGCAGCGGCGGATCAGCGAGCTGTCGGCGTTGCAGGACGTCAACGACACCGACCTGCGGCCGTTCCGGCGGGCCGGCGGCAAGCTGCTGCTCGTGCACGGCACGGCGGACGAGCTGGTGAGCCACCGCTCCACGGTGGACTACTTCGGCCGGCTGGAGCGGACGATGGGCAAGGGCGCCGTGCGGCAGTTCGCCCGGTTCTACCTCGTGCCGGGCGCCAACCACGCGAACGTGACGCCCGCGTTCATGGCGGGCTGGGACTCGCTGACCGCCCTGGAGCAGTGGGTGGAGCGCCACCGGCCTCCGGTGCGCCCGGTGGTGGCCGACAAGAACACCGCCACGTCCGGGCGGACCAGACCGCTGTGCGAGTCGCCGGGGTGGCCGAGGTACGTCGGGTCCGGCGACCCGGACTCCGCGCGCAGCTTCACCTGCGTCGAGCGGTGACACCGGGTCGCCCGCGATCACCGCGCCGGGCCGGGGTCGCCGCCGATCCCGGCCTGGAGGCGTGATTCGGCCAGCCAGTCCTCGAAGGCGTCGGCGAGCAGCGGCAACGCACGCAGCTCGCCGACGCGGTGCCCGCGCCGCATGTTCGCCCACACCACGCCGAAGTCCGCGGGTTCCAGGCCGCCAGGGTCGCCCGCGAGCCGCCGGGCGGCGTAGTCGCGGCCCGCCGCGCGATCACCGGACCACGTGGGGACCAGCAGACCCGGCTCGGTGGCGGCTCGCGCGTCGTCGACCGTCACGCGGGCGGCCGGTCGGTCACGGGGCGGCTTCATCGGCGGCACCTCGCTGTGGTCGCGGGGACGGGGTCGCGGCACGGCCTGGGCGCGTGGCGTCGGCACCACGCTAGGCACCTCCGGCGAGTCGACCTATGTCAGCGCGCCACGGTCCGGTCCGCGCGACGTGTGTGGTGGCACCACATCCGGGCGACCACCCGGAGTTCCGACAACGCAGGAGTCCGGGGCATCACGGCCCGACCGGCTACACCGGCTGCCGCTTGCCGACCTGGAGCAGGCGCAGCGCGATCTGGGTCTCCAGCAGCCGTTCCGGCTCGCGCCACGACTCGCCCAGCAGTTGGCCGATCCGCGCCAACCGCTGCGCGACGGTGTTCACGTGCAGGCGCAGCGACTGAGCCGTGTTCGTGATGCTCTGACCGGTGGCGCAGAACGCGTCGAGGGTGCGCACCAGGTCGGTGCCGCGGGTCTCGTCGTAGTCGATCAGCGCGCCGATCACCGAGTGGACGAACGACCCGATGTCGGCCCTGGCCGCGAACAGGATGCCGACCGAGCCCAGCGCCGCCGCGTCGGTGGCCTCGCCGACCCGGCCCAGCGCCAACAACGCGCGCACGCACTCGGTCGCCTCCGCGTAGGCGTCGGCGACGGAGGCGGTGTGCGCGGCCCGCGCGCCGCCCGCGGTCACCGGGCGCGAGCCCGCGCGGGTCAGCTCGCGCACCGCGTCACCGGCCGACCGGCCCGGGTCGCTGCCCGGGAGCAGCAGCACCACCTCGTCCTTGCGGCAGGTGGCCAGGCCGCCGGCCCGCCGGGCGAGGGCCGTCGCCGCGTGCTGCAGCCGGCTGCGCCGCTCGCCGTCGATCCGGGCGGCGACCACGACGTGCGGGCCGTCCAGGTCGACCCCGAGCAGCGACGCGCGGTGGCGCAGCAGGTCGTGCTCCCTCGGTGACGTGGTGAGCAGGTCCTCCAGCAGCTCACCGCGCGTGCGGGCCTCGGCCTCGGCCATCCGCCGGCGGGACACCAGCACCAGCGCCGCCACCAGCGCGGCGCCCTCCAGGGTCCGCCTGCCGGTGTCGCTCAGCCCCGCCGCGCCGGTCATCACCACCGTGCCCAGGAACTCCGACTCGGTGATCATCGGCACCGCGCACAGGCCGTCCCGGGCGATCGTGCCGCCGGACTCCTGCGCCTGCCTGCCGATCGCGGCCAGGTCGTCCGCTCCGGGCGCCGGACCGCCGCCCGCGCCGGTCACCACCGCGCCGTCCTCGTCCAGCACCACCACGCTGCCGTCGACCGAGTCGGCCACGGCCTCCACCACCTGGTCGACGCCCTTGCCGTGCAGCACCAGCCTGGTGAGCCGTTCGTGCACCTCGGCGGTGCGCTCCAGGTCGTGCACGTGCGAGCGGATCGTGCCGTTGGCGACCCGCAGCTCCGCCACCGCGGCCTGCGCCTCGGCCAGCAGCCGCGCGTTCTCGATCGCCACCGCCGCGTGCGCGGCGAGCATCGCCAGGGCGCTGATGTCCCGGTTGCCGAACGTGCGGGTGCTGCGGTGCGCTGCCATCAGCACGCCGATGACCCGCTGCCGCAGCTTCACCGGCACCCCGAGCAGCGACCGCATCCCCTCCGCGGCAACCGTCCCGTCGATCTCCGGCGTGTGCGTGATCGACCGGTCGTCGGCGTAGCACAGCACGCTGTACGGCTCGCCGGTGCGCGCCACCATCCCGCCGACGCCGGTGCCGCGCGGCAGGCGCAACCCGCGCAGCAGCCCCGAGACGTTCCCGGACGCGGCCTTGATGTAGCTGTCGCCGCGGTCCTCGTCGCTCAGGCTGACGTAGGCGAGGTCGCAGTCCAGCAGCCGGCGGGCGCGGTCGGAGATGGCCTGCAGGACCGCGTCCAGCTCGTGCAGCGCGGCCAGGTCGTTCGCGGTGTCGTTGAGCAGTTGCAGCTCGGCCTCGTTGCGCCGGTGCCCGATGAGGACTTCGCGCAGCAGCAACGCCCTGGTGCGCTCGGCCTCCAGCTCGGCCAGCCGCTCGGGCGCCGCACCCCCGGCCCGCGCCAGGGCGAGCGGTGCGTCGAAGTCGCCGACGTCGGCGGCGTCGAGCAGCAGTTGCAGGAACGAGGCGTCTCCCACGACGGTCAGCTTCCCTCCCGACCCGGCGCCGCTGCCGACCGCGTCCCGGCGGACCCGTCGTCCGGCGACGCGCCCGCCAGGTTACGCCGGATGCCGGAGTCGAGCCTGCGTGCGACGTCCCCGGCGTGCCCCGGCGGCCACGCCGGCAGCCGACCGCCCCCGGCCAGCCGCCCGTCCAGGGCCGGGAACGACGCCACGGCCGCGGACAGGTGCGGCGCGAGGTTGCCCAGGATCGAGCGGGTCAGCTCCAGCCCGATGTAGTCGGCGTTCTCCATCGGCCCGACCGCCGCCAGGCGCAGCCCGAAGCTCGACCGCACCACGACGTCGATCGTGCCCGGGTCGCACACGCCCTCGGCGACCAGGTGCAGCGCCTCGCGCACCATCGCGAACTGCAACCGGTTGCCGATGAAGCCGGGCACGTCCCGCGCCAGCCGCACGGTCGTCTTGCCCAGCGCCGTCACCAGGCGGTCGGCCTCCTCGACGCGCGCCGGGTCGGTCCGGGCGCCGGGGGCGACCTCGACCAGCGGCACGAGGTACGGCGGGTTCCACCAGTGCACGCCGACCAGGCGTTCCGGCCGGGCCATCGCCCCGGCGACCTCGGTGATGGGCAGCACCGAGGTGTTGGACCAGATCGCGACGCCCGGCGCGGCGGCGGCCTCCACCGCCGCCAGCACCGCGTGCTTGACGTCCACCCGCTCCGGCACCGCCTCCACCACGACGTCCGCCGCGCCCACGGCGTCCGCCAGGTCGGCCACGGCGGTGATCCGCGCTTTGACCTCCACTGCCTCCGCCACCGGCGACCCGCACGCGGCCAGCGCCCGGTCCACCCGCTCGGCCAACGACGCCAGGACCCGGCCGTCGGCGTCGTGGACGTCGACCCGGTGGCCGCCCCGCGCCAGCTCGACCGCGATCCCGTGCCCCATCAAGCCCGCGCCGACGATTCCGAATCTCAGCATCGAACCCGGTCTCCGATCACCAGTTGTCGCGAATCACCGCGGACATCTCCCGCTATCGCGCCGAACGATAAGGAGCACGTCCGAGAGAGGCCATGTGGCGGGCCCACATGCGGATCACGGGAAGAACGGGCGTCGCGGACAGGGACCGGGCAGGAATCCGTTCCTAGTATCGGCCGGACGAAGTGAGCCCCGTCCCACCACCTCAACGTGGAGGTCGTCCGATGTCCCACCGTCGTCCGTTCGCGGTCATCCGCGGTCCCGTCGCCGCCGTCCTGGCCGCGCTGACCGTCGCCGCCGCCCTGCTGATCTCGTCGGGCTCCGCCCCGGCCGCCGTCGACCGCGACCCCGTGCTCCTGATCCCCGGGATGACGGCGCAGGCGTCGGCCATGGACCCGATGAGGACGAACTTCCTCAACGCCGGGTGGCCGGGCGACCGGGTGTTCACCTGGACCGACAGCGACAACATGAAGGGCGACCTGACCAAGGCCGGTGTGGAGCTGGGTCGGCAGGTCGATCGTGTGCTCGGTCAGACCGGCGCGCGCAAGGTGGTCCTGGTGACCTGGTCGGCGTCCACGCTGGCCGCGCGGTCCTACCTGAAGAACGTCGGTGGCGCGCAGGACAAGGTGTCGCTGTACTTCTCGATGGCCGGCCCGCACCACGGCACCACGGCGGCCGCGCCCTGGTGCCAGAACCTGTACCCGTCGTGCAAGCAGTTCGCCATCGGGTCACCGTGGCTGGCGGAGCTGAACCGGGGCACGGAGGTGCCCGGCTCGCCCGCGGTGCGCTACACGACGATCCGGTCCACCTGCGACACCAACGTCAACCCCAGCGCCTCCGCCGAACTCGCGGGCGCGGACAACCGCCAGGCGCCCACGTGCATCGACCACTTCGCGTTCCCCCGCGACCCGGGCGTCTTCGCCCTGATCAAGAAGGTCATCACGGAGTCCGGCACGACGCCACCGACCAGCACCGGCACCAGCACCACGTCGACACCACGCCCTCCCTACACCGACACCGCGGACGGGACGGCCGTGGACCACTTCGTGGCGCAGCGGGTCGACGTGACCGAGTACAACGCGCTCGGCGCGCGTCACGGCTACTCCAGCCGGTTCCCGCTCTACCTGTGCGACACCGGCTGGACCGACAAGTCCGACTGCTCGCCGATCTGACCGGGGCCGGGGTGCGGGCGGGCTCACGCCGCCCGCACCCCCGCTTCACGTCAAGGGCTCGTGCACGTCACCGCGCCCGGCGCGGTGGAGTCGGGCCCGTTGGCGACGTAGCCGAAGGTCGTCGAGGCGCTGCTGCCCAGGGACCCGTTGTACGGGGCGTTCCTCACCGACACCGCCCCGCTCGTCCCGGTGTTCACGCCGCCCCACAGGTTGGCGACCGAGTGTCCTGAGGGGAGGGTCATCCGGACCGTCCAGCCGTTGAGCGACGAGGTGCTCGCGTTGGCCACCTTCACCTCGGCCTGGTAACCACCGCCCCACGTGTTGACCACCCGGTACGTCGCGGTGCACGCCGCGCCGCCCGGCTGAGTCGTGGTCGTGGTGGTGGTCGTTGTGGTTGTCGTCGTGGTGGTGGTGGAAGTCGTGGTCGTGGGACCGTCCACGCTGCCCGGCACGGACAGCAGGGCGTTGTACCAGGTGGTGGCCATCTTGGCGTAGCCGCCCGCGTTGGGGTGCACGCCGTCGGCGAGGTCGGCCGTGGTCAGCGCCCGGTACATGTCGACCAGGTGCACCCGCTTGCCCGCGGCGACCTTGCTCTGCACCATCGACGGGATCGTGGCGTTGAACGCCCGGACGCCCGAGTCGAACGACGACAGCGGCGTGATCGTCGCGACGAACAGCTCCGCGTTCGGCGCCAGCGAGGTGATGCGGTCGACCAGCGCGGACAGGCGTTGCGGCGCACCGCTCGGGTTGCTGCCGTAGATGTCGTTCGTGCCGATGTGCAACAGGATCGTGCGCGGCGAGTACGTGCGCAGCCAGTTGGTGATGTTGCTGTCGATCTGGGCGATGGTCCACCCCGAGTGGCCCTCGTGGTTGCGGTCGCCGAGGCTGCTCGGGCCGTTGGTCATCGAGCCGACGAAGTCGACCGTGCGACCGCTCGCGACGAGCTTCTGCCACAGGTCCACGCGGTAGCCGCCGGGCACGTTGAAACCGTCGGTGATCGAGTCGCCGAGCGGCATGACCTTCACGCCGCTGTCGGCCTGGGCGCTGCCGACCGCGAACACCGCGGCGGCGACCAGCGCCAGCGCGGCGGCGGCGCCGGCGAGCACTTGCGTTCGTTTCATGGGCCGGACCTCCGGGAGGCGAACGGGGTGGTGCTCGGGAACGGGTCACCGAAACGTTTTGGAGTCTCCGCCGAAACTTTTATCGTCGCAAGCGACCGCGATCACCCCGGATTCGACGCCACGCCACCGGATGCGGCCGTTCGCGGCGCGATGAGCGCGCTGCGGCGCGGTCAGGCGATGGCACGGGCTGGTCTGTTCGGTCTACTCCGGACTACCGGCCGACGTCGGAAATTCGACGTCTCGATTCGCCGGTTCAGCCCGCCGGGCGGCGTCGGGCACCCAGGCGAGCGCCAGCGCGCCACCGGCGACCGCGAGGAGGAAGCCGAGCAGGAAACCGCCGAGGTTCGCGCCCACGAGGCTGAGCAGGCCCGCCACGAGCGCCGCCACGCCGGCGAAGTGCCTGCGGGCCGGGTCGAACAGCAGGGTCGTGCCCGCGACGACCAGGACGCCGCCCAGCAGCCAGCTCGCCGGCGCGCCCGCCCCGGCGAAGCGCAGCACGCCCGGCGCGGTGCCGACCACGACCACCAGTTCCACGCCCGCCGCGGTGGTGAGCACGCCGGCGGCGAACGGGCACGAGCGCCGCCAGCGGGTGAAGCCGCCGGTCACCGGCCCGGTCCGTCCACAGCGGACGAACAGCCCCCGTCGCCCCGGTGGTGGCTCAGGTCCAAGCCGGTGATGGTGAAGGTGCCGGCGGTCACCGAGCCCGCCGAGATCCGGACGTCCTCCAGCGTGGTCCGGCCCGCCCGGTAGCCCGTCGGGCCGCCCTCGGTCAGCGGGCCGACCACGAGCCCGGCCAGGTCCAGTCCGCCGGTGATGGCGTCCACCTCCAGCGCCAGGTCGCTCGTGCGCACGTGCTCCGCCCGCAGCACCGTCGTCACCCGGCCCACCACGGGCAGGTCCACCGCCGCCGACTGGCACAGGCCGCTCAGCTCGGCGGCGGGCAACCGCGCCAGCAGGGTGGGCAGCCCGGCATCGGCCGAGGTGGGGCCGATCCCCAGGGCCAGCCCGTCGGACTCCACCCGGTCCACCGCGATGGTGATGGGGCTGCCGCTGGTGAACGACACCCCGATCACGCCCTCGGCGATGCCGCCGAGCACCACCGCGCTCGCCACCGCCGTCGGCGCCAGCACGGCGACCAGGCGCCGCCTGCTCGTGCGTCCGGGCGGGCGGTCGCGGTGGTCCATCGAAGCTCCTCCGAACGCGGTCCCGCCATGATCCACGACAGGCCGTGTGACCGGCCATTACCCGGACGCGTGACCTGCGCTCACTCCGCGTGCTCGAAGTCGAGCGCCCGCGTCCCGCGCCCGGCCTGCGGCGGCACGGTCGCCACCCCGCGCGCGGCCGGCGTGTCCCGACCCCGGCGGTGCCACCACCCGAGCACCGCCCGCAGCGGCCGGGCGACCAGCCACGCGCCCGTCCCGACCGGCAGGCACCACCAGGGGCCCAGGCTGTGCCGCCGGGTGCACACCGCGGCGCACACGGTCCGCGCGGCGTCCTGCACGTGCAACGCCGGTATCCGCCGCGCGGCCAGCAGCGGCGCGCTCATCCGGGTGTCCACCAGCCCGAGGTAGACCGTCACCACCCGCACGCCGTCGCCGACGACCTCCGGCGCCAGCGAGCGCAGCCAGACGTCGAACGCCGTCTTCGACGCCTGGTAGCCGCCCCAGCGGGGGAACGGCGGCATCCGCGCGGCGAACGTGGACACCGACACGACCCGGCCCCGACCGGCCGCCCGCATGGCGGGCAGCAGTTCGAGCGTGAGCCGCAGCGGGCCCAGGTAGTTGACGTCGGTGAGCCGGCGGAAGTCGTGGAACCGCCTGCCGGCCAGCTCGACCGACCGCCGGATCGACTTGCCCGCGTTGTTGACCAGCACGTCCACCGGTCCGTGCGCGGCCAGGATGCGTTCGGCGACCTCCCGCACGGCGTCGAAGTCGGCGAGGTCGACCGGGTAGGCGTGCGCCCGCCCGCCGTCGGCCCGGACCTGCTCGACCAGCTCGTCCAGCAGCTCGGCGGACCGGGCCAGCACCAGCACGGTCGCGCCCGCGGCGGCCAGCATCCGGGCGGTGTGCCTGCCGACGCCGTGCGAGGCCCCGGTGACCACCACGACCCGGTCCCGCACCTCGTGGTGGAGCCGGGCCGGGCGCACCCGCGGCCGGGAGTAGAGCAGCCGTGCGGCCCACCCGCTCATGACCGGGCGAACCGCAGCGCGTGGTGGTCGACCGTGCGCGGCAGCGGCCGGTCGGGCGTCAGCGGGACGCCGCCGACCTGCCGCAGCCCCTGCTCCAGCAGCACCGAGAGCAGGGTGGCGCTGGTGAACAGGACCAGGTGCTGGCCCGGGCACTCGGCCGGACCGCGGCTGAACGGCGCGAGCGCCCAGTCGTCCGCCGCCCGCCCGTCCAGCCACGTCTCCGGCTCGAACCGGTCGGCGTGCGGCAGCCTGCTGTCGTCGCGGTGGAAGTAGGAGCTGTAGAACACCACCGCGGCGCCCTCCGGCACCGTGCTGCCGTCGGACCAGGTCGTGCGCCGGGTGGTGTCGCGCAGGATGGCGAGCGTCGTCGGCCACAGCCGCAACGACTCCCGCACGCACGCGCGCAGGTAGGCGTCGTCGGCGCGGGCCCGGTCGGGGTGCCCGGTCAGCAGGCCGAGCGCGAGGTAGGTGGCGATCGGCGCGGCGTCGAACGCGAACAGCCAGTGCTGCGCCTGCGCCTGCGGCAGCGTCCGGACGGTCCGGGGCGCGTCGGCGACGCACGCGGCCAGCCCGCCGGACCCGCCGTCGTCGAGGTAGCCGAGCACCCGGTCCCACAGCCGCTCCCGCAGCCGGTGCCGCCGGGGGCGCAGGCGGAACCAGTTGGCGTCGGCGCGCAGGGTGTCGAGCAGGTCGGTGACCCGCTCGTCGTCCCGGGCGGCGTCGCCGAGCACCACCCGCCGCACGATCCGCCGGTAGGTGCGCGCGAAGTCGTCCCACGTCAGCTCGGCGCCGCGCCCGGCGGTGCCGTCGACCAGGGCGGCGGCCTCCTCGCGGATCACCGCGTCGAACGCCGGGCACAGCCGGTGCTCGGTCTTCGGGTAGTCCAGGACGGACTCGTTGAAGCGACGGCGTTCCTCCCGCACCAGGCCGCGCGAGACCAGCACCGCGCCGGGCTCGAAGTGGCCGAGGGCGGCGACCTTGTCCCGGCTCGCGGCGGTGAGCGAGACCGTGGTCTGCTCCAACGCCTGCCGGGCGTCCTCGGGGGACAGCAGCACCAGCACCCGGCGGTGCAGCACCTTGACCAGCAGCGGTCCCGTGCCGTGCTTGTCGCGCAGCCGGCGCAGCAGCCGGCACGCCCGGTCGTTGGTGTCCCACCGCGCCGCCCACGCCACCGCGCGCCGCCTGCGCAGGATCGGTCCCTGGGCGACGGTCGGGACGAGCACCAGCGCCCCGAGCCGCACCACGTCCGCCAGCGAGGCCCGTGCCGGTCGACGCGCGGTCATGACGACGTCCTCTCCGGGCGGCGCAGGCCCATGCGCAGCCCGATCAGCTCGGTGATGTCGGCGACCGTGCCACCGGCCCGGACGAGTTCCAGCGGGGGGATGTCGACGTCGAAGCGGCGGCGGGCGGCGACCACCAGCTCCGCCCCCATCAGCGAGTCCATGCCGTAGTCCTGGATGCGGCGGTGGCGGTCGATGTCGGCCGGGTCCATCCGCAGCACGTCCGCCAGCAGTAGGGTGATCTGCTCGGCGAGGGCGTCGACCGCCTCTTCCGGCGACAGCCGCCCCAGGCGCTGGGCCAGCTCCTCGCCGGAGTCGCCCTCCGCCGACTCCGACCGCCGGGCCAGCGCGTGCAACCGCGGCGTGCGCATGACGGGCAGCAGCGCGCCGATCCGCTGCCAGTCGATCCGGCCGACGCAGACCACCGGGTGCTCGCCCCCCACCAGCCCGTCGATCGCGCCGAGCGCTTCGGTCGCGGCGGTCGAGCCCAACCCCGCCGCGGTCAGGACCTGGCCGAGGTTGTTGCGGGCGACGTAACCGGTGTCGCCGATGGCGCCCCAGGCGATGGCGGTCCCCGGCAGGCCGGCGGCGCGCCGTTGTCGGGCCAGCGCCTCCAGGAACAGGTTCCCCGCCACGTAGGGCGCCTGCAGCGGGTTGCCGAGGACCGTCGTGCCCGAGGAGTGCAGCAGGAACAGGTCCAGGTCGAGGTCCCTGGTCAGGGCGTCGAGCACCACCGCGCCGCCGAGCTTGGGGCGGAGCACGGCGGCGAAGCGCTCGTCGTCCAGCTCGGCCAGCGGGGCGTCGTCCAGGTGCATCGCGGCGTGCACGACACCGCGCAGCGGCGGGTCGAACCCGGCGATGAGCCGCCCCACGGCGACCGGGTCGGCGGCGTCGGCGGCGTGCGCCGCGGCCCGGACCCCGCGGGCGGCCAGCCCGGCGAGCAGGGCGGGCGCCTCGGGCGAGTCCGCGCCGCGCCGGCCGACGAGGGCCAGGTGCCGCGCGCCGCGATCGGCCAGCCAGCGGGCGGTGGCCGCGCCGAACCCGCCGAGCCCGCCGGTGACCAGGTAGGTCCCGTCGGGGTCGAGCGCCGGTGTCGGCGCGACACCCGTCACCACCACCGGTTCGGCGCCGGGGTCGAAGGACACCACCACCTTGCCGACGTGCCAGGAGTGCTGGAGGTGGCGGAACGCCTCGTCCACCCGCCCGGCGGGGAACGCGGTGTGCGGCAGCGGCCGGTAGGAGCCGTCGGCGACGGCCTCGGCCACCCCGGCGAACAGCCGCTCCGCGTCGACCGGGTCGGTCAGCAGCGCGGTCAGGTCGACGCCGAAGAAGGCCAGGTTGTCCAGGAACGGGCGCAGCGGGATGTCGTTGTCCTCGTACATGTCGCGCTTGCCCAGCTCCACGAACCGGCCGCCGGGGCGCAGCAGTTCGAGGCCGCGCGCGATCGCCGGTCCGGCCAGCGAGTTGAGCACGACGTCCACCCCGCGCCCGCCGGTGATCCGGCGGACCTCGTCGGCGAAGCCCAGGCTGCGCGAGTCCAGCACGTGCTCGACGCCGAGGGCGCGCAGCAGCGCCCGCTTGACGGGCGTGCCCGCCGTGGCGATCACCGTCGCGCCGCGGGCGCGGGCGTGCTGGAGTGCCGCCAGGCCGACCCCGCCCGCTCCGCCGTGCACGAGCACCGTCTCACCGGCTGCCAGCCGGGCCAACCGGTCCAGGCCGTGCAGGACCGTGCCGAACACCACCGGCACGGTGGCGGCCTCGGTGTCGGTCATCGAGCCGGGTATCCCGGTCAACGCCGCCGCGGGGGTCACGACCTCGGAGGCCAGCGTGCCCCTGGCCATCCCGGCCACCCGGTCGCCGACCGCGAAGCGGGTCACCCCGGCGCCGACGGCGGTGACCACGCCCGCGCACTCCAGGCCGGGGGCGTGCGCCCCGGTGAACCCGTAGCTCGCCGCGGGCAGCAACCCGGTGGCCTGCATGACGTCCCGGTAGTTCAACGCGGCGGCCCGCACCGCCACCCGCACCTGCCCCGGTCCGGGCTCGGGGCGGTCCACCGCCCGCCAGCCGAGTTCGTAGGACAGACCGGGCGAGCGCACCTCCAGCTCGTGAGCGGCGGGTCCCACCGCGGTGGTGACGAGGTCCACCTCGCGCGGCGCGAACCGGCCGCCGGGGGTGAGCGCGACCTCGTCCTCCGCGCCCGGCGTCAGCAGTTCCCGCGCCAGCCGGTGCGCCGAGTCGTCGGTGCGGGCCAGCGAGACGCGGCGCACCACCCGGTCCGGGCACTCGTTGGCGAGCACCCTGGCCACACCCCACGCGGCCGCGTCGGCGGGCGCCTCGACGTCGGTCGGGACGGCGCCGCAGGGCCGCGTCACCAGCCAGGTGGCGCCGGCGCGGGGTCGGCCGGTGATCGCCCGCAGCAGCGCCGCGCGGCGGGTCGTGCGCTCGACCGGCGCGTCCGGCGGTTCGCCGAGGACCAGCACGACAGCGGCGTCGTCCGGCGTCCACTCCGCGGCAGGGACGACCCGGGGTTCGGGGCACCCGGCCGCGTGCAGCAGCCGCGCGGTCCGCTCGGCCAGCGGCGCCTCGGCGTCGGTCTCGGTCAGCAGGGTCCAGCGGACGTCCGGGTCGCCCGGTGGCAACGCGGGCCGCCCGCGTTCGGCGGTCGGCGCCGTGGCCACCAGCACCGAGTGGTCCCGGCGTGGCGACTCCACCTCGTCGCCGACCAGCACCACGTCGGTGAACCCGGTGCGGCGCAGCAGTTCCGGCCACCGGTCGCGGTCGAGCAGCACGGTGTCCGGCCGCAGCTCGGGGTCGTCGCGGTGCCAGAAGCTCTCCAGCAGCCCGAACACCTGGCCGAGCACGACGGGGTTGTGCGACTCGGTCGCGAACAACCTGCCGCCGGGGGCCAGCAGGGCGGCCACGGTGGTCAGCGACCGGGCGAGGTCGCCCGCCGTGTGCAGGGCGTTGGCCGCCAGCACGATGTCGTAACCGCCTTCGGCGAACCCCTGCTCGGCCGGTGGCCGGTCCAGGTCGAAGGTGCGGAACTCGACCCGGTCGCGGCTGCCGAAGCGCTGCTCGGCCCGACCGGTGAAGTAGGGCGAGACGTCGGTGACGGTGTAGCGGGTGCGGTCCGCGGGCAGCACCGGCAGCACCGCGGCGGTCAGCCCGCCGGTGCCCGCGCCCACCTCCAGGACCCGCAGCGGGCGGTCCCGGGGCCACCGCCGGACCACCTGCCGCACCAGTTCCTGGACCACGAGGTTGTGGAACCGGCAGCTCGGCGCGAGGTCGAAGAGCTGGGCCAGCAGCCGCCCGTTCTCGTCGGTGGCCAGCTGTTCGAGCGGGTCCAGCTCACCGCGCAGCAACCGCGCCGACTCCCGGTTGAGCGAGAGCGCCACCAGCACTTCGGGAGCGGACGAGGGCAGCTCCGACAACAACCGCCGCACCACGCCGTCGGCGTCCGGGGCCACGTCGGTGAACGACCACCGCCCGGGACCCGTCGACCGCACGAGGCCCTGCGCCTCGCAGACCGGCAGGACGAGCGCCACGAGCCGGACCCGCTCGCCCCGCACGCCGGCGGCCACCAGGTCGTCCAGGCCGAAGTCCCCGGCGGCCAGGGGCAGCTCGCGCAGCGCCGCCACCAGCCGGTGCGCCGCCAGCGCCTCGCTCGACTCGACGGCGCGGGAGGACATGGCGCCGAACGCCGTCTCCAGGTCGGCCAGCCTCGGGCGCGCCGCGGCCAGCAGGTCGGCCGTCCCGGGCAGCGGGCTGGGCGGCGCGGGCTCGTCGGCGTGCGGCGCGGCGCGCAGCACGGTGTGGCTGCGGTGGATCGCGATCCGCCGGACGCCCGCCATCCGCCGCAGCCGGACGCCGTCGACCTCGACGGTGACGACGCCGTCGGTGTCCATCAGGGTGATGTCCCAGCACGCCTCCGTCGCGGTCGACGTCCGCTCCCGCACGTGCGCGAAGCCCTCGGCCGCCGGGGTGCGCCACACCCGCAGCGCGTCGAAGGCGGCGGGCAGGAAGGAGTGCTCGCGCAGGTCCGCGGAGATCAGCGGCGCGCCGGCCTGGAGCGCGCCGTCGAGCACCACCGGGTGCAGCACGAAGTCGTCCGCCGGGCCGTCGTGCCGGTAGGAGGCCAGCACCCGGCCGTCGCCGATGAGCAGTTCGGTGAGCACCTGGAACGCCGGTCCGTAGCTGAGGCCGTGCCCGTCCAGCTCGGCGTACTGGTCGCCGCCCTCGACGCGGCGGGTCAGGCCGGCGCGCAGGGCCGCCGGGTCCACCGGGTCGGGCGCCCGGCCGACCAGCTCGCGCACCCGGCCGCGGGCGTGCGCGCGGGGTTCCGGGTCGACGCCGTCGGTGCTGGTGATCGTCACCGCGCCGGTGCGGGGTTCGACCGAGACCTGGGTGTGCACGCTCGCCGCGTCCGGCCACGGCACGACGAGCGGGCGGCTGATCTCCAGGTGCCGGACCTCCACCGGGTGCCCGAGCGCGCGCCCGCCGGCGGCCAGGGCCATCTCCGCGAACCCGGCGGCGGGCAGCACCACCGAGCCGGTCAGCCGGTGGTCCACCAGCCAGGGCGCCAGCACCGGCTCCACCGGGCCGTGCCACAGCGGCTGCGGCGCCGGCAGGCGCTCGCCGAGCAGGGGGTGGTGCACCCGGCCGTCGCCGCTGGTGCGCAGCCACAGCTCCGGTCCGCAGTCCCAGTGCCGCTCCCGCTGCCACGGGTAGGCGGGCAGGTCGGTGACGCGGCCCGGTGACGGGAAGTAGCGGTCGCGGTCGACCCGGCCGCCGGCGGCGAGCACGGTGGCCACGGCGGCACGGACGGCGGCCGGGCCGTCGGCGTCGCGGTGCAGGGTCGGCACGACGGCGGCCGGGCGCCGCGGGCGGGCGGCGGCGAGCTTGCGCAGGTAGCCGCGCAGCACCGGGTGCGGTCCGACCTCGACCAGCACGTCCACCCCCGCGTCCAGGGCGTGGGTGACGGCGTCGGCGAAGCGGACCGGCTCGCGGACGTTGCGCCACCAGTAGTCCGCGTCCAGCTCCGCGCCGTCGACCGCGCCGCCGGTGACGGTGGAGATGAACGGGATCGTGGTCGCACCGGGGGACAGTCCGGTCAGCGCGGCGCGCAGCGGTTCGCGGATCGGGTCCATGGCGGCGGTGTGGAAGGCGTGGTCCAGGCCGAGGTCCGTGCAGCCGACGTCGCGGGCCCGCAGGTCGGCCAGCAGGGCGGCGACGACGTCGGCCGGACCGGCGACGGTGACGTCCCCCGGCGTGTTGACCCCGGCGATCTCCACCCCGGGGTGCAGGCGGCGCAACTCGTCGGGGGAGAGGGCCACCGCGGCCATCCGGCCGCCGGCGGTCGGAGCCTGGGCGCGACTGCGCTCGGCGACCACCCAGGCGGCCTGGTCCAGGGACAGCGCGCCGGCGGCCCACGCGGCGGCCACCTCGCCGACGCTGTGCCCCAGCACGGCCGAGGCCACGACGCCGTTGGCGCGCAACAGCTCCGTCACGCCGACCTGCACGGCGAACAGCAGCGGTTGGGCGACCTCGGTGTCGGTCAGCTCGGTCGCGGTGACGGCGCCCAGCCGGTCCAGCACCGACCAGCCGAGGTACGGGGCCAGCGCGGTGTCCACCTGCTCGACGGCGACCCGGAAGTCCTTGTCCGCCGGCAGGTCCGCGCCCATCCCGGCCCACTGCGAGGCGTTGCCGTCGAAGACGAACCCGATCCGGCCCTCGGCGACGCCCTCGACCACGGCCGCGCCGGGCAGCAGCCGGGCCGCCTCGGCCCGGTCGGCGGCCAGCACCGCCCGGCGGTAGCGGTGGCGGGTGCGGCGCGCGCTCGCGGTGTAGGCCAGGTCGTAGAAGTCGTCGGCCCGGCCGAGGTGGTCGACCAGGTCGGCGGTGGCCCGGTCCAGCGCTTCCGGCGAGCCGGCCGACACCAGCACCGGGCGCGGCTCGTCGCCGTGCGCCTCGGCCGGTTCCGGCTCGGGCGGCGAGGCCAGCACGACGTGGGCGTTCGCGCCGCCGAAGCCGAACGAGTTGACGCCCGCGACCAGCCGCCGGCGACCGTCCAGCGGGATCGGTTCGGTGGCGACGGCGAGGTTGAGCCCGGCGAAGTCGATGTCCGGGTTGGGCGGGTCGGCGTGCAGCGAGGCGGGGACGTGCCGGTGCCGCAGCACCAGCAGCGCCTTGAGCACGCCGACGATGCCGGAAGCCGGTTCGAGGTGGCCGAGGTTGGTCTTGACCGAGCCGATCGGCAGCGGGCCCGCGGTGCGGTCGCGGCCGAGCGCCCGGCCGATGGCGGTGCACTCGATCGGGTCACCCACGGGGGTGCCGGTGCCGTGCGCCTCGAAGTAGGCGACCTCGTCGGCGTGCACGCCCGCCCGCCGGTACACCGCGCGGAGCAGTTCCTCCTGGGCGTCGGCGCTGGGCAGCGACAGGCCCGCGGTGCGGCCGTCGCTGTTGCTGCCGCTGGCGAGCACCACGGCGTGCACCCGGTCGCCGTCGGCGCGGGCGTCCGCCAGCCGCTTGAGCACGACCACGCCGCCGCCCTCGGCGCGCACGAACCCGTCCGCGTTGGCCGAGAACGCCGAGCAGCGGCCCTTCCGCGACAGCATGGAAGCCTGCGAGAACCCCACGTAGTGGTACGGGCTGACCAGGGCGTTGACCCCGCCGCACAGCACCGTGCGGCTGACGCCGTCCAGCACCGCGCGGCACGCCTGGTCGAACGCCACCAGCGACGAGGAGCAGGCGGTGTCCACGGCCATGCTCGGCCCGCGCAGGTCGAAGCCGTGCGAGATGCGGTTGGCGGCGATCGAGGACGCCGACCCCGACATCGTGTAGGCGTTGATCCGGCGCGGGTCCATCATCTGCAGCGCGCCGTAGGAGTTGTCCGAGATGCCGACGAACACCGCCGCGTCGCTGCCCGCCAGCGACTCCCGGGCGATCCCGGCGTCGTCCAGCGCCTCCGCGGCCAGTTCCAGCAGCAGCCGGTGCTGCGGGTCCACCTGCCCGGCCTCCTTGGGCGAGATGCCGAAGTGCGCCGCGTCGAAGGACGCCAGGTCGGTGAGGTACCCGCCCGCCGTGGTGTAGCCCTTGCCCGGTCGCGGCAGCTCGCGGTCGGTGAAGCGGGACAGGTCGAACCGGTCCGCCGGCGCTTCGCCCACCAGGTCGCGGCCCTCGGTCAGCGCCTGCCACAGCCGGTCGAGGCCGTCGATCCCGCCGGGCAGCCGGCAGGACGCCCCGACGACGGCGACCGCGTGGTCCTCATGATCGTTCCCAGTGCGCACGCCTCACCCTTCGCCGCTGCCGCCCGGTGTCGGGCACAGCCTTTCGGCCGGTGACGGCGACCCGCCAACGCTGGCCACCAGGTTCACCCGGACTGGTGATCAACTCCGAGGTGCGGTCCGCCGTGCCGCCGCTATCCTCGGCCGCTCGATTGTTCACATGCGTGACCCGAGTCGGTCCGATTTGTTCACGAGTATGACCGTCGCCCATTCACCATTGACCTGCCGTGAGGCACCTCATAGCATCGGGGGAAAGCGGTCCACAAATGCAGAACGCTTTTCTCCGCTGGCGTTTCCGCCGCTCGTCAGCGCAGTTCAAGTACGTGTTCGGCCCCTGTCAGCCGATCCAACGGAGACTTGTCATGCGCGTGAAGAATGTGATCGCGTGCGTCGGGCTGTTAGCCGGCGCACTGGTCGTGGCGACTTCCGCCGCGCAGGCCGCGCCGACGCGGTACGAGGCGGAGAGTTCACCGGCGGTGTGTTCCGGCACGATCGACAGCAACTGGTCCGGTTACTCCGGCAGCGGTTTCTGCAACGGCGCCAACTCCACGAGCGGCTACGCCCAGTTCACCGTCACCGCGTCCGCCGCGGGCACCGCGACGGTCGGCGTCCGGTTCGCCAACGGCACCACCACGGCCCGGTCTGCCGACGTGGTAGTCAACGGCGCCACGGCGCAGACGGCCTCGTTCGAGGGCACCGGCGCCTGGTCCACGTGGGTGACCAAGACCTTCAGCGTGCCGGTCACGGCGGGCAGCAACACCATCCGGCTGAACCCGACCACGTCCGGCGGCCTGCCCAACGTCGACCACCTCGACTTCGAGGCCGGCGGCACCCAGCCGCAGCCGCCCGGCGGGCTGGTCGGCTGGGCCTCCCAGGCGGGCGGCACCACCGGCGGCGCGGGCGGGACCACGGTCACCGTGAGCACGTTCGCCGACCTGCGGACCCAGGCGCAGGCGTCCGGCGCGCGGACCATCCTGGTCAGCGGGATGATCAGCGGCTCGGGCACCGTCGAGGTCAGCGCGAACAAGACGATCCGGGGCGTCGGCTCGGGGTCGGGCATCTCCGGCACCACCCTCAACATCGAGGACGCGCGGCCGGCGAACGTGATCATCCAGAACCTGAACATCCGCGGCGTGGTCGGCGCCGACGCGATCCAGATCGAGAACGCCAGCCACGTGTGGATCGACCACAACACCATGTCCAGCACCATCGCCGACGACCCCGACCACTACGACGGCATGATCGACATGACCCACGCCGCCGACTACATCACGGTCTCCTGGAACGTCATCCGGGACCACTGGAAGACCTCGCTGGTCGGCCACTCCGACGGCAACGCGAGCGAGGACCGCGGCCACCTGCGGATCACCTACCACCACAACTGGTTCGACCGGACCTTCGAGCGCAGCCCCCGGGTGCGCTTCGGCGAGACGGTCCACGTGTTCAACAACTACTACACCAACGTGCGCAACAACGCGGACTCGTACGCCATCGCGTCCACAATGGATGCCGGTGTCCTGGTGGAGGGCAACGTCTTCGAGAACGTCCAGCAGGCGTGCTGGTCGGCGAGCGGCTACGCCGACTCCGACCCGGGCCGGCTGGTGGCGAGGGACAACTCGTTCACCAACTCCGGGCCGTGCGAGGTGAACGGCAGCGTGGCGGCCGTGCCGTACAGCTACACGGCGGAGGCGTCCGGCGCGGTGAAGTCGTCGGTGACGGCGGGCGCGGGCGCGGGCCGGATCTGATCCCCTTGCGGTGACAGCGGAAGACGGCGACCGGCGCGCTGCCGGTCGCCGTCTTCACCCGCGTCAGGGCAGGTTGCCCTCGATGGCGGCGAGGTAGTTCTTCACGAGGTGGTCGCGCACGCCGTCGGCGGCGGGGGCGAAGGGGTCGGCGGTGAAACCCCTGGCCCGGTCGGCCAACCGCCCACGAACGGCACGGAGTCGCGCAGCTCGCCGTTCGAGTCGATGTAGTGCAGCTTCTCGACGTGCCTGAACGGCGGGTCGACCGGCAGCTGCGGCACGATGTCGTTGTTGTTGACGAACCGGTGCGTGCGACCGGCGAACGCCTCGTCGTGCGCCTTGGCCGGCGTCCCGTCGCACACGCGTGGCCGGCCGTAGGTGTAGACGCCGTCGGCGAGCAGTCCGGGCTCCTCGAAGCGCAGGCGCAGCGCGGCCAGGGACGCGAGGGCGCCGCCGAGGCTGTGACCCGTGAACCAGATCGTCTGGTCGTTGTCGTGGAACTCGGCGATGGCGTCGCGGACCTGGGGGTGGATCGACTGGAGCGCCGCGCCGAAGCGGTAGTGGACGAAGCCCTTGTTCGCCGGGCCCGGCCAGGGCGGGGTCGTGCTGTCGGACAGCCAGTCCTGCATCTTCTTCGGCTCGGTGCCGCGATGTCTCCTCGGCACTCGGTGAACCGACACCGCGACCTTTCCAACGCCGTGGTCCGCCTCCCGCCGGGCGGGTCGCCGCACCTCACCCGGACGAGGCGGCGCCACCCGACCGGCCACGCCCGGCGGTCACGTCGTGACGACGGCGGCCACGATGCACGTGTCGTCCAGCGGTGTGGCGGGCACCAGGCGGGAGGTCAGCGCTTCGGGCATCTCGGCCGGGTCCAGGTCGGCGATGAACCCGCGGATCTCGTCCATCAGGTGCTCCAGGTCGTCGCCGCGGGCGCCGGACGAGGGCCGCCGCTCGATCAGGCCGTCGGTGAACATCAGCACCGTGTCGCCGGGCGCGAGGAGCGTCCGGGCCGTCGCGTACACCGCGCCCGGCACGGCGCCCAGGACCGGCCCCGCCGGCCGGTCCAGCGGCACGACCTCGTGCGACCGCACGAGCAGCGGGGTGGGGTGGCCCGCCTGCGCCCACGACAGCCTGCGCGTGGTCGGCTCGAACCGGCCGACGATGGACGACGCCAGCGTGATCCCGTCGCCACCGGTCAGCATCCGGTTCAGCACGTCGAGCACGCCGGCCGGGTCCGGGTTGGTCAGCGCGGCGCCGGTGAGCGCGTACCGCAGCTTCGCCATCGCCGCCGCGGTCGCCAGGCCGTGCCCCGCCACGTCGCCGATGGCCAGCAGCGTGCTGCCGTCGTCGATCGGGAACGCGTGGTACCAGTCGCCGCCGACCTCCGCCCACTGCTCGGCGGCCAGGTAGCGCACCGCGACCCGCATCCCGGGCAGCTCCAGCGGCCGGCTCGGCAGCGGCAGCACGGCGGAGCGCAGGTGGTCGGCCACCTGGTGCTCCTGGGCGAACTGCTCGCTCAGGTCGAACAGCCGCTGCTCGGCCCGCCGCGTCGCGGTCACGTCCTGGAGCACGACGTCCAGCCGCACCGGCCTGCCCTGCACGTCCAGCACCGGTTCGCCGATGAACCGGCCGAACCGGATCTGCTCGCCGGCCCGCAGGCGCACCTCGGAGTCGGTGCGCTCGCCCTCCTCCAGCATCCGGTGCACGGCGTTGCGCAGGATCGGCAGGTCCTCGGCGACCACGGACGCCCGGATCTCGTCCAGCGACATGGGCCCGAGCGCCGGGTCCCGGTCGAAGATCACGTAGAGCTGGTCGGACCAGTTGATCTCGTTGGTGACCAGGTTCCACTCGCCCCAGCCGATGTCGCCCAGCCGTTGGACGCTGCGCAGCCGCTCCAGCTGCAACGGGTCCTCGTGCTCGCGCCAGGCCAGGATCAGGCCGTCGCCGAACTTGCCGATCGTCAACGTGTACCGGGCGTGCCGCGGCAGCCCCGGCGTGTTCTCCTCGTAGTCGAACGTGCTGACGACCTCCCGGACCCCGGTGCGCAGCACCCGGTGGAACGCCGCCCACACGTCCGAGCCCGCGATGGTCGGGTAGCTGGTGAGCACGCTGCGCCCGACCAGCTGCCGGTAGCGGCGGCCGGCGAGGTCGACCGCGTCCGGGCTGGCGGCCTCGAACCGGAAGTCGACCACCCTGCCGTCCTCGGCGTGCACCGCGCCGAGCAGCGACACCGAGCCGGGCAGCACGTCCAGCAGGTGCTGCGCCCACAGCGTCCAGTTGCGGCTGTGCGCGCCGCCCTCGGCGCTCATCAACGACAGCAGCGTGGAGCCCGCCGCTCCGACCAGGACCTCCAGCTCCCACTGCTCCTCGGATGAGAAGTCGTGGCGGTCGGCCCACAGCAGCCCGACGACGCCGGCGGTGCGCGTCCGGTCCCGGAACGGCAGCCAGGCGCGCGTCGTCCACACCGTCTCGGGGTCGCCGATCAGCACGTACTGCCGGCGGGCCTCCTCCAGGTCGGACAGCCACTGCGGCAGGCCGCTGCGCACGGCGGTGAGGACGCCGGTCTTGAGCCGCAGCGGCACCCGTTCCCACTCCAGCCGCACCTGGGCGGGCACGTTGGCGGCGACCTCCAGTCGCATCCCGCCGTCGGGTTCGAGCAGGTAGACCAGCACGCTGTCGCAGCCGACGTGCTCGCGGACGAGCTCGGCCAGCTCCTCGGGGTCGGCCGCGGTGCCGATGGCGGCGAGGGCGACCGGTTGCGGCGTGCGGGCGCGTAGCTCCCCGGGCGACGGTTCCGGGATGTCGGTCTGCCGCACGTACCGGGTGGGGTCGAAGGGCGCCTCCGCGGGCGTCGGGCGCGGTCCGGGCGGCGGCGGTGGCACGCCGAGCACACCGGCCGCGATGACGGCCAGGTCGCTGCCGGTGGCCTGGGCGAGCCGCATCATGTCCTCGAACGCCTCGTCCGGCCGGCACGACAACCGCTCGGCCAGGACGCCCTTCGCCTGCTCGACCACCGCCTGCCTGCGCGCAGCCGCCCGCAGCCGGTCGATCTCGTCCCGCTGCCGGGCGACGAGGTCGGCCAGCGCCGAGCCGGATGGATCGCGCTGATCTGCCATGGCGCCCCAGCATCACCCGCCGACCCGCGAAGCGCCACGCGATGCGGGCGCCGGCCGAGGCGGGCGCCCGCGGGATCGCGCGATCGTGGACCCGGCCGCCGGGACTTCGGTTGCGGGTGGTGGACGGTCGGCGGAGCACGCCGGGGGCCGGGCGCGGCGACGTGGGTGGTCGCGTGGACGCACATGCCGTCCCGCGCGGTGAGGTCGATCAACGTCTCCGCGGTGACCGCGCCGGACAGGTGGGTGTGCAGGTCGCCGCCCTTGGGCAGCTCGCGCAGGAATGCGTCCAGCCGCGCCGGGTCGTCGCGGATCGAGGCGGGAGAGGTGACCTGGCCGGTGGTCGTCATTGCGCTCCGTCGCCGACGACCTTCGCCCGACGGGGGAGCGGCACACCTCAGGCGGGTGACGGATCAGGTCCGGGTCACCCGGCCCCGGCGGGCGGCCCAGGCCAGCGCGCCCACCGCCAGCACCGCCGCGCCGGTGAGGACCGAGGCGACCGGCAGGGTGAACGCCAGGACCAGGCAGCCGAGCAGGCCCGCGGCGGGCACGGCGCGCGGTGGCCGGCCCTCGTCGCGGCGCAGCGTCCAGGCGGAGGCGTTGGCGATGGCGTAGTAGGCGAGCACCGCGAAGGAGGAGAACCCGATCGCACCGCGCAGGTCGACCACCGCCGCCAGCACCGCGACGGTGATCCCCACGGCGACCTCGGCGCGGTGGGGCACCCCGTGACGCGGGTGCACGGCGGCCAGGGCGCGCGGCAGGTGGCCGTCGCGGGCCATGGCCAGGGTGGTCCGGGAGACGCCGAGCACCAGGGCCAGCAGGGAACCGAGCGCGGCGAGCGCGGCTCCGACGCGCACCACGGGGACCAACCACGGCCAACCGGCGGCGGCCGCGGCGAGGGGGTCGCGGGCGGCGGCCAGCGCGGTCGGTCCCAGGGCGGCGAGGACGGCGACGGCGACCGCCGCGTAGACCACGAGCGCGATGCCGAGGGCGATCGGGATGGCGCGGGGGATCGTCCGGGCCGGGTCGCGGACCTCCTCGCCGAGCGTGGCGATGCGCGCGTACCCGGCGAAGGCGAAGAACAGCAGCCCGGCCGACTGCAGCACGCCGGAGGCGCTGGTCGTGCCCACTTCCCAGGCGAGGTTCGCGGCGTGCCCGCCGGTGCCCGCCGCGACGACGACCAGCGCCAGCACCAGCAGCACCACCGCCACGATGAGCCGGGTGGCCACCAGGGACTTCTGCACGCCGAAGTAGTTCAACGCGGTCAGCGCGAGCACGGCGGCCACCGCCACGGCGGCGCGCACCGGCCTCCCCGCGTCCGGCGCCGCGTACGCCGCGACGGTCAACGCCATCGCCGCGCAGGACGCCGTCTTGCCGACGACGAACCCCCAGCCGGCGAGGTGCCCCCAGAACGGCCCGAGCCGTTCCCGGCCGTAGACGTAGGAGCCGCCGGACGCCGGGTAGCGGGCGGCGAGCCGGGCGGACGAGGTCGCGTTGCAGTACGCGACGACGGCCGCGATCGCCAGCCCGACGAGCAATCCGGAGCCGGCCGCGGCGGCGGCCGGCGCGAGGGCGGCGAAGACCCCCGCGCCGATCATCGAGCCCAACCCGATGGTGACCGCGCCGCCGGCGCCCAGCCGACGCGCCAAGCCAGGGGGTGTCACGGTCGCGCCTCCGGGTCCACGTGCTGCTCGCCGGGCCAGACGTTATCGGTCCACCCGGGAGGCGCGGTCGTGCGCGGCGCGGGTCAGCGCGCGGCGAGGCTGTGCAGTGCTTCGTAGGCGCTTTGGATGCGCCCGCCGCCACCGACCACGGGACCCGCGTTGGTCAGCACGACCAGCGCGGCCCCCGACTGCGGGCTGAAGCCGGCGAACGCCGTGAACCCCCGCGTGCCGCCGCTGTGGAACAGCAGGTCGTGGCCCGGCTTGCGGCGCAGGTTCCACACCAGGCACAGGTCGGGGTCGAGCCGGGGCCGGACGACCTCGGTCAGCGCCTCCGACAGCGCGCCGTCGCGCGGCGCGAGGTGGGCTTCCAGGTAGCGCAGCAGGTCGTCGGCCGAGGACCGCAGCACACCGGCCGCCGGCATCCCCGGGATCTCCCACGGCGGGCGTGGCCGGCCGCGCAGGTGGCCGGTGGCCTGCGGCGTGGTGGCGCACCCGGTGTCGGCCAGGCCCAGGGGGCGCAGCACGCGCTCGGCGACCAGGTCCTCGTACGGCCGGCCCGCGGCCCGGGACAGCGCCAGGCCCAGCAGGGCGACGCCGAAGTTGGAGTAGCGCACCCGGCCGGGCGGCCTGGCCCGGGTGCGCCGCGCCGCCGCCACCAGGTCGTCCGGCCCGAACGCGCGGTAGGGGTTGGTCGACCAGTGCGGCACGGCCGCCCGGAGCAGGCCGGGCGGCAGCTGCGGCAGGCCGGACGTGTGCGTGGCCAACCGCGTCGGCGTGACCGGGTGCCGCACCCGGTGCAGCGAGCCCGGCGGCAGGTGCCGCTCCACCGGGTCGTCGTAGCCGACCTCGCCGCGCGCCACGGCGTCGGCGAGCAGCAGCGCGGTGAAGGTCTTGGTCAACGAGCCCAGCTCGAAGCGGGTGTCCGGCCGGACCGGGCTCGGGTCGTCGCGCGCGGTGACACCGGAGCAGAGCACGACCCGCTGCCCGTCGTGCCGGGCGGCCACCGCCACCCCGGTCGCGCCGGACGTCACCGCGAGCAGGGGCGTCAGCACCTCCGCCAGGCGTGGTCCGGCCGACGTGGTCACGTGCCGCCGCCGAGCAGCCGGGACAGGGCGATCGTCCCGGCGACCACGGCGACGACGGCGGTGTGCTGGTTCTCCCGGTACCGGCGTTCGCGCTCCTCGGGGACGGGGTCGCCGTCCCGGGGCACCAGGCCGTCCGCGTGCTGCGCCTGCGCCAGCAGCCGCCACTCCGCCTCGTCGCACCGGGGCTCGGGCAGGCAGGCCCCGACGATCAGCAGCTCGCCCACCAGGTCCCAGTGCCGCACCTCGGCCCAGATGTCGACCCACACCGGCAGCCACTCGGCCAGGTAGTCGGCGAGGTCCGGGGGCAGCCCGGTCGGCCGCGCGCCCCAGTCGGTGAGGTGGAAGACGGTGTGCGTCATGTGGTACGCGGTGTCCCAGTCGATCGCCCAGGGTTGCGGCGTGCCGCCCAACCAGGTCTGCCGCGCCATCGAGGCCCAGTCGTCGTCACGCGGCACGCCCAGGACGCGGTGGGCGTTGGCGATGGCCAGCCGCCGGTTCGGCACCAGCTCGGTCATCGAGTCCACCGCGGAGTTGTGCGCGATCACCTCGTCCAGCGCGTCGTGCCGGATGCCGCTGCGGTGGTAGTGCATGTAGGTCTCGACCGGGTCGGTCAGCAGCGGGTGCCTCAGCTGGCGCTCGTAGAGCAGGTCGCCGTCGCGCATCTGCCGCCAGCTGAACTCCAGCAGCTCGCGGGCCAGCCGCAGCTCGACCGTGCCGGCCACGCCGGCGCGCAGCACGAGGGCCGCCGAGAGGGCGGTCTCGGCCAGTGGTCGGTAGATGCTGTCGGGGTCGTCCAGGTCGGCCGTGGTGTCCGCTGGGAAGACGTCCAGTTCGTGGTGGGCGTGCAGCCAGCCCAGGGCCCCGGCGATGAGGTCGTGGGCGGTGCGGGGCAGGGTCGCGGTCATGCGGGCTCTCCTCCCAGCAGGTGCCGCGCGATGGCCAGGTCCAGCAGCATCCGGGGCCCGGCGCCCGCGTTGAGCCGGAGCTGCTCGGTCAGCAGCCACGGGTCCAGCGGCGCCTCCACGCCGCGTCGGCTCAGCAGGGCGACCCAGCGGGCGAGGCGGGCCGCCGTGACGTGGTCCCGGCGCAGCACGGCCCGGGTCGCGCCCCTGGCCAGCGCGAGCGCTTCGCGCGCCACGGCCGGCGCGACCGGGCCGTCGACGGTGGGCTGGGCCAGCGGCGACAGCTGGGCGACGACCACCGACCACCGCGGCCAGTCGGCCGCCGGGCCGAGGACGGTGTCGACGTCGGGCAGCGCGGCGGCTTCCGGCGAGGTCGGGGGATCGGCCGACGACGGCGTGCTCGGGACGGGCGCTCCCGCGAAGAGGTCGAGCAGGCGGGCCGTCGCCCAGTCGCGCCACGCCGCGACCCCGCGTTCCCGGGCGGGCGCGCCGGCGACGGCCGGGAAGACGTCGAGCGACCGGGCCACCACCACCTGGTCCTCCACCGCCAGTGGCCGGCCGAGCACCAGGTGCGGCGCGAACACGTCGGCGCCGACGACCCGGACGGCGCCCAGGCCGGTCGCGGCGTCGGCGCACGAGTCGAGGAAACCGGCGAGGTCCACCTCGCCACCTCCCCGCACCGCGTCGAGCACACGGCCGGCCAGGGCAGCGGCAGCGTCCGCGTAGGCGCGCTGCCCCACACCGCTCCCCGTCACTACTTCCGCGGCTCCTTCGGCATCGGCGGCGAGAGCAGCAGCAGCCCCGCCAGCAGCAGGAGGCCCGCCGCCTGGGGACAGGTGACCGGGGCGTCGCTGACGGCGGCTTCCGGTTCCGCCATCAACTCCGTCAGCGCGACGGTGTCCTCTTCGGTCGCGATCGGTCGGACTGGAGTCAGAACAGGCATCGCATCCTCCTCGATAGAGGGATTCACGAACGGGTTTTCGACACGTGCCAATTTCGAGTGGAGCACAGTCGGGAACCGTTGTGCGGCCGGGAGCGCTCGCAGTCCGGTTTTCCATCCCTGTGGGTGACAAGAGGGCAATCGGCTGACGTCCGGCGACCCGATTCCGGGCACGCGAATCGACCGCGATCACGACGAATCCCTTGTGGGACCTCGTTTTGATCGTCTTCGTGCCGCTGACGGCCTCGCCGGTCGACGTCCCGGTCGAGCGCCTGCCCGACCGGCTTCGGTTACGTGGTGCGAGCCGATCCGCGCTCGGGGCGGCGCACACCGTGGCGCCGCAGCTCCTCCGGGACGCGGTGCGCCACGAGGACGGGGCACCGCGCGTGGTGCAGCGCGGTGCGCGCGGTGGGTCCCCGGTCGCCCAGCACGAGCAGGTCGGTGTCGGCGTAGCGGGCGATGGCCTCGTTCGGGTGCATGCGGGCCAGCACGGAGGTGTGCCGGACGCCGCGCAGCGCCTGGTCGACGTGGGCGATGAGCACGCCCGGGTTGTCGGCGCGCACCGTCAGCGGCGGAGCGGCGTGCAGCACCCGCAGCGCGGCGCCGTGCCGGGCGGCCAGGTCGATGGCGCGGGTCAGCGCCGGCTCGTCGTGCTCGTCGCCGGTGATGAGCGCGGTGACCCGGCCGTGCGCGCCGTGCAGCGCCTCCGGCGTGCCGCGCACCACGACGACGTCGGACGCGGCGTGCTGGACCAGCGGCAGGACGATCCGGGCCAGGCCGAACGAGCGGCCGTCGTCGGCGCGGTGCCCGATCACGACCACGTCGGCGCGGGTGCTGGCCAGCAGCAGGTCGTGCACCTGGTCCGGGCTCGGCTCGTGCACCTCCAGCGGCGCCCCGACCAGCGAGGCGTGCGCCTCGGCCCAGCGGAGCGCGGCTTCGCCCCAGGCGGAACCGTCGCGGACGGTGACGACCGGTTGAGGTGCGGGGAGTGCTCGGTTGCTCATGAGTCCACCATGGGTCGGACGCCTCGCTCGTGGCCGCCGGGCGCGGCACGTGCGAGGGCGGGGATTCAAGGCTCCACCCGGAACCCGCGGCCCGCACGACGGAATACCGGTGGGGCGCGGTGACCCGAACGACGTCACGGCCTCGGCTCGGCCGACGTGGCCGTGCCGCTGCGACGGTCGCGCGCGTTCGCCACCCCGGAGCGGGCCGCTCCGGACCGCCTGCACCCGGTGTGCCGCCTCCTGCCCGTCTCCTTGCACTTGTCCGATTTCGGACAGGTTAGGTTGACTTTTTGCGCTTACTAGTCAAGTTCTTGCGTCAAGTTGTCAGCTTTCCTTATGGTCGTGTGACCTTCCTTACAACGACGCAAGGATGTGGGCGGACCACCATGCGCACCCTGCTCAGCATCGTGATCACGTTCTGCTCGGTTCTGACCCTCGCGCTCGTCGCACCGGCGAACGCGAGCACCACCGCGCCGCGAGCCCAGCCCGTGCCCTCCGACGTGCACCTCTTCTACTACCCCTGGTACGGCAGCCCCGAGGTCTACGGCTCCTACCGGCACTGGCAGCAGGGCGACCACACCCCGCCCGACGACATCGGCGCGGACTTCTACCCGACCCTCGGCGCCTACGACTCCGGCGACCTGGCCGGGGCCGTCGACCAGCACATGGAGTGGGTCCGCCGGTCCGGCGCCGGGGTGATCGTCACCAGCTGGTGGGGCCAGGGCTCGTACGAGGACCGGCTCGTGCCCGGCCTGCTGGACGCCGCCGCCCGGCACGGCGTGCGGGTCGCCTTCCACCTGGAGCCGTACGGCGGGCGCACCGCCGAGAGCACCGTCGCCGACGTCCGCTACCTCATCGACCGGCACGGGTCGAGCCCCGCGTTCTACCGGGACGCCCAACGCGGGAACCGGGGCGCTTTCTACGTGTTCAACAGCCTGAACGTGGCCGACTGGGCGCCGCTGGAAGCCGTCCGGGACACCGCGATCGTGCTCGCCCAGACCACCGACGTGAGCAAGGTCGGGCACTTCGGCGGCATCTACACCTACGACGTGATCGCGAGCAGCGCCGCCGTCGGCTGGAAGGGCGTCGCCGACCACGCGCGCGCCAACGGCCTGGTCTGGGCGCCCTCCATCGGACCCGGCTACCTGGACGACCGCGCCGTGCCCGGCAACACCAGCCCGACCCTGGACCGCGCCGACGGCGCGACCTACGACCTCCAGTGGCGCAACGCCCTGAGCCCGGAGACCGGCGGCCGGCCGGACTGGGTGTCGATCACCTCGTTCAACGAGTGGCACGAGGGCTCGTCCATCGAACCGGCCGACTCCACCCCGCCCGCGGGCCACGGCTACCTGACCTACGAGGGCGCCTACGGCCGGACCGGCCAGGCCGCCGAGACCGCCTACCTGGACCGCACCCGCCACTGGGTCGAGGTGTTCACCGGCTCCGCGCCGCCCGTGCCGAACCCGGACCTCACCGACGGCCGGGCGCCGACCGCGCGCAGCAACGTCACCGGTCACGCCAGTCCGAACGCCAACGACGGCGACCCGGGCACCTATTGGGAGAGCGCGCACAACCTGTTCCCGCAGCCGCTGACCGTGGACCTGGGCGCGACCGAGGAGGTCGCCCGGGTCGAGGTGGCCGTGCCGCCGGGCTGGGAGCCGCGCACCCAGCGGATCACCGTGCGCGGCAGCGCGGACGGCCGCACGTGGACCACCCTCGTCGCCAACCGCGGCCACCGGTTCGACCCCGCGACCGGCAACCGGGTGAGCATCGCGGTGCCGCGGACCTTCCAGCGCCACCTGCGCCTGGTCTTCACCGCCAACACCCGGTGGCCCGCCGGCCAGGCGGCCGAGGTCGGCGTGTTCCGGTTCTGACGCCGCGCGCCCGACCCCCACGGGAGCCCTGTCATGAGCAAGCGAAAGCCGCGCCTGGCGGCCACCCCCGGGCTGAGCGTGACGCACCTGTCCGGCGTCGGCTGCCCGGTCCAGGGCGACCTGCCGATCCTGCCGTCGGTCGGCGCGGTCACCACCAAGGTGGCCGCGACCACCCGCACCGGCGTCGGCCGGTTCGCCTTCCCCGCCGCCGACCGGGCGAACCCGCTGTTCAAGGCGGGGTCCTCGCAGGTCGCCAGCACCGCCGCGCAGGTCCGCGTCATCGGTCGGACCAGCTGTCCGGCACCATCGCCGGCGGCCGGTTCTGCGAGCGGCGCAACACCTCCACCGTGCACTTCGCCGCCGCACCCGGCAGCACTGCGAGGTCGGGGTGAAGGTCGCGATCAGCTGCGTCAGCCAGGCCGATGCCCTGACGAACCTGCGCGCCGAGGCACCTGGCTGGGACGTGGACGCTGTACCACTCCCTGCTGCACCCGAACGTGTTCAGCGACGTCAACGGCCAGTACGTCGACTTCGACCACCGGGTGCACACCTCCGACCGCGCTCGGCGACCACGTTCGACAGCACGCGGGCAGCGTCGCCAACACCGGCACGGACACCTGGAAGACCGCCACGATCACGGTGCCGGACGCGGCGCCGGCGCGCCGCCAGGACGAGCGCGCGGACTTCCGACCGGCCTCGGGCTCGCCGCCGGCCGTCCACCGGGTGACCGCGGTGGTCGACGGTCCCGGCGTGCTCCCGATGGACCTCTGCGGCTGACCCCGAGAACCCGTACCCGCACCCGGAGGAGAGGAACCCCTGCCATGTCCGAGCCCCCACCCCGGTGGGCGAGAGCGGTCGCCGCGCCCCTGCTGGTCGCGTCCCTGCTCCTCGTACCCCAGAGCACCGCCGTCGCGGCCATCCCGCCCGGCGACTACCAGCACGTCCAGCTCGCCGCCGGCGCCGCCAAGCTCGGCGAGCCCATGTCGCTGGCCGTCCTGCCGGACCGGTCCGTCGCGCACACCGCCCGCGACGGCACGGTCCGCATCACCAACGCCGCGGGCAACACCACCACCGTGGCGGGCAAGCTCGACGTCTACACGCACGACGAGGAGGGCTTGCAGGGCATCGCGGCCGATCCCGGCTTCGCCGCCAACCGCTGGCTGTACCTGTACTACTCGCCCCGCCTGAACACCCCGGACGGCGACGCGCCGACCGAGGGCACCGACGCGACGTTCGCGGCGTGGCGCGGTGAGCTGCACCTGTCCCGCTTCACCCTCAAGCCGGACAACACACTCGACATGGCCAGTGAGAAGGTCGTGCTCCGGGTGGCCAACGACCGCGGCCAGTGCTGCCACGTCGGCGGCGACATCGACTTCGACGCCGCCGGCAACCTGTACCTGACCACGGGCGACGACACGAACCCGTTCGTGTCCGACGGGTACACCCCGACCGACGAGCGCGCCAACCGCAACCCGCAGTTCGACGCGCAGCGCTCCTCGGGCAACACGAACGACCTGCGCGGCAAGGTGCTGCGGATCAAGCCGCAACCCGACGGGGGTTACACGATCCCGGCGGGCAACCTGTTCGCGCCCGGCACCGCGCGCACCCGGCCCGAGATCTACGCCATGGGCCTGCGCAACCCGTTCCGGATGAGCGTGGACAAGGCCACCGGGCACGTCTACCTGGGCGACTACGGACCGGACGCGGGCGTGACGAACCCGTCCAGGGGTCCGAGCGGGCAGGTGGAGTTCAACCGGATCACCGCGCCGGGCAACTTCGGCTGGCCCTACTGCACCGGCACGAACACCGCGGACGAGACCTACGTCCGCTACGCGTTCCCCAGCGGCCCGTCCGGCGCCCGCTACCAGTGCGGCTCCGGCGTGACCAACTCCTCGCCGCGCAACACCGGCCTGGCGACGCTGCCACCGGCCCAACCGGCGTGGATCAGGTACGCCGGCGACGCGGGCTCGCCGCCGGAGTTCGGCGGCGGCTCCGAGTCGCCGATGGGCGGCCCGGTCTACCGCTACGACCCGGGCCTGAACTCGCCGACGAAGTTCCCGCAGTCCCTGGACGGCCGCTTCTTCGCGGGCGAGTACGGCCGGCAGTGGATCAAGGCGATCGGTGTGGACGCGAACGGCTCGCCGGGCGTCATCGAGGACTTCCCGTGGGACGGCACGCAGGTGATGGACCTGCAGTTCGGCCCGGACGGCTCGCTGTACGTGCTGGACTACGGCACCGGCGGCGGCAACCAGGCCATCTACCGGATCGACTACAAGGGCAACGCGCCACGCAACCCGACCGCGAAGGCAGCGGCCGACCGCACGTCCGGACCCGTGCCGCTGACCGTGAAGTTCTCCTCGGCGGGCAGCTCCGATCCCGAGGGCGGCGCGCTGTCCTACCGCTGGGCGTTCGGCGACGGCGCCACGTCCACCGAGGCCAACCCCACCCACACCTACAGCAGGGCGGGCAACTACTCGCCGACGCTGACCGTCACCGACCCGCAGGGGCTCACCGGCACGGCGAGCGTCCTGGTCACGGCGGGCAACACGGCGCCGACGATCACGCTGCAGGCGCCCGGTGACGGCCGGCTGTTCGCGTTCGGCGACACCGTGCCGTTCCGGGTGAGCGTGACCGACCCCGAGGACGGGCCGGTCGACTGCGCCCGGGTCAAGGTGACCTACCTGCTCGGCCACGACAGCCACCGGCACCAGATCACCCAGGCCACCGGGTGCAGCGGGCAGATCACCGTGCCGGTGGACGGCGAGCACGACGCCGCGGCGAACATCTACGGCGTCTTCGACGCGGAGTACACCGACAACGCGGGCCTGACGTCGCACGCGGTGAGCACGCTGCAGCCGCGCCACCGCCAGGCCGAGCACCACGGCGCGCAGCAGGGCGTCGAGCCCGCCAACCACGGCGGCGCGGAGGGCGGTCGTACGGTCGGGTTCACCGACGACGGCGACTGGATCTCGTTCCAGCCCTACCTCCTGGACAACGCCCGGTCGGTGACGGCCCGCGTGTCCTCCGGCGGCCCCGGCGGCACGATCGAGGTGCGCGCGGGATCGGCGACCGGCACGCTGCTCGGCACGCTCACCGTGCCCAACACCGGCAGCTGGGACGCGTTCGTCGACGTGTCGGCGAACCTGACCTCCGCGCCGACCGGCACGACCTCGCTGGTGTTCGTGTTCAAGGGCGTCACGGGCCAGGGCAACCTGCTCGACCTGGACGCGTTCACCTTCACCACCGGCACGACCCCGCCGCCGGGCCCGGAGGTGCTGGTGTTCAGCAGGACGGCGGGCTTCCGGCACGACGCCATCCCTGCCGGCACCCAGGCGATCCGGGAGCTGGGCGCCGCCAACGGGTTCGCGGTCACGGCCACCGAGGACGCCTCGGCGTTCACGGCGGCGAACCTGGCGCGGTACGCGGCGGTGGTGTTCCTCAACACGACCGGCGACGTGCTGAACGACGCGCAGCAGGCCGCGTTCCAGTCCTACGTGGACGGCGGCGGTGGCTACGCCGGCGTGCACGCGGCGGCCGACACCGAGCACGACTGGCCCTACTACGGCCGGTTGGTCGGCGCTTACTTCCACTCGCACCCGGACATCCAGCAAGCCACCGTGCGGCCGGAGGACCGGTCGCACCCGGCGACCGCGCACCTGCCGGCCGCGTGGAACCGCACGGACGAGTGGTACAACTTCCGCACCAACCCCCGCGCCACGTCCCGGGTGCTGGCCAACCTGGACGAGGCCGGCTACAGCGGTGGCACGATGGCCGGCGACCACCCCATCTCGTGGTGCCGGACCCAGGCGTCGGGCCGCTCGTTCTACACCGGGCTCGGCCACACGGTCGAGTCGTACGCCGACCCGGCGTTCCGGACCCACCTGCTCGGGGGGATCCGGTACGCGGCGGGCCTGGTGCAGGCCGACTGCCGACCACAGCAGCAGCCGTCGCCGCGGGTCGAGGGCGAGGCGTACACGTCGTCGTCCGGCGTGCAGGTGGCGTCGCACGGGACGGCCAGTGGCGGGCAGACCGTCGGTTACATCGACGGCGGCGACTGGGCGGGTTACGGGCAGACCGACCTCACGGGCAAGCGCCAGTTCACCGCGCGGGTGTCGTCGGGCAACGCGGGCGGCCGGATCGAGGTGCGGGCCGGGTCGGCTGCAGGGGCGCTGCTCGGGTCGGTGGCGGTCGCCGGCACCGGCGGGTTCGACCGGTTCGTGGACGTGTCGACGGCGTTGACCGGCAGCGCGGGCGGTCCGGTGGTCCTGGTGTTCACCGGCTCCGGCTCGGGCGGGCTGTTCGACGTCGACCACTTCACCCTGTCGTGAGCGAGGGGCCCCGAGCCCGATCAGCGCGGGCTCGGGGACCCGGTCGACCCGGTGACGTCGAGTCGGCGTCGGTTCCTCGATCGGGTGGAATGCGGGTGGAGGCCGGGGTACCCCGGTGCCGATCGGCGGTCCGGTTCGGGACTCTCGGGGGCAGGCGGCGCGCGGCGCGGCCGGTGGTGTCCCAGGAGGGGTCGATGAAGATCATGTCCAGTGCCCGGCGGACCAGCGCGAGGTTCGGCGTGGCCTTCCCGGTGGCGGTCCTGCTGACGGCGGTCCCGGCGGTGGCCGGCGCGGCGCCGGTCGGGCCGTCCGGTCCGCTCGCGTCCGAGGTGGCGCAACTGCTCGCCGCGCACCCCGGTGGTGTCCAGGTCAGCGACAACGCGGTGGCCTGGCACGCCGGTCGGGTCGTCGTGGTCATGCCCTCGCCCGGTGAGACCGCGGCGCCCAGGGGCCTCGGTCCCAACCCCCGCCACCTCGAAGCCCGTTCGATGGGGCTGGGGGACCTGGTCGATCCGCGCGAGGTCCGGGACGTGCACGGCTGTCCCTCCGGGGCGACGAAGAAGGACAACTACTGCTTCTACCAGAACCGGGACTTCAAGGGCGACCGGTGGCAGTTCGCCGACACGTGCGCCGACGCGGCCTCCGACTGGGGCTTCTCCGGCAAGACGTCGAGTTGGGTCAACACCGACACCGACAAGACCATCATCGCGTACAACGGTCAGACCAGGCTGTGGGACGAGCCGGAGAACAGCACGTCCAGGTACGTCGGGGACGGCAACAACGACAAGATGACGCGGTGGGACTGCCGCAAGCAGTAGGTCGCCGAGGTTGTCACGACCGGGCGTCACCCGACGGGGTGGCGCCCGGTTTCGCCTGTGCCTGTTCGACTCCGTGCGCTTCTGTCCGGTTGTGTCAGTGACAGGTGTTTGGTCCAGACCATAACCTGGGAGCACGCCGCCGCTGTCCACCCTGTCACGCAGAGGAGTTCCGCTCGTGAGGACAGCACGCAACGTCATCGCCGTGACCGCCGCGGCCGTGGTGTCGGCCGCCCTGGCCACCACCCCCGCCGCCGCGGGCCCCGTCACCGACTGGGACCGCATGCTCGCCCAGCAGCCCCTCGTCCGCACCGCCGACACCATCCAGGCCGAGGTGCGCCGCGGCGGGCACGCCGGGTTCGCCGGCCTGGTCCTGGAGGACGACCACGTCGCGCTGTGGTGGAAGGGCCACGTGCCCGCCGCCGTCCGCGCCGCCGCCGACCGGGCCGAGGCCCCGGTGACCTTCGAGTCCGCCCGCCACTCCAACTCCGAGCTCCGCGAAGCCGCCAAGGTCGTGCAGGAGCAGCGGGGACCGGGCGTGCACGCGATCAAGGTGCCCGCCGACGGCAGCGGGCTGGTGCTCGGGGCCACCTCCGAGTTCGCCACCAGCGCCGTGCGCGTGGACGTGCCGGTGCGGACCGTGGTGGAGGAGCCGCTGGCACCGGTGTCCCGGCAGAACGACGCGCCGCCGTGGAAGGGCGGGGCCACCATCGTGCTGGGCAACGCCGCCTGCACGTCCGGCTTCTCCGTGCGCAACGGCGACAACGCCCGGTTCCTGCTCACCGCCGGCCACTGCGGCAACCCGGGCGTCCGGGTCACCGACCCGACCGGCGAGCACATCGGCACGGCGGGCGCCAAGCACGGCGACCACGACATCATGCTGATCCCCACCGGCAACGTGGTGAACCAGCAGTACGTCGGCGGTGGCGACAGCAACAGCACCGAGGTCGTCCGCGGCTGGGGCGACGTCTACACCGGCGAGTACCTGTGCCAGTCCGGCGTCACCAGCGCGCGCACGACCGGCGGGCCGGTGTGCAACATCAAGGTCCTCTTCTTCTACGCCGACCGCGAGGACCTGGTGGAGGGCGAGCAGATGAACGGCCAGCCCGCCGCGCGACCCGGTGACAGCGGCGGCCCCGTCTACGGCCCGTCGTCGGCCGGCGGCGTGATCGCCAAGGGCACCGTCACCAGGACCGCGGGCGCGCGCATCGGCTTCCAGGACTTCCGCACCGCGAACCGCGACTTCGGCGTCTACATCCCGCTCTGATCCAGCGCCGGCCAGGTCGGCACGCCACCCCGCTCGGTGACCGCCCGCCTCGACCCCGGTCCACCAGGGCCGGGGTCGAGGTCCACCCCGGCCACCTCCGCGCCCGCCCGCCGCAGCACCGCCAGGACCGCGTCCGGGTCGCCCGGACCCAGCCGATCGCCACCACGCGCGCTCACCGACCGAAGTCCCGAACCGGGGAGGACCGAAGACCCCCGGTTACCCTGTCCGCCTGATCTTGCCGGGGGAGAGGGGACCGCCGATGCGGGTGTCGGTGCTGACCGCGGGGTCGAGGGGCGACGTCGAGCCGTTCCTCGCGCTGGGCGGGCGCCTGCGGGCGGCCGGGCACGGGGTCCGGCTGGTGACGCACCAGGAGTTCGAACCCGTCGTGCGCGCGCACGACCTGGACTTCGCCGAACTGCCCGGCGACCCCAGGGCCACCCTGGCCGGTCCGGAGGGCCAGGCGCTGCTGGCCGCCCGGAACCCGGTCACCCTGGTCCGGCGGTTGCGCGAGGTGGTCGGGCCCGCGCTGCGCGCCTCGCTGGCGGCGGCGATCGACGGGTGCCGGGACGCGGACGTGGTCGTGCACTCGACGCTGGTGGCGTTCGGGCCGACGGTCGCCGAGCACCTGGGCGTGCCCGCGGTGGCCGCGCACCTGTCGCCGAACACGCCGACCAGGGCGTTCCCGATGACGGCGCTGCCCGGCCGGGTGCCCGCCGCGCTCAACCTGGCCACGTGGAAGTTCGCCGAAGCCCTGCTGTGGCGGGCGTTCCGCCCCCTGCTGGACGGGCAGCGGGCCGACCTGGGCCTGCCGCCGGTGCCGCGCCGCACCCCGCCACCGGCCCGCAGACCGCCGCGCCTGTACGGCTTCAGCCCGGCCGTCGTGCCGCCGCCGCCGGACTGGGCGCCGTCCGACCACGTCACCGGCTACTGGTTCACCGACGCCGACCGCGCCCTGCCCGCCGACCTCGCCGACTTCCTGGCCGCCGGCGAACCGCCGGTGTACCTGGGCTTCGGCAGCATGGCCGACCGCGACCCGACCGCCGCCGCCGACCTCCTGCTGACCGCCGCCCGCCGGGTCGGCAGGCGCGCCGTCCTGCTGTCCGGCTGGAGCGGCCTCGGCCCGGCCGACACGACCGACGACGTGCTGGTGGTGGACGACGTGCCGCACCGCGCGCTGTTCCCCCGCTGCGCCGCGGCCGTCCACCACGGCGGCGCGGGCACCACGTCGGCCGCGGTGCTGGCGGGCATCCCGTCGGTGGTGGTCCCGTTCTTCGCCGACCAGTTCTTCTGGGGCCGCCGCGTCACCGAGCTGGGCGTCGGCGCCGTCACCCCGGCCCGGGAGCGCGTGACGGCGGACGCGCTGACCGAAGCCCTCCGCACCGCGCTGCCCCTGACGCCGGTGGCCCGCGCCCTGGGCGCGCGGGTGGCCGCGGAGGACGGCCCCGGTGCGGCGGTCGCCGTGCTCGAACGCCTGGCGCGGCGGTGACGACACCAACGGGTCGACCGGGAATAACCGGGTCCGGGTCGGGGTAACACCCCGCCATGCACAGGGCGGACGGCAGGCGACCCGACGGGGTGGACGACGCGACCGTGGAGGCGGTCGGCGCGTTGACCGAGGCGCTGGAGACCACCGAACGGGCCCGCGGGCACCTGTTCTCGTTCCACCAGCTGACCGGCACGGCCGACATCCAGGCGCAGCGCGCCGCCCGGCTGCTGCGCGAGGCCGGGCACGGCGACCTGGCCGACGGGCTGGAGGCGGAGCTGGTCGGGCGCAACGTCACCGCGGGGCGGTGGACGTTCCAACTGGTCGAGGAGTACGAGGACGGCTACTACAGCCTGTTCCGCGACCACGAGCGCGCGCTGCGCGACCGGCTGCTCAACGGCGCCCGGCACGTGTACGAGGCGGAGATGAAGCAGCGCAACACCACCCCCGGCGAACCCGGGCATGAGCTGAACCCCTGACGCCTACCGGGCCCGCGCCGCGGCCCGCGCGTTGAGCGTGCGCGCGGCGGTGTGCGCCTGGTCGAGGCCGACGGCGAGCAGCGTGGCGCGGATGACCGAGACCGGCGCGCGGTAGCTGAGCGCCCGCGCGGTGCGCTCGGTCTCGATGTCGAGCCGGGTGGCGACGTCGGCGGGGAGCATGACGGGGACCAGGTCGGTCACGTCGTCGTAGGTGAGGGGCACTTCGTTCGTCACGGCGCAAGTGTCACCGGTCCGACCGGCGGCTGCCAGTGCCCGATGGGCTGACCGGTGACACGAACGTGGAAGGCGTGCCGGAGCGTCCACCTTGGACGTTGGCCTGTGTCCCCCTTGGACAGTGGCACAGCACCCCGGAGCGGTGTCATCTCTTCACTCGAAGCGGTGGTTGGCCGACTGCCGCCGACAACCGACCGTGGTGTGTCGGGGACGACTCTCAGGCCCGGCCGCTCCCGGAGGCGAGGGGTTGTGGCCAGGCGGCCGGGTCCGCCGGGTCGGCCGGGGCGGTCGCGCACACGACGTAGTGGCGTGGCGCGAGGGCGTTGAGGTGGTCGGGCAGCACGGCCATGCAGCGGGCGTGGGCCTGCTCGGGCGTGCGCACGTCGTCGGTGGCCGTCAGGTAGGCGACCAGCGGCTGCCCGTCGACCGAGGCGAAGACGCGGGCGACCGACGGCGCGAGGGCTTCGTCCAGCACCCGCCGCACCTCGGCGAGGTCGACCCAGCAGTGGTCGACCAGCACCCAGTCGGGGCCGCGGGCGATCGGCGGCAGGCCGACCAGCTCGCGGATCCGCGCCGCGTCGAGGTCGCCGTGCGCCGCGCCGACGAGCAGGTCCTCCACGGCCAGCAGCAGCGACTCCATCTCGGCCCGCGGCACCAGACCGGTGTCCGCGCTCCACAGGTCCAGCAGCAGCCGGTCGTCCACCCGGTTCAGGCCGAACCGCACCGGCGTGCCGTTGCGGTGCACCGGCCGCCAGCGCAGCTCGGTCTGCCGCCGGGCGGCGTCGATCTGCTCGGGCCGGTGCTTGACACCCGCGTTCACCCCGGACCACGACTCGGGCACGAGGCTGTTGAACAGCGGGTCGTAGAGGAACCGGAGCCCGCGCTCGTGCTCGATCCGCTCGCTCATCGCCCCCCGCTCGGCGCCGTCGTAGCGGCCGTGCCTGCTCGCCTCCAGCACCGCGGTCCAGGTGTGCCTGGCCAGCTCGTCGAAGCTGCGGCCGGCCACCTCGACGGTGACCAGGCTGCCCTGCGCCAGGGCGCCGACGTAGTCGACCAGGCGGCGGTCGAAGCGGTTGCTCGACAGCAGCGGGAACACCAGGTCCCGGTAGCCGGTGCGCTGGGCGAGCACCGCGCACACGGCGCTCAGCACGATGCCCGACCGGCTGGACCGGGTGCGCGCCGCGACCTGCCGCACCGCCATCGCGGCGGCCACCGACGACAGCTCCACCGCCAGCGACTCGCCGGAGGGCCGGGCGCCCGGCAGGGCGTACAGGCAGCGGGGGATCCGCCGCGACTGGTCGCGCAGGTGGCGCAGCGCCGACTCGGCCCGGCGCCGCTCGGCGGGCGTCGCCTCCAGCTCGGCCTGGTCCAGCGGCTGGTGCCGGGGCGCGCCCGCTTGCCGCCGGGCCGGGTGGGCGAGCAGGTCGGCGAACTCGCGCTTGACCACCTCGATCGCGCCGAGGTCCACGGCCAGGTGCGAGAACCCGGCGGCGCACGCGACGACCGCGCCGTCCTCGGCGGTGGCCACCGCGATCCGCAGCGCGGTCGCGACCGCGCCGCGCCGCTCCCGCAGCCACCCGACGAGCTGCCCGGCCACCGCGGGCCGGTCCCGCGGCCCCCACTCGCCCGCGCCGAGCGAGCACACGTGCAGCGGCAGCTCGCCGGTCGCGGCGACCACCTGACGCGGGTGCTCGCCGCCGACGTACGTGGTCCGCAGGCCCTCGTGCCTGGCCACCAGCACGGCGGTCGACTCGACCACGTCGGCCACCGACACCCCGTCGGGCACCGGCAGCTCGACGCACAGGACGGCGTTGAAGTGGTCGGGGGTGAGCTTCAGCCACTGCATGGTGTTGAGCTGGCCGAGGGTCACCGGCCCCTCGCCGCCGCGCTCCCCGGCGAACGCGATCGGGACCGGGTCCAGCGGGGTCAGCCGGACCCGGCGGCGGCGGTGCTGCCGCCCGGTGTCGGAGGAGGTCGTCATCGCCGGTCAGCCGATCAGCCCGCGCAGCACGCCGACCACGTCGCCGTCGTCCGGCGCGTGCTCCCGCAGCGCCGCCGCGGGCCACCGGTCACCGCGGACGCCGGGGAAGACGTCGAGCGCTCCGGAGTACGGCCGCGGGCTCCAGTCGCGGACGGCGTCCTGGTTGGCCTGCCACACGCGCGCCGAGCGCACGACGAACTCGGTGGTCGTGTCCGACGGCACCAGGTCGCGCGCCTTCCAGCGCTCCAGGACCGCGGCCGGGTCCCCGAACGGTCCGTCGAAGTCCGGGTCGACGTCCAGCGACCCGGCGTCGAGCAGGGCGACGAGCCGCACCTCCGCGCCGGCCTCGGTGAGCTGGACGGCCATCTCGTGCGCGACGGCCGCGCCGGTCGAGCAGCCGCCCAGCAGGTAGGGCCCTGAGGGCCGCACGGCCCGGATGGCCTCGACGTACCCGCGAGCCATCCTCGGCACGGTCCGGAGGGGTTCGGCGGCCGAGTGCAGCCCGACCGCCTGCAGCCCGAACAGGGTGAACTCCTCGCCCAGCTCCTGGGCCAGGTCGCAGTACGGGCCGACCTGCCCGTTGGCCGGGTGCACCAGGAACAGCGGGGGCCGGGCGCCGTCGCCGCGCTGGAGCGGGACGAGCGGGTCGGCCAGCCACGCGGTCCGGTCCCGCAGCCGGGTGGCCAGCCGCTCCACCGTCGGGTGCTCGGTCATCACGTTCAGGGGCAGCTGGACGCCGAACTCCTCGAAGACGGCGTTGATGACCCGGGCCGCGTCCAGCGAGTTGCCGCCGACTTCGAAGAAGTTCTCCCGGATGCCGACCGCGAACCCGATCACCTCCTGCCACTGCCGGGCCAACCACAGCTCGACCGGGTCCCGGGGCCGCCGGTAACCGGTGTCGGTCGCATCGTCCACAGTCGGGTTCATCGCGTGGTCGCACCGCCCTCGTGACCGGCGGCGAGCCGCCAGCGCTGGATCTTCCCGGCCGCGGACCGGGGGAGTCGTTCGACGAACGTGAAGTGCTTCGGGACCTTGTAACCGGCCAGCCGCCGGCCGCAGTGCGCGGCGAGCTCGGCCTTGCGGACGTTCGCGCCGGGGCGCAGCACCACCTGGACGCCGACCACCGACCCGAGCGTCCCGTGCGGCACGGCGAGGGCGACGGCGTCGACCACCGCGGGGTGCGCCAGCAGCGCCGCCTCGACCTCGTCCGGGTCGACCTTCTCGCCGCCCACGTTGATGGCGCCCTGGTCGCGCGGTTCGAGGTGCAGGTAGCCGTCCCGGTCGACCCGGCCGCGGTCGCCGACGGTGGCGAAGCCGTCCGGGGTGGAGCGGACCACCAGGTCGTTGACGTAGTCGGAGCGGCCGACCCGCCGCGGCGTGCGCATGAAGACGGTGCCGACCACGCCCGGCGGGACGGGCGCGCCGTCGTCGTCCAGCACGCGGAGCTGGGTGAGGAAGCCGCGGCCGACCGTGCCCGGCCGGGCCAGCCACTCGTCACCGCGGGCCAGCGTCACGCCGATGCCCTCGGTCGCGCCGTACAGCTCGAAGACCCGTTCCGGGCCGAGCAGGTCGATCCACCCGCGCTTGGTGCCCTCGTCGCAGCGGGCGGCGGTGTGCAGCAGCGCGCGCAGGCTGGCGAAGCTCGTCGGATCGGGGTTCGCCAGCATCAGGACCTCGCGCATGTGCGTCGGGGTGAGCTGCAGCCACTCGACGCGGTGCTCCCGGACCAGCTCGACCGTCCACTGCGGGGAGAAGAACGGTTGCAGCACAACGGTGTTCATGTCGAGCACCGCGTCCACGAACGCGGTGAACGGCGCGGCGTGGTAGAGCGGGCCGACGATGAGCTGCCGCTGGCCCGTGCGCCAGCCGGTCTGCCGGATCACCAGGGACGGCGTCCGGGCCGGGTCGTAGCGCAGCGGCCCCGGCTTCGCGGAGATCTTGGGGACGCCCGTGCTCGCGCCCGTGGCCAGCAGGTACGCCACGTCACCCGCCGGGGGCGGTGGCGCGGCGGCGCGCACCGGCTGGTCGTGGTCGCCCGTCAGGCGCACGTGCTCGAACCGCCGACCGAGCAGGCCGACCAGGACGTCCCGCTCGGCGGGCGGCGTGCCCGGGTTCAGCGGGAACACCGGGACCTCGGCCGCGAGCGCCGCCGCGATGCCGGTCGCCGCCGCCAGGGTGTTGCCCGCCTCCACGACGACGCACGACCGGACGTTCGGGTCGAGCGCCGCGCGCAGGGCGGCCACCCCGCGGTCGACCTCGTCGGCGAACTCCCGCCACGACAGGGTCCGCTCGACCAGGTCCGCGTCGAACCCGATCAGCGCCGCCCGCTCGGGTTCGGCGCGCGCGATCCCGGTGATGCGCTGGTGGACGGAGAGGGTCATCGCTACCGCAGCATCTCGGCCAGCCGCCGCACGCTGGAGGCGCTCATGAACTCGTACACGTCCAGCGGTCGGTCGAACTCGGCCTCGATGGCGGCGATGATGCCCAGCGCCGACAGCGAGTCGCCGCCCAGCTCCAGGAAGTCGTCGGTCGCGCCGACCGGCCGGACGTCCATCTGCGCCGACCAGATCTCGGCCACCCGGCGCTCGACGTCGTCGCCCGGGTCCTCGAACAGCGCGCACCGGCCGTCGGCGACCGCCGCCGCCAGGTATTCGACGTCCACCGCGCCGTCGACCCTCGGCACCCGCTCCACGACCAGCACGCCGTTGAGCCCGCAGTCCTCGCCCAACCGCTGCCGCACGTGGTTGCGCAGCACCGGCCCGCTCAGGAACTCGGTCAGCTCGACGGCCGCGACGACGACCTCGCGCCCGTCGTGGCGCACGACGGCGACCTCGGCCTCGGCCACACCGGGATGTGCCGACAGCACCTCGGAGATCTCGGCCAGGCTCACCATGTGCGCTCTCCCATCAGCAGTTCGGCGACCAGGCCGTGCACCTCGGCCGCGCGCAGCAGGTCGGTGTGGTCCACGTCCACCGCCAGGCCCTTGGCGTCCTCCACCGGAGGCTCCTGGTCCTTGGAGGACACGAACAGCGGCGTGCCCGAACGCGTGTCGAACCGGCCCGCGCCGGCCAGGAGCAGGTACTCCACGTACGCGGTGAACCCGCCGGTGAGCTGCTGCCGGAAGTACTCGTTGAGCCCCAGCCGGCCGGCGACCGCGCCCATCAACCCGTCGTACGCCGCGACCAGGGCGGCGGCGATGCGCGGCAGGTCGTCCGGGTGGGCCTCGACCAGCCCGTCCGCCAGCGCGCGGGCGCCGTCCAGCTCGTCGGCGGTCAGGTGCTCCGCGGACGTCTCCAGCGAGGAGGTGAACTGGTGGGCCAGCGAGCCCGCCGACGTGCCGACGGCGTCGAAGAGCAGGGTGACCGGCGGTGCGGCCGACCCGGCGACCGCGTCGGCGACGCAGGTGGCCAACGCGGCTCCGGCGCAGTACCCGAGCACCGCGCGCACCGGTCGGCCGGTCGACGCCGCGTCCGCCACCCAGCGGTCCACGCACGCGTCCAGCGGTCCGGCGCCCGGCTGGGCGAGGTGCAGGAAGGAGGCGCCCACGTCGACGCCGGCGGCCAGGTCCGCGAAACCGGCCGCGGCCCGCCCGCCGGGGAAGTCCAGGCACAGCACGAGGTCGGGGCCGCGGTCGGACAGCTGCCGCCAGTGGGTCAGTTCCACCGCCCGGCCTCCCCGGTGTCCACGGCCGCCGCCAACCGCCGGTAGTCGACCTTGCCGCCGGGTGTCCGGGGCAACCGGTCCACGTGCCGCAGCACCACGTGCCGGCTCGGCACGCCGAGAGCGGCGGCCAACTGCCGCCGCTGCCCCTCGTGCACGGCCGCGTCGCCCGCGCCGAACAGGTACACCACGTCGTCCTCGCCGCGGACCACCGCGGTCGGGTGGTCCGGCTGCTCGACCAGGCGCTCCAGGTCGTCCAGGCTCGTGCGGACGCCGAGCACCTTGACGATCCGCTTGGTGCGGCCGGTCAGGTACAGGTAGCCGTCGCGCAGGTACCCGAGGTCGCCGGTGTCCAGCACGTCCACCTCGGGACCGCGGCGCAGGTCGTCGCGCCCGGTCGCGTAGCCGAGCATCACGCCGGGACCCCGGTAGTGGACCGCGCCCTCGCCGGGGACGGCCCGGTCGTGCCCCTCGGTCGGCTCGATCGTGATCACGCCGCCGGGCACCGCGGCGCCGACCGACCCGAGGCGGTCCGGCAGGTCGGCCGGGTCGAGGCAGGCGATCCGCGAGGTGGCCTCCGTCTGGCCGTACATCGGGAAGAAGCGGCCCCCGCGCCGCTCCATCATCCGCGCGAGCCGCATCGTCAGGCCGTCGGCGAGGCGTGCGCCCGACTGGGTCATCGTGCGGATCTCCGTGCGCTCCAGGAGGTTCACGTGCGCCGGTCCGAACGCCGCGTAGGTCGTCGGCACGGCGGCGAAGGAGGTGGCGCCCGCCCTGGTCAGCCGGTCCCACATCGCCAGCGACAGCGGCGACCGGTCGCTGAGCACGATGCTCGCGCCGGCCCGCAGGTGGCTGTTCAGCACCGACAGTCCGTAGGCGTGCGTGATCGGCAGGGTGGTCGGCGCGCGTTCCGCGGCGGTGATGCCCAGCGCGCGGACGATGGCGGCGGAGTTGTCGGCCACCCCGCCGTAGGACAGCCGCACCGCTTTCGGGCTGCCCGTCGTGCCGGAAGTCGCCAGCAACAAAGCCGTGTCCGGGAAGATGTCGTCGGCCGGTCCGGCGGTGCGGCTTCGAAAGAGTTTCGCGCCGTCCGCGAGTTCGCCGATCGGTTCGTAACCGAAGTCGGTCGAATTCGACCCGCCACCGGGCGCGGGCACCACGAACTCGGGCCGGTACGCCGCGAGGATTTCCGCCGAAGCGGGCAGGAAGGCCACCGCGTGGCCCAGCCGGAGCGCGGCGAGGTAGGCGAGCAGGGTCGGCAGGTCGCGGTCGCCCGCGCACAGGACCAGCGCCTTCCCGTTGTGGCGCAAGGACCGTTCGGCCTCTCGGACCAGTCCGTCGAGGTCCGAGTAGGACAGCGTCCGGCCACCGGCGAGGTGGACGGCCGGTGAGCGCGGCGACGCCTCTTCGTGCGTCACCAGGTCGAGCGTCGCCGGCGGCATGCGCACATAATGCGGGCTGATCCGAACGCGGTCCATAGCCCGTACGCGGTGCCGAAGAGGTGCTTGACGGCATCCGCGCCGGTGGTGCAGATTCCCGTTGTCCTCCCGGCGAAGGGAAGCCGCCATGACCTCCGAGATCCGCCAGTTCCTGTTCGATTCGCTGGCGGTCATGAAGTACAGCACCGCCGAGATGGACGACGACACGGTGCTCGGCCCGGCCGGCGCCGACCTCGAATCGCTCGCGCTGGCCGAGCTCTCGCTGCGGGTGGAGGACCACTTCGGCGTCCGGTTCGACGAGGACGAGGCCGAGATGTTCGCCGCCATGACGGTCGGCGAGTTCTGCGCCGAGGTCGAGCGGCGCGTGCAGACCGCAACGGCGACGTGAGCACGGGCGTCGTCGTGACCGGGATCGGGCTGGTCAGCCCGGTCGGCACGGCGGTGGAAGAGGTGTTCGAGGCGGTCTGCGCCGGTCGTTCCGCACTGGTGCGCCCGCCCGAGGGCCACGCGCTGCACGGCGTCGTGGACGTGGCGGCGATCGGTCCGGCCATCGACCCCGAGAGCGTCCTCCCGCCGCGGGAGGCCAGGGTGGTCGACCGCTCGATCGTGATGGGCGTGCGGGCTGCCGAAGACGCGCTGGCCGACGCCGGGATCGAGGTCGGCCGGGACGTCGACCCGTTCCGCGTCGCGGTCGTGCTCTCCGGTGTCGGCGGCCTGGAAACCCTTGCGCGGCAGGCCGTCGAGCGGTCGGTGCGCGGTCGCCTCGGCGTCAGCCCGTTCATGCTGCCCGGCGTGCTGCCGAACATGGCGGCGGCCCGGGTCGCCATCAAGTTCGGCATCCGCGGGTACACCTCCTCGTCCGGCACGGCGTGCGCGGCGGGCGGGCAGTCGATCGGCGAGGCGGTGCGCGTCCTCCGGTCCGGCGAGGCCGACGTGGTGGTGTGCGGGTGCACCGAGGCCCCGCTGTTCCCGACGTTCGCCGACGCCTTCGGCAACGCCCTCGCGCTCGCCCGCGGCTGGCCCGATCCCACCACCGCCAGTCGGCCGTTCGACCGGCGGCGCAACGGTTTCGTGCTCGGCGAGGGCGCCGGGGTGCTCGTGCTCGAACGGTTCGAGTTCGCGCGGGCGCGCGGCGCGGCGGTCCACGCCGGCGTGCTCGGCTGGGGCGCTACCAGCGACGCCCACCACCCGACCGCGCCCCGGCCGGACGGCTCCAGCGCGGCGGAGAGCATGCGGATCGCACTCCGGGGCGCCGGGCTGTCCACAGGGGACATCGACTACCTCAACGCGCACGGCACCGGCACGAAGGCCGGGGACGCCGCCGAGGCGGTGGCGATCAGGACCGTGTTCGGCGACGGGATGCCGCCGGTCAGCTCGACCAAGGGCGTCACCGGGCACCTGCTCGGCGCGTCCGGCGTGGTGGAGGCCGCGATCGGCATCACGGCCCTGCGCAAGGGCCTGCTGCCGCCGACCGCCAACCTGGACGACCCGGACCCGGCCTGCGACCTCAACCACGTGCGCGGCGAGCCGGTGACCGCGGCGGTCGGCGCGGTCATGTCCAACTCGTTCGGGTTCGGCGGCCACAACGTCAGCGTGATCTTCGGGAGTGCCGATGGCTGAGCCGACCGCCTTCGACCGGATCACCGTGCCGTTCGCCGGACCCGGCGCGGGCGCCGCGCCGCTGACCTGGGGCCAGAAGGCGATCCTGCACGACATGCGGACGAGCGACTGGACCTACAACATCAGCGGGGCCCACCAGCTGCCGGGCGGTGTCGCGGTCGAGGAGGTCGCCGAGCGACTGGGCCGGCTCATGGGCAAGCACCCGGCCCTGCGGACGCGGGTGGTCGAGGGCGACGACGGCGTGCCGCTCCAGGTCGTGTTCGCGTCCGGCGAGGTGGACCTGGAGGTCCTGGTCTTCGCCGACGAGCTGGACCGCGCCGACGTGGTGGCGCACGGCAACAAGCTGTGGCTGGAGTGGATGGCCACCCCGTTGGAGCAGCACACCCCGTGGCCGCTGCGGATGGCCGTGCTGCGGCACCGGGGCGCCGCCGTGCAGGTGGTGCTCACGTTCGGGCACCTGGTGGCCGACGGCGTCGGCGCGCTGCTGCTCATGAGCGATCTCGGCCTCGGCGAGCTGGCCGACCGCCGGGTGGACCCGGACGCGGTGCTGATCGCCGACCTGGCCCGCCGGGAGCGGACGCCGCGGGTGCGGCGGATCAGCGACCGGGCCATGGAGTACTGGGCGGGCCGGCTCCGGTCGCTGCCGCCGTCGACCTTCGGCGCGCCGGGCTCACCGGACTACCAGCCGGGGCAGCGGTGCCGGAACGTGCGGTTCAACTCACCGGCCACCCACCTGGCCGCGCTCGCGATCGCCCGGCGGACCGGCGCCGACACCGGGCCGGTGCTGCTCGCGCTGATCGCCATCGCGATCGCCCGCACCACCGGCGTCAACCCGCTCACCACGCACGTCGCCGCGGGCAACCGGTACCGGCCCGGCCTCGCCGACGTCATCGGCACGGTGGTCCAGAACGCCGTGCTCACGCTCGACACCGACGGCTCGGTGGACGCCGTGGTGGCACGGGCGCGCCAGGCGACGACAGTCGCCCTGATGCAGTCCTACTACGACCCCGACCAACTGGCGGAGCTGACCGCCCGCCTCGACGCCGAGCGCGGTCACGAGGCCCGGATCACCTGCCGGATCAGCGACCGGCGGTTCAGCACCAGGACCCGGGCCGACGCGAGGGCGCGCGAGGCGGCCCCGACGGCGGAGGAGATCCGGGCGAAGCTGCCGGAGACGTTCCTCAAGTGGCACAAGTACGTCTACCGCTGGACCGACCAGCTGTTCGTCAACATCGAGGACCGGCCGGACACCGTCTACCTCCAGGTCGTCAGCGACATCGACGTCTTCGCCGCGGAGCGGGTGGAAGCCCTGCTGCGCGCGGTGGAGGAGGTGGCGGTGGAGGCCGCGACCGGAGTGGGAACAGCGCGACCGTCCACTCCGGATCTCCTGGTCACGCCGAGGTGACGCGGGCCAGGCACAGGTAGCGCAGCTCGCGGTCGTAGTCGGCGATCACCACCGGCTCGACCGAGCCGTCGAGCGCGTCGACCAGGTCCCACCACACCCCCGTGGTGGGTTGCCCGACCGACGTCCGCGCGTGCTCCGGGCGCTCGGGCCACACCGCCGCCAGCGACTCGCTCAGCACGACCCGCGCGGCGCGCCCGCCCGACAGCTCGGTCACCGCGCCGGACGCCAGCTCGGCCACGGATTCCGGTGGCACACCGGGGAACTGGCGGACGTCGGTCGCCCGTGCGCCCGTGCCCGAACCGAGCAGCACGGCGACCCCGCGGTGCTCCGCCGGCAACGCCGTGCCCGGGTCGTAGGGCAGCGACGACTGCTCGACCACGACCAGCAGCGCCCGTTCCGCGCCGTGGTCGCGGATGACGCGCAGCGCGGTGAACGGCGACGCGCTGCCCTGGTCGCAGACGGCGAAGGACAGCGGCGCGCCGGGGCAGAGGTGGCCGAGGTAGGTCGCGGTGGCCCGGCCCGGCCACACGTCGTGCACCGAGAACGCCAGCACCAGCAGGTCCACCGGTTCCGCCGCCGGCACGACGGCCGGGATCAGCGCGCCGGCCATCTCGCCGTAGGACTGGCCGGACAGCCCGGGACCGGGCTCGACCCCGAAGGGCCGGGCCATGTCCGCGATGTAGGCGGACACCCGGGAGCGGTGGTCGTCATCGGCCAGGACCGCGGCCCCGCCGGTGAAGCTCCGGCGCCCGGCGCGGATGAGGCGCACCCCGGCTCACCAGGGCCGGCTGTTGCCGGCGATGAACGTGGCCAGCTCGCCGACCGTGCGCAGCTCGTCCGGCCGCATCTTCTCCACGTCGACCTGGATCCCGACCTGCTCCTCCACCTCCAGCAGCAGCTCCAGGCCGAGTGACGAGCTGACACCCAGCTCGTCGGCCATGTGCATGTCCTCGGTGATCGGCTCTTCTCGCTCCACCAACCGCTTGAGCACGGTCGTCATGGCCGCGACCACCCGGTCCCGCAAGTCGGCGTCGAGCTGGGCGTCGGGTGCGGTCATGTCGGCCTCCTGGCGTGACGGGGGTCAGTGCTGGAACACCATCGCGGAGAACGTCGCGCCCGCTCCGGCGCCGACGGTCGCGATGAGGTAGTGGTCGCCTTCGCGCAGCAGGTCGCGCTCCACGGCGGTGCGGTAGTTGGCGAACGCGTCCGAGCAGAACAGGTGGCCGTTGTCGGGCACGTTCGACAGCAGCACGCGCTGGACCGGGAAGCCCACCAGCAGGCACAGGCGCTGCCAGGTCACCACGTTCACGTTGTGCGGCAGCACCAGCCGGATGTCGTCCAGCGCGAGGCCGGCGTCCGCCACGGCCCGGTGGATCACCTCGGCCAGCGCCGGGCGGTACTCGCGCTGGAACCGCTCGGCGCTCTCGCCGAACTCGGTGTCGAACTCGCCGCGCTGGGCGCACGCGAAGGAGAGCATCCGGTCGCGCGGGCCGTCGGCGCTCACCAGGCACGCGGACGCGCCCTCGCCGAACAGCGACGTGCCCGGCAGCAGCCGCGCGTCCCGGGTGAACGCCTTCTCGCCCGTCAGCACCAGCGCCAGCGCGTCGTCCGCCGGGTCACCGGCGAGCAACCGCCCGGCCAGCTCGACCGCCAGCAACCCGCTCGCACAACCCTGTTGCGTGACGGTGAAAGCGAGGGCGTGACCGAGCCCGAACTCGTGGCACACCTCGTGCAGCGCGTTGTGCGGGTGTGGCGCGACGACCGGCATCGCGCGGCCGTGGACGACGTAGCGGACCCGGTGCTCCTGGCCGCGCAACGCGGCGAGCCCGGCGACGGCGGCGCGCAGCAGGTCGGCCGCCGACCGCTCGGGGTCGAAGCGGACCTGGTCCAGGCCGTGGAACCGGCGGAAGAGCCGCACTTGGACGTCGGTCAGCCCGAGCGGGTCGGCCAGGTCCTCGATGGGAACGCGGAAAGCCGGTGTGTGCACCGACACCGCGTCGAGAGCGGTCACACTTCGGGATCCCACCACGTCGTTCCGGTGAACGTCAATGTGTGCCACCATGTTGTGGTGTCGCGGTTCCTGCTGGTCGTACTGCCGCTGCAAGGTCACCTCTACCCCATGCTCGCGATCGGGCAGGAACTCGTCCGCGCGGGCCACGAAGTCGTCTGGTGCGGTCCGCGGGACGTGCTGCGCCCGCTGGTCGGTCCGGATGCGACGGTGCACCCCACCGGCGCGCGGACCTACCGCCGCCACGACGAGGTCGGCATGGCCGGCGTGCGGGCGATGTGGGACGGCTACCTGATCCCGTTCACCCGCTTCACCCTCGGCCCGGTCGAGGCGGCGGTGGTCGAGCACCGGCCCGACGTCGTGGTGACCGAGCAGTACGCGCTGGCCGGCGGGTTGGTGGCGCACCGCCACGGCATCCCGTGGGCGACGCTGTGCACCGGCACGCTGGAGCTGACCCCGCCCGCCGACCTGGTCGGCTTCGACGACTACGTGGCCGCGAAGGTGGCGCAGTCGCTGGAGATGGCGGGGCTGGCCGGGGAGCCGTTGGACCCCAGGTTCTCGCCGCACCTGGTGATCGCCCTGATGACCAGGGGCCTCGTGGGCGACGTCGAGCTGCCGGAGCGCTGCGTGCTCACCGGATCGGCGCTCGGACCCCGGCCGAACGCGCCGGACTTCCCCTGGCACGCCTGGGATCCAGACCGGCGGCACGTGCTGGTGACGGTCGGCACCCTGGTCGGGCACATGGTCGGCGACTTCTACGAGCGGGCGGCGGCCGTGCTCGCGCCCATGGCGGACGAGGTGCAGGCGGTGTTCGTCACCTCGGGGGTGGCCGCGTCGTCGTTGCCGGAGAACGTGATCGCGGCCGAGCTGGTGCCGATGCTCGACCTGGTGCCGAAGCTGGACGCCCTGGTGTGCCACGCCGGAGGCGCGGTCAACGAAGCGCTCACCTTCGGGGTCCCGATGGTCGTCGCGCCGGTGCGGGCGGAGCAGGTGGCGCTGGCGCGGCAGGTCGCGAGGTCGGGCGCGGGCGTGGAAGTGTCGATCCTGGACGCCACGGTGGCCGAGTTGGACGCGGCCGTGCGGGCGGTCCTGGACGACCCGGGCTACCGCCGCCACGCGCGCCGGATCGCCGGGGAGTTCGCCGCCGCCGGGGGAGCGGCCTCGGCCGCCGCGCACCTGGTCGCCCTGGCGTCGGGCGTCACCGAGCCGGTGGCGGGCGCCGGGAGGGCGGTCGGGTGAACAAGGCCCCGTCGAGCGGGCCCGGGGCCACCGCGCTGCCCGCGGCCGAGGAGTTCGCGTGGGCCAGGCAGCGGCGGGCGGACATCCGGGCCGCCGGTGGCGTGCTCGACCCGGTGCTGCCGCTGCGGACCGGCGGCGACGGGCCGGCCCTGTTCTGCGCGCCGCCGCTGGTCGGCGCCGGCTGGTGCTACCTGGCCCTGCTGCCGCACCTCGCGCCCGAGCACCCGGTGTACGCGCTGCAGTCGCGCGGCCTGCGCCGGCCGGAGCCGCTGCCGGTCGACATGGCCGAGCTGGCGAGGGACTTCGCCGACCGGATCAGGGTCACCCAGCCGCACGGCCCCTACCACCTGTTCGGCTGGTCCATCGGCGGCAACACGGCGCACGCCATCGCCGAGGAGCTGGAACGCCGGGGCCACGAGGTCGGGCTGCTCGCCATCGCCGACGCCATGCCGGAACTCGCGCACAGCGTCAGCGTGGCCGACGACAACGTGTGGCTGCTGTGCGACTTCGTGCTGCGCGAGTTCGGCTACCAGCCGGTGGTCGAGCCGGACGACCCGGACCCGGTGACCAGGATGCTGGAGGTGGTCCGGGCCCGCCCGGGGCTGGGGCTGCACGAGTGGCCGGACCGGCAGCTGCGCGCGCTGCCGGGGGTGATCCGCAACAACATCGCGCTGGCCCAACGACATCGCCCCGGCCGGGTCCGCTGCCCGGTGCTGTTCTTCGCCGCCACCGACAGCGCGCGGACCACCGAGGAGAAGCTGGCGTCCTGGCAGGACCACGTCGGCGGACCGGTCGACGTGATCACGGTCGACGCCAAGCACGAGCACATGCTGCTGCCCGCGCCGGTCGCGCGGATCGGGGCCGGCCTCACCGCGCGCCTCGCCGGGAACCCGAAGGCGCCCGCACCGACTGCGGACATCCGTGACAGCCTGATTGCCACCGCGGAACGGCGAACCTAGTCTCGGTGCACGGGTCCGCGCCCGAGTCCTGGCGCCCGTTCCGCTCCACCTCCGGGAGGTCTGATGAGTCGGGCGAACCTGCGCACGGCACTGGCGCAGGACATGAGGGTCGGCGCGGGCAACGTGCTGCCCATGCTGGTCGAGCACGGCGCCGACCCGGATGCCCCGCGGATGACGTTCGACGTCGACGTGGACGGCATCCCCGCGTGGACCGCGCTCTCCCTGCGCGACCTGACCGAGCGGGTCGCGGCGCGGGCGGAGTGGTTCGCCCGCAAGGGGATCGGTCGCCGCGACCCGGTCGCGATCTTCGTGACGTCGGCGGCGGACGTGTTCCTCAACTTCTTCGCGCTCAACCACCTCGGCGCGATCCCGGCGCTGATGAACGGGAGCATGCCGGTCGAGGTCGCGGCCGAGTTCGTCCGCCGGCTGGGCGGGGTGGGCGTGCTGCTCGACGCCGACCACGCCGCGCTGCGGGACCACGAACTCGGCGTGCCGGTCCTCGGCGACGCGGCGGAGGCGGGCGCCGGCGACCCGGCGAAGGCGCCGCCGCCGTACCGGCACCACGACGACGACCCCGTGGCGATCACGCACTCGTCCGGCACCACCCGGACGCCCACCCCGGTCGTGCACTCCCACCACAGCCTGTTCGCCGCCGTGCGCGCGGTGCGGCTCACCGAGGCCAGGCCGCACGGCCGGGTGCGGGAGATGTCCGTGCTGCCCGCCGCGCACGCCGCCGGGATCATCGTGGTGAACCAGGCGCTGTGCAACGGCTACGAGCTGCTGTGCCTGTCCGCGCAGGGCGGTCCGTTCGAGCGCAGCGGCGAGGTCGTCCTGGACGCCATCGAGCGCTGGCGGCCGACCGGCGTGTTCGGTTTCGCGGTGACGTGGGCCGAGCTGGCGCGGTTCGACCTGACCGAGCGCGACCTGGGATCGGTGCGCAACTGGTCCAGCACGGGCGACTGCGCGCACGAGCCGCACATCCGGCGGCTGGTCGAGGTGGGCAGCCACCCCGTCTGGACGCCGGACGGCGTGGTCGACGAGCCCGGCTCGAAGTTCATCGACACGCTCGGGTCGACCGAGATGGGCCACAGCGCGTTCGCCATCAGCCACCGGCCCGGCACCGACCGGTACGACCGCTGCGTCGGCAAGCCGTACCCGTTCGCCGAGGTGGCGCTGCTGGACGTGACGACCGGCGAGGAGGTGCCGGTCGGCCAGGTCGGGCAGTGCGGGTTGAAGTCGCCGACGATCGCGCCGGGCTATTGGAACGATTCGACCGCCACCTACCGCAACCGGCTCAACGGCTACTACCTGACCGGCGACCTGATGTACCGGGACGAGGAGGGCTACTACTACCACCTCGACCGGGTCAACGACGCGATCGACCTCGGCGACGGCGACTGGCTCTACACCGCGCTGTCCGAGGAGCGCGTGCTGGTCAGCTGCCCGGACGTGCGCGACTGCACGGTGATCGCGACCAGGCAGGGGGACGGGCCGCCGATCACCGACGTGCTGCTGGTGCTGCACGAGGGCGCGGACCCCGACCTCGACCGGGGCGACGCGGTCCGCGCCGCGCTCGGCGAGGCGGTGGCGCGCACCGTGCGCCGGGTCGACGTCGTGCCGGACGGCCGGTTGACCGTGGGCCCGACCGGCAAGGTGCGCAAGTTCCTGATGCGGCAACGGGTGTTGGCGGACGCGCCACGCGGGAGGTAGCTCGTGCGGTATCCGCTGTCGTTCGCGCAGGAGCGGGCGTGGTCGCTCGGCCCCGCGGCGAACCTGTCCCGCGCCGCCTGGCTCGACGGCCCGGTGGACCCCGTCGCCCTGCGAGGGGCCATGGACGTCGTGGCCGCCCGGCACGCGGCGCTGCGGACGGGTTTCGCCGTGGTGGCGGGCGTGCCCGAGCAGGTCGTGTCCGACGTGGGCAGCGTGCCGGTCGACCACGTCGTGGTCCGGGACGTCGAGCAGGCCGAGTCCGTCATCGCCGAACTGGCCGCGCGACCGTTCGACCTCGAACGCGCGCCCCTGCTGCGGGCGGTGCTGGTCGAGGTGGGCGGGGACGGGTGGCTGGTGGCGCTGGTGGCGCACCGGCTCGTCGCCGACGACGCCGCGCTGGCGATCCTGCTCGCCGACCTGTCCACCGCGCACCGCACGGGCGTCACGGCCCTGCCGCCACCGTGGCTGGACTACGGGGACTACGCCGTGTGGCAGCGGGAGCGGCTGAGCGGTGAGGAGCTGGAACGCCTGCTGGACCACTGGCGTGACGTGGCGCGCGACGCCCCGAAGCCGTTGGCGCTGCCGACCGGGCACCCCGTCGAGCGGTTGGCGCTGACGATCGACGGGGCGTCGGCCCGGTGGTCGGCGGACGTCGGCCCGGCCACCGCCTGCCTGGCCGCGTGCGCGGTGGTGCTGGCGCGGTGGGCCCGGCAGGACGACGTGGTGATCGGCGTCCCGGTCGGCGGGCGCGTCCGGGTGGAGCTGGAACCGATCGCCGGTCCGTTCGCCGACGTGGCGCCGGTGCGGGTGTCGACGGCCGGTGAGCCGACCTTCGGTGAACTGCTCGTCCGGGTCCGGGACGCCACGGCGCACGCGTTGTCGCACGACGAGGTCCCGCTCCGGCTGCTCGCCGACGAACTGGGGATCGACCTGCCGGACGCGGTGCGGTTCGCCTTCCCGCCACCCGGGCCCCCGGCTGCGCGGAACGGCGTCGTGCTGCCGCCGACCGCCGAAGCCGACCTCGAACTGCACGCCGGCGAGGACGGTGTCCTGACGCTCGTGCACCGCACCGACGCGGCGTTCGCCGACTGGCTGCTCAAATCGGTGGTGTCCGTGCTGGAGCACGCGACCCCGGGCACACCGGTGGCCGAGCTGCCCGTGCTGCCGGAGTCGGGGGAGTGGACCGCCGTGGCGACCGCCTCCCGTCCGTCACCCCTGGGGAACCGCCCCACGCTTCCGGCCTCCGACCCGACGCCGACGCGTGACCAGGTCGAGCGGACCATGGCCGCGATCTGGGCCGAGCTGATCCACGCCACCGAGCCGATCGGCGCGGACGACAACCTGTTCGGCCACGGCGGCGGCTCGTTGACCGCGGTCCGGTTCGCCTCCCGGATCGCCGACACCTACGGCGTCAACCTCCCCCTGGACCGCGTCTTCACCTCGCCGACCGTCGCGGCGCTCGCCGGGATCGTCGTCGGGATCGTCGCCGCCGAGCAGGCGCCCGCCAGTGCCGCCGAAAATGTCTTCGACCTGGCCGCCGACACGTTGTTCGGCGCGCTCGAAGATCCCGCCTTGAACTCGATGAATTTCCTCAACGAGGTGGCGATCCGCTATCCGGACGCGATACAGCTGGCCGCCGGGCGGCCCAGCGAGGAGTTCTTCGACCTGGCCGACGTGCACCACTACCTCCAGGTGTTCTGCCGCTATCTCGCCGACGAACTCGGTCGTACCGAGGAAGAAGTGCGGCGGACCGTATTGCAGTACGGTCGGACCAAGGGCATCATCCACGAACTGATAGCCCGCAACCTCCGGCTGGACGAGGGCGTCGAGGTCGACCCCGAGTCGGTCGTGGTCACCGCGGGCTGCCAGGAGGCCATGTTCCTCGTCCTGCGCGCCCTGCGGGCCGACGAGCGGGACGTGCTGCTCGCCGTGTCGCCGACCTACGTGGGGCTGACCGGCGCGGCGCGGCTGGTCGACCTGCCGGTCCGCCCGGTGCGCACCGGCGAGCGCGGGATCGACCTGGACGACCTGGTCGCGGTGATCCGGCGGGAGCGCGCGGCGGGCCGCCGACCGCGCGCCTGCTACGTGATGCCGGACTTCGCCAACCCGTCCGGCCTGAGCCTGGACGTGGCGACCAGGCGGCGGTTGCTGGAGGTCGCCGAGGCCGAGGACGTGCTGCTGATCGAGGACAACCCGTACGGGCTGTTCCACGGCGACTCGGCCCGGCTGCCCACGCTCAAGGCCCTGGACCAGGGACGACGCGTGGTGTACCTGGGTTCGTTCGCGAAGTCCGTGCTGCCCGGCGCGCGGGTCGGCTACGTGGTCGCCGACCAGCGGGTAGCCGCGTCGGACGGCTCCGCGGGCCTGCTCGCCGACCAGCTGTCGAAGATCAAGAGCATGGTCACGGTGAACACCTCGCCGATCGCGCAGGCCGTGGTCGGCGGCAAGCTGCTGGCCAACGGCGGTCGCCTCGCCGGGGCGAACACCCGGGAGCGGGAGCTGTACGCCCGGAACCTGCGACGCCTGGTGGACGGGTTGGCCGAGCGCTTCCCGGACGACCCGGAGATCAGCTGGACGACGCCCGCCGGCGGGTTCTTCGTCGTGGTCACCGTGCCGTTCGAGGTGGACGACCGGCTCCTGGAGCGCTCGGCGCGGGACTACGGCGTGTCGTGGACGCCAATGGGTCATTTCTACGACGGCGCGCCGGGCGCGCGGGCCCTCCGCCTTTCCTGCAGCGCGGTTTCCGACGCGCAGATCGGTCCCGCGCTGGATCGGCTGGCGGCTTTGCTCAATGACCGTCGCGGCCGATTGGCCGATAGTCCGCCGGACGCGTTCTGACGTACGATTCGACCCACTCGGCACGCCGGTGGGCGGACACCCCAGCGAAAATGTTTCGAAACAGCGCGTGATCAGCCGGGAGACGTGATGGAAAAGAGTTCGGCGTTGGCCGGATTGGAAGTCGCGGCGGGTCCGGAATGGGTGGACGAGATCCTGCTCCGGGGTCCGGACGACGAAATCTGCCTCTATTCGGGTGGACCCGTCGACCGCCGCGCGCTGCGCCGGGTGGTCGCGGAGCGCCAGGAACGGTTGACGGCCGCCGGCCTGCGCGCGGGCGGTTCGCTCGCGCTGCGGCTGCCGCCCTCGCTCGCCTACGTGGCGAACCTGCTCGCCGGGTGGCGGATCGGCGCCCAGGTGAGCCTGCTCGACCACCGCCTCACCGCGTTCGAGGTCGACACCGCGCTGCGCCGGCTCGCTCCCCAGGTGGTGGTCACGCCGGAACGGGTGACGAGCAGCCCGCTGAGCGCGTTCGCCGAAGTCGAGGAGGCCGTCACCGCGCACGGTGGCCGCCCGGCCGCGACGCGGCACGCGGTGATCCAGCTCAGCTCCGGCTCCACCGGACCGTCCAAGGTGATCGGTCGGACCGCCGCCGACCTGGTCGCCGAGGTCGACCGGTACACCCGGATCGACGGCGTGCCGCTGCCCGGTGAGCGGATCGTCGTGCTGGCCTCGATGGTGCACGTGCTCGGCCTGGTCGGAGCCCTGCTCTACGGCCTGCACGCGCACGTGCAGGTCCGGCCGCCCGAACGGCTCACCGGGGACAGCGTGCTCGACGCGGTCGCGGCCGAGGCCGCGCCGGCGACGGTGCTCGGCGTGCCGTTCCACCTCGGCCTGCTCGCGTCCGTCGTGGACCCGCCGGAGCTGCCGCAGCTCAAGCGGATGACCACCGGCGGCGAACCGGTGCCCGCCGCGACCGCCGCCGCCTTCACCGACAAGTACGGCGTGCCGCTGGGGAACATGTGGGGCATGACCGAGGTCGGCGTGATCGCCACCGACCTGTTCGGCGAGCACCGACCCGCCCTCACCCCCGCGCCCGGCCTCGACGTCGTGGAGCGCGACGGCCAGCTGCTGGTGAGCCGACCCGAGTCGCCGTACGTCGGCCCGTCCGACCCGGACCGGTGGGCGGACGGCTGGCTGCGCACCAAGGACGCGGGCGTGGTCGACCCGGACACCGGGCTGGTCACCGTCAAGGGGCGGCTGGACTCCCAGGTGTCGGTCGGCGGGCTGAAGGTCGACCTGACCGAGGTCGAGGCGACGCTGGCCGAACTGCCGGGCGTGGTGGCGGCCGTCGTGCTGCACGACGACGTGATCACGGCCTACGCGCAGCTCGCCGCGCCCGCCACGGCGGCGACCGTCCAGGCCGGTCTGGCCGAACGGCTCGCCGCCTACAAGAGGCCGCGCCGGGTGCACGTCCTCGACGCGATGCCGCGCACCACGACGGGAAAGCTGGTCCGCGACCGCTCCGTGCTCCGCGAGGTCGCGCGTGCAGGGAGGTGAGCCGATGCAGGCACCTGATCGGGACGACGTCCTGGCGATGCTCGCCGGTCTCGACGGCCGTCCGACCGAGGACGTCCCCGAGCTGATCGAATCTATGGAGCTGGCCTGGCTCGTGCACCAGGTCGAACAGCGCTACGGCGTGCGCATGGAACTCGACAGCGGCCAGTACGGCCGCATGACCACCGTCTCGGGAGCCGCTGACGTGCTCCGGGAAGTGATCGGGATGCCTGATGAACATATCCGGGATTGACCACATCGAGTTGTACGTGGGCGACGCCAAGCAGTCGGCCTTCTACCTGTGCAACGCCTTCGGGTTCGAGGTCTGCGGGCAGGGCGGGCCCGAGACCGGGATGCCCGGCCAGCGCTCCCTGCTGCTGCGGCAGGGCGACATCCAGATCGTCCTGACGACCGGCCTGGTGGCCGACCACCCCGCGACCGAGTACGTCCGCAGGCACGGCGACGGCGTCGCGGTCGTCGGGATCGGCGTGGACGACGCCGCCGCGGCCTTCCGCGGCCTCACCGAACGCGGCGCCGAACCGGTGTCGGAGCCCCGGGAGTACCTGGCGCCCGGTGGCGACCAGCGGGTGGTCGTCGCCGAGGTCTCCGGCTTCTCCGACGTGACGCACCGGCTGGTCGAGCGGCACGGCTCGCGGCGCGAGTTCCTGCCCGGCGCGATCGAGGTCGCCGACCCCGAGCCGCACACCGACGGCAAGGTGCTGCGCTCGATCGACCACCTCGCCATCTGCGTGCCGGTCGGCGGGCTCGCCCCGACCGCGCAGCACTACGTGGACGTGTTCGGGTTCACCCAGATCTTCGAGGAGTACGTCGAGGTCGGCGGGCAGGGCATGGACTCCAAGGTGGTGCAGAGCCCGTCCGGGCTGGTCACCTTCACCCTGATCGAGCCGGACCCGGAGCGCCAACCGGGGCAGATCGACAACTTCCTGACCTGGCACGCCGGCGCGGGCGTGCAGCACGTCGCGTTCGGCACCGACGACATCGTGCGGGCGGTGGGCGCGCTCGGCGACAAGGGCGTGCGGTTCCTGGGCACGCCGTCGACCTACTACGACGCGCTCGAAGACCGGGTCGGGCACCTGGACGCGCCGCTGGACGAGCTGCGCCGGCTCGGCGTGCTGGTCGACCGGGACCACTGGGGCCAGCTGCTGCAGATCTTCACCGAGTCGATGCACGTGCGCCGCACGCTGTTCCTGGAGATCATCGAGCGGCGCGGCGCGCTCACGTTCGGCAGCGGGAACATCAAGGCGCTGTACGAGGCGAAGCAGGGCGAACTGTCCGGCACGACGGCCACGTGAAGGGGAAGTGACTGCGGTGAACGAGTTCACGCTGACCGAGCGGGAGCGCGCGTTGCTCCCGTCGGACGCCGACGTCCGGTTCTTCGCCGAGCACGGCTGGTACCTGTCGGAGAAGCTGCTCTCCGACGACGAGGTCGACGAGCTGACCGCCGCCGTCGACCGGTACTACGCGGGTGAGCGGAGCCGCCGGTTGCCGACCCGGCCGCCCCGGCTGGCCTACTGGACGCCCGAGGACGGCGACGTGCAGCGCCACAACGACTACGTGCACTACGAGAGCGACCCGATCGCCAAGGCGCTGCTCAAGCCGCTGATCGGCGCGGTGGCCGCCCGCCTGGCGCAGGCGGACGAGATCCGGGTGTTCCAGTCGACCCTGATCCACAAGCCGCCGATCGCGGCGGAGCCGTCGAACGTCGTGCCGTGGCACTTCGACAAGCACTACTGGTCGTCGTCGTCCTCGGACCGGATGCTGACCGCGTTCATCCCGTTCCACGACTGCGACGAGGAGCTGGGCACGATCACGATGGTCGACGGCAGCCACCTCTGGGAGGAGGTCGGCTCGGACGACACCGCGACCAAGCACTTCGCCGAGCGCGACAAGTCGCAGCTCGAAGACCTGCTCAGGGCCAACGCGGCGCACAACGGGACCGAGGTCGTCAAGATCCCGATGGTGATCCCCAAGGGGCACATGAGCTTCCACCACTGCCGGACCTACCACGGCAGCGGCCCCAACCGCGCCGCCCGGCCGCGCCAGGCCATCTCGCTGCACCTCCAGGACGGCGACAACGCCTACCGCGAGTTCCCGCTGTCGGACGGCGACCTCGCGTTCTACAACCACGACTCCCTGGTGCGCCGGACCCCGGACGGCAGGCCGGACTACGCCGACCCGGAGTTCTGCCCGCCGGTGTGGCGCGCCTGACCGCCGGGGGACGACGGTGACGCGAGCGCCGGACACCGACGCCGGCCTGTACCGCGCGGTGCGGCTGATCCGCCGGTTCGAGGAGCGGGCGGTCGAGCTCGTCCGCTCCGGTGACGTCGTCGGCGGCATCCACCCGTACACCGGGCAGGAGGCCATCGCCGCCGGTGTGTGCGCGGCGCTGCGCGAGGACGACGTGATCACCAGCACCCACCGCGGGCACGGGCACGTGCTGGCGAAGGGCGCCGACCCCGGCCGGGTGCTGGCCGAGCTGGCCGGTCGGGCCACCGGGCTGAACCGGGGGCGCGGCGGGTCGATGCACGCCGCGGACTTCGGGCTGGGCATCCTCGGCGCGAACGCGATCGTCGGCGCGAACGGCGCGATCACGGCGGGCGCGGCCTGGGCGGCGCGGCAGGAGGGCGGCGACCGGGTCGCGGTGAGCTTCTTCGGCGACGGCGCGGTCAACCAGGGCGTGCTGCTGGAAGCCTTCAACCTGGCCGCGCTGTGGCGGCTGCCGGTGCTGTTCGTCTGCGAGAACAACGGCTACGCGACGACGCTGACCGTCGCCGACGGCGTGGCGGGCACCATCACCGGCCGCGGCGCGGCGTTCGGGATGCCGTCGGTGACGGTGGACGGCATGGACCCGCGCGCGGTCCTCGGCGCGGCGCGCGAGGCGGTGGACCGGGCCCGCGCGGGCGACGGGCCGTCGCTGGTCGAGTGCGTGACCTACCGGTTCGACGCGCACCACACGTGGGAGCACAAGGCCCGGCCCCGCTACCGCACCGAGGAGGAGGTCCGGAGTGGACGGGAGCGGGACCCGGTGGTGATCCAGGGCGCGCGGCTGGCCGACCCGGAGCGGGAGCTGGTCGACGCGGAGGTCGAGGCCGCGCTGGCGGACGCGGTGGCGTTCGCGCTGGGCAGCCCGCACCCGGACCCGGTCGGCGCGCTCGACTTCCTGTACGCCACCGGCATGCGCGCGCGTCCGGGCGGTGGTGGGTGATGCCGTGGCTGTCCTACCAGAAGGCGCTCAACCGGGCCCTCGGCGACGAACTGGCCCGCGACCCGGCGGTGTTCGTGCTCGGCGAGGACGTCCGGGTCGCGGTCTCCACCGTGACCGCCGGCCTGTTCAAGCGGTTCGGGCCGGACCGGGTGCTGGACACGCCGCTGTCCGAGCAGGCGTTCACCGGCTTCGCCACCGGCGCCGCGCTGAGCGGGCGGCGGCCGGTGATCGAGTTCCAGATCCCGGCGCTGCTGTACCTCGCGTTCGAGCAGATCGTGAACCAGGCGCACAAGTTCTCGCTGATGACCGGCGGCCAGGCGCGGGTGCCGGTGACCTACCTGGTGCCCGGCTCGGGCTCGAAGACCGGGTGGGCGGGGCAGCACTCCGACCACCCGTACGCCCTGTTCGCCCACGCCGGGGTGAAGACGGTGGTGCCGGCCACCCCCGAGGACGCCTACGGCCTGCTGACCACCGCCATCCGGGACGACGACCCGGTGGTCGTCTTCGCGCCGGCGGCGGCCCTCACCGCCCGGGTCGACGTCGACTTCGCGCGGCTGGGCCCGGTGCCGCTCGGCGTCGGCCGGGTGCACCGGGAGGGCGGGGACGTCACGGTGGTCGCGGTCGGGCACCTGGTGCACGACGCGCTCGCGGTCGCCGAGGAGCTGGCCGGCGACGTCTCGGTCGAGGTGTTCGACCCGCGCACGGCGTACCCGTTCGACTGGGACGGGCTGGCCGCCTCGGTGGCGAAGACCGGCCGCCTGGTGGTGGTGGACGACTCGAACCGGATGTGCGGGCTCGCCGCCGAGGTCGTCGCCACCGCGGCCGAGCGGTTCGACCTGCTCGCCCCGCCGGTCCGGGTGACCAGGCCGGACGGCGCGGTGGTGCCGTTCGCCCCCGCCCTGGACCGGGCCGTGCAACCCGACCGCGCCCAGCTCGCGGCCGCGGTCCTGAAGGCGCTCAAGCACTGACGACGGAGGACCGATGCCACTGGACCCGCGGTTGCGGGCGATGCGCGAGGACGCGATCGCCGCCGGTGTCCCGCCGCTGTACGAGCTGTCGGTCGAACAGGCCCGCGCCGCCGACCTGGAGGCGATCCGCGCGGCGGCGGGCGCCGGCGAGCCGGTGCGCCACGTCACCGACCGGCACGTCCCCGGACCGGGCGGCGACCTGCCGATCCGGGTCTACCGCCCGGTGGAGGGGTCCGGGCCGGCGCCCACGGTCGTCTACTTCTTCGGCGGCGGGTGGGCGCTCGGCAGCGTCGACACGTCCGACGAGATCTGCCGCGCGCTGGCCAACGCGGTGCCGTGCCAGGTGATCACCGTCGGCTACCGCCTGGCGCCGGAGCACCCGTTCCCGGCGGCGGTGGACGACTGCCGCGCGGCCGTCGCCTGGATCGCCGCGAACGCCGCCGAACTCGGCGTCGACCCGGCCCGGTTGGCCGTGGCCGGCGACAGCGCGGGCGGCAACCTGGCGGCGGTGACCGCCCTGGCCACCCGGGGCGACCCGGCGCTGGCGGCGCAGGTGCTGGTCTACCCGAACACCGACCACCGCGGCGACACCGCGTCCATGCGGGAGAACGACGACCCCGCCGGGTTCAACCACCGGTCCGTCGCCTGGTACTGGAGCCACTACCTGGAGCGCCCCGAGGACGGCCGCGACCCGCTGGCCTCGCCGCTGCTCGCCGAGGACCTGGGCGGGCTGCCGCCGGCGCTGGTGATCACCGCCGAGCACGACCCGCTGCGGGACGAGGGGGAGCGGTACGCCGAACGCCTGCGCGAGGCGGGCGTGCCGGTCGTCGCGACGCGGTACGACGGGATGGCGCACGGGTTCTTCGCCATGTCCGGCGTCGTGGACGCGGCCCGCGAGGCGCGGGAGGAGGTCGCCGCCTTCCTGCGCGAGCACCTCACGGCCGGCTGGGACCCGCTGACGCGGTGAGGTGGCGGATCGAGGCCACGTCCGGGCACCCCGCCAGGCGCAGCGCCGTCTCGAACTCGTCCCGCAGCACGTCCAGCACCGCCGTCACGCCCCGCTCGCCACCGGCCGCCAGCCCCCACAGCACCGGCCTGCCGATCAGCACGGCCGTCGCACCGAGCGCCAGCGCCCGCAGGACGTCGACCCCGCTGCGCACGCCGCTGTCCAGCAGCACCGGGCACCGCCCGCCCACCGCGGCCACGACGTCCGGCAGCGCGACCACGCTGGGGATCGCGCCGTCCAGCTGCCGACCGCCGTGGTTGGACACCACCACGCCGTCCACGCCGAGGTCCGCGGCCCGCGCCGCGTCACCGGCGTCGAGGATTCCCTTGACCACCAACGGCAGCCGCGTGCGCGCCCGGATCCACTCCAGGTCCCGCCAGCTCAACGACGGGTCGAACGCCGTGCTGGTGTGCCGTGCGATCGCCGAGTCGCCCCGGACCCGGCCGACGTGGTCGTCGGTGTTCACCGGCCGCACCCACGGCGGCAGGGCGAAGCCGTTGCGCAGGTCCCGCAACCGCCGCCCCAGCACCGGCACGTCGACGGTCAGCACCACCGCGCGGCAGCCCGCGCCCTCCGCGCGGCGCAGCAGGTCCACCACCACCCCGCGGTCCCGCAGCCAGTAGAGCTGGAACCAGGTCGTGCCGCCCTCGCCGGCCACGACCTCGATCGACTCGGAGCTGAGGGTGCTCACCACGTACGGCACACCCGCCGCCGCCGCGGCCGCGGCGGCGGCCCGCTCACCGCCCTCGTGGACCAGCCGCTGGTAGGCCATCGGCGCGACGGCCAGCGGCAACGACGACCGGACGCCGAACAGCTCGCGGCCGGTGTCGCAGGTGGACACGTCGACCAGGGACCGCGGCACGACGCAGACCCGGTCGAACGCGGCGCGGTTCGCGGCCAGCGTGACCTCGTCGCCGCTGCCGCCCGCGACGTAGTCCCACACGTCCGGCGCCAGGCGTTCGGCGGCCAGCCGCTCGACGTCGGCCGTCGACCACACGTCCGGCAACGTCCCGACGCTCCGCCCCACGCGCCCTCCATCACCGCGGCCCGCCGTCATGCGTAAGCCGCGGCCTGCATCGTGTACAGCTCGGCGTACAGGCCGTTCGCGGCCATCAGCTCGTCGTGCGACCCGTGCTCCGCCACCCGCCCGCCGGCCACCACGACGATCAGGTCGGCCATCCGCACCGTCGAGAACCGGTGCGAGACGAGCACGGTGATCGCGCCGGTGCGCTCGCCGACGCTGCGCGCGCTCGCCGCGTACCGCTCGAACAACCGGTGCTCGGCCTGGGCGTCCAGCGCCGACGTCGGCTCGTCGAGGACGAGCAGCAGCGGTTCCGGGCGCATCATGGCCCGGCCGAGGGCGAGCTTCTGCCACTGCCCGCCGGACAGCTCCGCGCCGTCGGCGTAGGTCTTGCCGAGCTGGGTCTCGATGCCGTGCTCCAGGCGGTCCAGGACGTCCTCGGCCCGCGCGCGGCGCAGCGCGCCGTGCACCGCGTCGGCCGACTCGACGTCGGCCAGCTCGCCGACGCCGACGTTCTCCCGGGCGAGCAGTTCGAAGCGGGTGAAGTCCTGGAACCCGGCGGCGATGCGGCTGCGCCACCCCTCCACGGGCAGCCGCGCCAGGTCCGTGCCGTCGAGGGTGATCGTCCCGGTGGTGGCCGGGTAGAACCGGCACAGCAGCTTGACCAGGGTCGTCTTGCCCGCGCCGTTCTCGCCGACGAACGCGACCGTGCCGCCCGCCGGCAGGGTGAGGTCGACGTCGGTGATCACCGGCCGGTCGGCGCCGGGGTAGCTGAACGAGACGCCGCTCAGCTCGATGCCGCCCCGGACCCGGTCGGGCACGTCCCGGTCCGGCGGTGGCGGCGCCTGGCTCGCCAGCAGCGCGCGCACCCAGCGCAGGTTCGCCATCACCCGCCCGGTGCGCTGCATCTCCTGCAACGCCGCCACGGCGGAGGTCACCTGCTGGTTCACCTGGGACGCCAGGGTCAGCACGAGCAGGACGTCGCCGGCGCTGCGCCGGCCCGCCACGGCGTCGCGCATCACCAGCAGCGTGCCGAGCACGTAGGCCGCGGCGAAGACCAGCTGCCCGGTGGCGCGCAGCAGCACGGCCCGGCGCTCGCCCCGCCACAGCTCCTCCGACGCGCTGTCCCAGGACCGCCGCTGGCGGGCCCGCACCTCCGCTTCGAGCCCGCCGACCCGCAGCTCCTTGGCCGACGCCGGGTTCGCCACCAGCCCGAACAGGTGCTTGGCGTGCCGCGACGGCGGCGCGGACCGCTCCCGGGCGGCGTTCACGATCGACTCGGCCCGCCGCCCGAGCAGCAGCGGCGGCACGGCGGCCAGGGGCAGCAGCAACAGCAGCGGGTTGAGCCGGGCCAGCAGGACCGCGGTGATCGAGATCGCCACCAGCAGGCCGAGGCTGTTCAGCAGGCCCTCCATCGAACCCCACGCGGCCCGGTGCAGCTCCTGCCGCAGCACCTGGATCCGGTCGGCGTACTCGGGCCGCTCGTGGTGCTCCAGCCCGGCCGAGCCGTTGGTCATCTCGATCAGCTCGCGCTCCAGGCGCGGCACGGCGCGGTCACCGAGCTCGAAGTAGAAGATGTGGGCGAAGTGCCCGGCGGTCAGCGCCGCGATCACCGCGACCACGACGAGCACGGCGGCCGTCGTCGCGCCCCGGACGTCACCCGCCAGCGCCGAGTCGGTCAGCGTCGCCAGCGCGGGCGCGGCGAGCGGCATCGCCGACGCCTGGGCGATCATCAGCACGATCGCCAGCACCAGCCGGTGCCTGCTCTCGTTCCAGGCGAGGGCGAACAGCTCCCAGCCGCCGCGGACGACCTCGATCACCGGCCGACCTCCCGTGCCCCGGCCGACGCGTCGACCACGTCGCCGTCCTCGACGTCGAGGCCGTGCGCGAACCGCTCCGCCTGCAACGCGAACAGCCGCGCGTAGTGACCGCCCGCCGCGATCAGCTCGTCGTGCGAGCCGCGCTCGACCACCCGCCCGCCGTCCACGACGACGATGTGGTCGGCGCGCCGGACGCTGGAGAACCGGTGCGAGATCAGCAGCGAGGTGACGCCGCGGGTCAGCTCGACGAACCGGTCGAAGAACGCGACCTCGGCCCGCACGTCCAGCGCCGCGGTCGGCTCGTCCAGCACCAGGACCGTCGCGCCCGCCTCCAGGGCGTAGAGCGCGCGGGCGATGGCGATCCGCTGCCACTGGCCGCCGGACAGGTCGGTGCCGCCGGGGTAGGCCCGCGACAGCGGCGTGTCCAGGCCGTCCGGCAGGGCGAGCAGCGCCTCGGCGATCCCGGCCCGTTCGGCGGCGCGCAGCACCACCGCCCGGTCGACCGGCACGTGCGCCGCGCCCATGGCGATGTTCTCCGCCGCGGTCAGCTCGTAGCGCACGAAGTCCTGGAAGATCACCCCGACCCGGCGGCGCCACCGCGCCGGGTCGAACTCCGCGATGTCCACGCCGTCGGCGCGCACGGCGCCCGAGGTCGGCTCGTACAACCGCGCCAGCAGCTTCACCAGGGTGGTCTTGCCCGCGCCGTTGACGCCGACCACGGCGGTGCAGCGCCCGGCGGGCAGCTCCAGCTCGATGCCGTCCAGCACGGTCCGGTCCGAGCCGGGGTAGCGGAAGTCGACGCGGTCGAAGGTCAGCGCGGTGACCGGCGCGCTCGCGGGCACCTCGGCCCGCCCGGGCGGCCGCTGCTCGTCGGCCAGCTCGCCGAGCCGGTCCCGCAGCCGCTGCAAGGCGGTCAGCGACAGCATCGCGTACTGCGTGCTGGTGTCCGCCTCGGGGTAGTAGCCGCCCAGCGAGATCGCCAGCGCGACCGCCTGCACGCCGAGCGCCAGCGCGGTCAGCCCCACCTGGCCGGTCGCGGCGAGCCGGGCGGCGTGCACCATCGCGCCGCCGGCCAGCAGCAGGCCCACCGACGTGATCACCAGGTACGGGACCAGGTAGACGCGGCGGCGGGCGCGTTCGTAGGCGTCGCGCACGGTCTCCCACGCGGCCGCGTAGCGGTCCGCCAGCCACCCGGTCAGGCCGTAGACCCGGATCTCCTTGGCGGCCACGTCGCTCATCGTCAGCTCGTGCAGGTACCCGACTTCGCGCTGCTTGCCCACGACGTCCCGCCACACCCGCGAGTACTTCCGCAGGCCGCCGCGCTGCCCGTAGCGGAACGCCAGCACCGCCACGCCGACCGCCAGTCCCGCGGGCCACGCGACGGCCAGTCCGATGACCACCACCAGCGCCAGCAGCCGGGTGTAGCGGGCGAGCAGCCCCAGCAGGCCGAAGCACGCCTGACCGGGCGTGCCCCACTCGCGGTCGAAGGCGCGCACCGCCTCGCTCAGCTCGTCCAGGGTGCGCTGGTCCTCCAGCGGCCCGATGCCGACCGGGCGCAGCATCAGCGCCATCGCCTCGTCCCGCAGCGCGCTGTCCACCCGCCGCCGCAACTGCTGGCCCAGCGCGTTGCCGAGCGGCGTGAGGACCTGGGCGAGCAGGAACGCCGCGGCGGCGAGCAGGAAGATCACCGTCAGCCGGTCCCACGCCGGGCTGCCGACACCACCGCCGACCGCGGCCGGGACCTCGCCGACCAGCACGCTCGTCGCGACCACGAACGCCACCGGCAACAGTCCGAGCGCGACGTTGAGCACGGCCAGGGAGGCGACCAGGCCGACCCCGCCGGACGGCAACAACCGCACGATCCGCAACCGCGGCCGGACCGCCTCCTCGACCCAGCGCCACCAGGTGGCCCGCCACCCGGTGGCCGGGGGCTCGACAGCAGGAGGTGAGCCGGTCGTCATGGTGCTCCCGCGAGTCGCCCGGCGCCGAAGGACGGCGATAACCCGATTCCCCGGATTGACGGCACGTGCGTCGCCGTCATTCCGCCGACGGCCTCGTTCGCACCGAATACAAGCACACCGCCTTGAGCCGCACCAAGGAAGTGCTTTCGTGATCCCGCACGACGAGTTGCGCAACTCCTCCGGGACTTGTCGGGTGCGTCGGCCGCACTACCCCGAACGCGGAGCGGACCGCTCCGGGCCGGTCAGCCCCACACCGGGAGCCACGCCTGCCAGCGGTCCTCCTCGCAGGAGTTCACGCGGCTGAACGCGGAGGCGACGTCGACGCCGAACAGCACGCCGCTCACCTTCGCGCGCTCGGGACCGTAGACGCGGTCGAAGCAGTTCGCGGTCGGCGGCACGGGCCTGATCGCACCGGGTTCCTCCGCGATCGCCGCGCACGCCGCCTCCGGCCGCGGGTGGTCGCCGCCGTCCGGCCCGCAGGTGAGCCGGTACTGGCGCACCTGCGAGCCGAGCGGGTCGTGGACGGTGATGGTGAGGTCGGTGGTCGGCGCCGCCGACGCGGCGGGTGCGAGCACGGCGCCGAGCGCGGCCGCGAGGACGAGCGCCGGCAGCGCGCCGCGGGTCGACCTGGTGATGGGCACGGTCTTCCTCCAACTGATCCGCATCGACCAAGGGGAATCCCGACCGGCGGCGGGTGGCCGGGTGTGCCGTCCAGTGAACCACCCCTGGGCCGCGTTTCGCGGAATTCCCCGTCAGAGGGCCGAGAAGTGCCCGGCGTCCCCGGTGATCGCGGTGCTGGGGACGCCGTCCACGCTGACCGGGACGTCGCCCGCGATGGTGATCCGGTGCAGCCGGCGGCGCGCGTCGTCGTAGTCGGCGACGCCGTAGTGCTGCGTGGCCCGGTTGTCCCAGATCGCCACGTCGCCGTCGGCCCACTGCCAGCGCACGGTGTTCTCCAGCCGGGTCACCCGGTCCTGCAGCAGCGAGAAGACCGCGTGCGACTCGCCGCTCGTCAGGCCCACGATCCGCTTGACGAAGTGGCCGAGCAGCAACGCCCGCTCGCCGGTCTCCGGGTGCACCCGCACCAGCGGGTGCTCGGTCTCGTACCGCTGCGACCGGAACTCGTCGCGGTACGCCTCCTCCTTCACGTCCACGCCGCCGATGCGGGTCGAGTCGACGTGCCCGGCGTAGTCGTACACGTTGGTGTGCACCGCCCACAGCCGGTCGACCAACGCCTTCAACGCGGGCGGCAGGTCCTCGTAGGCGCGCGGTGTTCGCCCACACCGTGCTGCCGCCGTAGGGCGGGAGCTCCACCGCGCGCAGGACGCTGATCGCGGGCACGCGGTCGACGAACGTGACGTCGGTGTGCCAGCTGTTGGCCTTGCCGTGCTCGGAGTCGATCGGCAGCACGTTGGCGTGCTCCCGGCCCCGGACCGTGGGGTGCGCCAGCGTCGGCTCGCCGAGCAGTCGGGCGAACGCGAGCTGACCCGCGTCGTCCAGGTGCTCCTGGCCGCGGAAGAACACCACCTTGTTCGCCAGCAGCGACTCCCTGATCGCGGCGACGGCGTGGTCGGGCAGGTCGCCGCCCAGCCGGACGCCGTCGACCCGCGCGCCGATGCCCGCGCCGAGTCGGTGGGAGGTGATCGTGCCGGAAAGCTGTGCGGTCATCGCCGAAGTCCTCTCGTGGAAAAGCGGTCGACTCCACGGTGGACAGTCGGACGCGACCGCCACAACATCGCGCGGCCGGAAAATAAGTCGTCCCAGCACCCGGACGCGGTTGACACCGGGATCGCCGCCGGCGGGTTCCTTGCGCCGGTGAAATAACCCCCGGTTGTCCAGCCCCGCGGCCCGCCGACCCCATCATGTGGGACGCCCCGCGACGGCGTTGACCGCCCCCGACCCCGGTGTGAGGCTCTGCCGGGTGAGCCAAGCCCGCTACCTCACCTCGCGCCGGCACGTCGACCTCCGACGCCAGGCCGCCGCCACCTGTCGCGCCGGTCGCTGAAACCCGCACCGCACACCCCGCACCGCGCACCCCGGGCGAACGCCCGGAGTTCCGACCTGCCCGCACTCCCCAGCAAAGGACCCACGGTGATCAGCACGCGACGGAACTTCCTCGGCCTCACGCTCCTCGGCCTGTCCGCGGCCGCGGTCGGCTGCTCGCCCGCCGTCGGCAGCGGCGGTGGGACGAAGGCGCTGCGGTACCAGGGCTGGGCGGGCGACGTGACGCTGCCCGAGCTGGCCGCCGACCTCGGCCACCTCGGCGACGTGACGCTGGAGTGGGTCGGCAACACGACCAGCGGCCCGCAGGACATCCAGTCCGCCGCCACCGGCCAGGTCGACTTCGGCGGCGCGTTCAACGGCGCGGTGGTCAAGCTCAAGGCGGCGGGCGCGCCGATCAAGTCGGTGATCGGCTACTACGGCGCCGACGAGCACGCCTACAGCGGCTTCTACGTGCCGGAGGACAGCCCGATCAGGACCGCCCGCGACCTGATCGGCAAGAAGGTCGGCATGAACACCCTCGGCGCGCACCACGAGGCCATGCTCGGCATCCACCTCAAGCGCGGCGGCCTGTCGCCGGACGACGTCGGGAGGGTGGAGCCGATCGCCATCCCGCCGGTCAACACCGAGCAGTCGCTGCGGCAGGGGCAGATCGAGGTCGGCGTCCTCGGCGGCATCCTGCGCGACAAGGCCCTGGAGAAGGGCGGGCTGCGCAAGCTGTTCTCCGACTTCGACCTGCTCGGCGCGTTCACCGCCGGCACGTACGTGTTCACCGAGAGGTTCCTGGAGGAGAACCCGACCACCGCGCGCACGTTCGTCAGCGGCGTGGCGAAGGCGATCGAGTGGAGCCGCACGACGCCGCGCGAGGAGGTGGTGGCGCGCAAGGTCGACATCCTGGCCAGGCGCGGCCGCAACGAGGACCCGGCCGCGCTGCGGTACTGGAAGTCCAACGGCGTCGCGGAGCGGGGCGGCCGCATCCTGGACCGGGAGCTGACCCTGTGGGTCGACTGGCTCGCCGACCGCGGCGAGGTCACCCGGGACCAGGTGGACGTCACCGGCCTGTACACCAACGAGTTCAACGAACTGGCGGCGTGATGAGCACCCACATCAGCTTCCGCGCGGTCACCAAGCGGTTCACGGTCGAGGACCGCGCGTCCCGGCGGCGCACCGAGTTCACCGCCGTGCGGGGCGTCGACCTCGACGTGCGGCGCGGCGAGTTCCTGGTCCTGGTCGGGCCGAGCGGCTGCGGCAAGTCCACCCTGCTCGACCTGCTCGGCGGGCTGACCGGGCCCAGCGAGGGCGAGGTGCTGCTGGACGGCGTCCCGATCACCGGGCCGGGGCTGGACCGGGGCGTGGTGTTCCAGCAGTACGCGCTGCTGCCGTGGCGCACCGCGCAGGGCAACGTCGAGTTCGGCCTCGAAGCGGCCGGGGCGCCCCGGCGGGAGCGGGCCGACCGGGCCCGCGGCTTCCTCGACCTGGTCGGCCTCGGCGGGTTCGAGGACCGGCACCCGCACCAGCTGTCCGGCGGGATGCGGCAGCGGGTCGCGATCGCCCGCAGCCTCGCCTACGACCCGGCCGTGCTGCTGATGGACGAGCCGTTCGCCGCCCTGGACGCGCAGACCCGCGAATCGCTCCAGGACGAGCTGCTGCGCATCTGGCAGCGCACCGGCAAGACCGTCGTGTTCATCACGCACTCCATCGACGAGGCGGTCTACCTGGGCGAGCGGGTGGCCGTGCTGACCTCGCGGCCAGGCCGCGTCAAGGAGGTGGTGCCGATCGAGCTCGGCGACCGCGCCGGGCAGGACGACCCGCGCGGCAGCGCCGAGTTCGCCCGGCACCGGCACCGGATCTGGGACCTGCTGCACGACGAGGTGTCCCGGGCCCAGCAACAGGAGAAGGAGGTGGCGGTGGCATGACCGCGCTCTTGGAGGCACGACCGGCGGCGGCGCCCGACCCGGTCCGGCCGCGCACGTCCCTCGCCCGCCGCGCCGCGGGCGCGCTGCTGACCGCGTCCGGCAAGGTGGCGGCGATCGCGGTGCTCGTGGCGGTGTGGGAGACCGCGCCCCGGCTCGGCCTGGTCGACGCCACGTTCCTGCCGCCGTTCACGACCGTGCTCGACGCGTGGTGGGACCTGCTCGTCAGCGGCCGGTTGCTGGACGACACCCGGGCCAGCCTCACCCGCTCGCTGACCGGGTTCGGCCTGGCGGTGCTGGTCGCCGTGCCGCTCGGCCTGCTGATCGGCTGGTACCGGCGGGCCGCCGCGCTGCTCGGACCGCTGCTGGAGGTGTTCCGCAACACCGCCGCGCTCGCCCTGCTGCCGGTGTTCGTGCTGCTGCTCGGCATCGGCGAGACGTCGAAGATCGCGATCGTCTGTTACGCCTGCGCCTGGCCGGTCCTGCTGAACACGATCAGCGCGGTGCGCGACGTCGACCCGACCCTGCTCCGGCTGGCCAGGTCGGTCGACCTGTCCGGGCCGCGGCTGTTCCGGAAGGTGATCCTGCCCGCGTCGGCGCCGACCGTGTTCACCGGCATCCGGCTGGCGGGCGCGGTGTCGATCCTGGTGCTGGTCGCGGCCGAGATGGTCGGCGCCAAGGCCGGGCTCGGCCACCTGGTCAACGCCTCGCAGTACAACTTCGCCATCCCCCGGATGTACGCGGGGATCATCACGATCTCGGCCATCGGCGTGCTGTTCAACCAGCTGCTGGTCGCCCTGGAACGCCGGTTCACGTCCTGGCGCGTCCCGGTCGGCGCGTGAGCGCCGCGTGGGGGTCCGCCGGCGGGTACCGGCGCGGTTCGGCGGCCGCGGTGGTGCTGGGCGCGGTGTTGCGGCAGGGGGCCGTGGCGCAGCACCATCGCCCGGTCGACCGGGCTCAGCCCGGCCGCGGTGACCCGGAACTGCGCGGCGCTCACCGACCTCGGCCTGCTCGCCGAGGTCGCCGGACCCGCGCCGTACCAGGGCGTCGGCCGCCCCCACACCCTGGTCGACATCGACACCGGCAGCCACTTCGTGGCCGGTCTCCACATCGCGCACGAGCACTGCACGCTGGCGCTGCTCGACCCGCGCGGCCGGGTCCGCGCCCGCGCCCGCGTGCCGCACCGGGACCCGGGGGACCCGGACCAGGTCCTCGCGACCGCCGCCGACCACCTGGTCCGGCTGCACGCCGAGCAGCTGCCCGGCCACGTGCCGCTCGGCCTGGGCGTCGCCGCGGGCGGCTGGGTCGACGCGGACGCGGGCGTGCTGGTCGAGCACACCTCCCTCGGCTGGCGCGACGTGCCCGTGCGCGACCTGCTCGCCGCCCGGACCGGCCTGCCGGTGCTGGTCGACAGCCACGCGCGGGCGCTGGCGCGGGCCGAGCAGCTGTTCGGGGCGGCCGGCCACCGGGAGTCGCTGGTGCACCTGTTCGTCGGCAATGTGGTGGACGCCGCGATCATCACCGGCGGCAGCGCGCACCGGGGCGCCCGGTCCGCGGCCGGCGGGGTCGCGCACCTGGCGCTGGGCGACCCGGCGATCCGCTGCCCGTGCGGCCGGCGCGGCTGCCTGGAGGCCACGGTCTCGGACCGCGCCTGGGCCGGGCGGGCGTTCCGCGAGGGCGTGGTCGACCGCCCGTCCATCGCCGACCTGGGCGACGCGGCCGCGGCCGGTGACCCGGCGGCCACCGCGCTGCTGGTCGAACGGGCCCGGACCGTCGGCCGCGCCGCCGCGCTGCTGTTCGACATCGTCAGCCCGGACGTCGTCGTGGTCACCGAACTGGGCGTCATCCGGCTACCCGAGTGCGCCGCCGCGCTGCGCGCGGAGGTGGCCGCGACGTCCCGGGTGTGCCCGTCCACCTCCGCCGTGCTGACCAGCAGCTTCGGCCTGGACGTGCTCGGCGTGGCGGCCGGCGCGGTCCAGCTCGACGCCCTCTACACCGACCCCCTCGCCCTGCGCCACCCGATCCGAACGGGAGTCTGAAGTTGTCCGCGAGAGAGCTCCACCTGAACGCGTTCCTCATGGGCGTCGGCCACCACGAGGCGGCTTGGCGGCACCCGCGCACCGACCCGCGCGCGGCCGACGACGTCGCGCACTTCCGCGACCTGGCGCGGATCGCCGAGCGCGGCACGTTCGACTCGGTGTTCCTCGCCGACGGCGTGCAGATCTGGGGCGACGTCCGGCACAGCGCCGCCAACCGGTTCGAGCCGATCACGCTGCTGACCGCGCTGGCGCAGGCCACCGAGCACGTCGGGCTGATCGCGACCGCGTCCACGGGCTTCAGCGAGCCCTACAACCTGGCCCGGCTGTTCTCCTCGCTCGACCACATCAGCGGCGGCCGGGCCGGCTGGAACGTCGTCACCACGGCGGGCGACCGGTCGGCGCAGAACTTCAACCGCGAGGTCAACGCCGAGCACGCCGAGCGCTACCGGCGCGCCGACGAGTTCCTGGAGGTCGCCACCGCGCTGTGGGACTCGTGGGAGGACGACGCGCTGGTCGTGGACCGCGAGTCCGGCGTGTTCGCCGACGACGCCAAGGTGCACGAGGTCAACCACCGGGGCCCGTTCTTCTCGGTGCGCGGGCCGCTGAACGCGGTGCGCAGCCCACAGGGGCGCCCGCTGCTCGTGCAGGCCGGGTCGAGCGCGGACGGCAGGGCGTTCGCGGCGGCGTGGGCGGAGGCCGTGTTCACCGCCCACCAGACCCACGGCGACGCGACCGCGTTCTACGCCGACCTCAAGCGCCGGGTGACCGCCCGGGGCCGGTCGGCCGACGACGTCAAGGTGCTGCCGGGCATCGTCCCGGTGCTCGGCGGCACGGAGACGGAGGCGAAGCGGCTGGCCGACGAGCTGGACGGGTTGATCGTCCCGGCGCGGGCGGTGCGGCAGCTGACCGAGCTGGTCGGCGTCGACCTCACCGACCACCCGCTGGACGAGCGGCTGCCCGAGCTGCCGCCGGTCGACCTCGTCAACGGCGCCAAGAGCCGCTTCGAACTGGTCCGCGACCTGGCCGAACGGGAGCGGCTGACGCTGCGGCAGCTCCTCGGCCGGCTCGGCGGCGGGCGCGGGCACCAGGTGGTGGCCGGCACCCCCGAGCAGGTCGCCGACCACGTCGAGCGGTGGTTCACCACGGGCGCGGCGGACGGGTTCAACGTGATGCCGCCACTCCTGCCGTCCGGGCTGGCGGACTTCGTCGACCACGTGGTCCCGCTGCTGCGCCGCCGCGGCCTGTTCCGCACCGAGTACACCGGCCGGACCCTGCGGGAGCACTACGGGCTGCCCAGGCCGCTCAGCCGGTACGCGAGGGCGGGGGCGGCCGTTCGGTGAGCCACCCCGCCACGCCTGCACGCGGAGCGTGGCGAGCACCGCCGGGACGTCCTCGCCGACCGACCGGCGGCGACGCCGGCCGCGACCCGCCCACCACGCGGGTCGCGGCCGGTGCTCGGTGGACGACGGGCGGGTCGCGGCCGGTTGGTAGTCTCCGGGCCCACCCACCCGCTGTTGGAGACCGTGAACCCGATGCTTGACCGCGCCGTGATCGACGCCCTGTTCCCCGCCGACCTGCCGGAGCCGGCCCACTGGGAACAGCGCTACCCGGCCCGGCAGCTGCCCGAGGGCGCCGAGGTCACCCGCTTCGGCCCGTCGCCGACCGGGTTCGTGCACATCGGCGGCGTCTACGCGGCGATGATCGACCGCGACGTCGCCCACCGCAGCGGCGGCTCCTACGTGCTGCGGGTCGAGGACACCGACCAGGCGCGCGAGGTGGAGGGCGCGGCGGCCCAGTTCAACAACGCCTTCGCCTACTTCGGCCTGCCCGCCGACGAGCACGACGAGGTCGGCGACTACGGCCCGTACTACCAGTCCCGGCGCGAGCGGATCTACCTCACCTACGTCCGCGAGCTGCTGCGCGAGGGCAAGGCGTACCTGTGCTTCGCCACCCCGGACGAGCTGGCCGACATCCGCGCCCGCCAGGACGCCACCAAGATGCCGCCCGGCTACTACGCGGGCTGGGCGCTGTGGCGCGACCGCGACGCCGCCGACGTGCGGGCCAAGCTGGACGAGGGCGCGCCGTACGTGGTCCGGTTCCGCTCGCCCGGCGTCGAGGCCAGGGCGAAGTTCACCGACGTGATCCGGGGCGAGCTGGAGCACGAGGACAACCGCAACGACGTGGTGATCCTCAAGTCCTCGGCCAACGACGTGCGGCTGCCCACCTACCACTTCGCGCACGCCGTGGACGACCACCTCATGCGCACCACCCTGGTGATCCGCGCCGAGGAGTGGATCTCGTCGGTGCCGCTGCACCTGCAGCTGTTCGCCGCGCTCGGCTTCGAGGCGCCCCGCTACGCCCACATCGCGCCGCTGATGAAGCAGATCCCCGGCGGCAAGCGGAAGCTGTCCAAGCGCAAGGACCCCGAGGCGTCGGTCGACTTCTACATCGAGCAGGGCTTCCCGGCCGAGGCGGTGCTGTACTACCTGCGCGGCCTGGCCAACGGCCGGCTCGCGGAGACGCCACTGGCCGAGGCGCTGGACGCGCCGATCCGGCTGTCCGAGTGCGGTGTCGCCGGCCCGCTGGTGGACCTGGTCAAGCTGGAGGACATCTCCGCCGACCACATCGCCACCCTGTCCGGCGAGCAGGTCCTGGTCGCGGTGCGCGCCTGGGCCGTCGAGCACGACGCCGACCTGGTGCCGGTGCTGGACGCCCGCCGCGACCTCGCGCTGGCCGCGCTGGCCGTCGAGCGGGGCGCCGACGTGCCCAACCCGCGCAAGGACCTGCGCAAGTGGTCCGGTTTCCGCGAGGCGTACGGGTTCTTCTTCCCGGAGCTGTTCACGCCGCAGGACGTGGCGGGGGAGCAGTTCGCCCAGCTCGGCGTGGCGCCCGCCCTGGTGCGCGCGTTCGCCGCCGACTTCGCCGAGGGCTACCGGCCGCTGGAGGACTCCGGCGAGTGGTTCGACCAGATCCGCGAGCTGGCGGGCAAGCACGGGTTCGCGGCCAAGCCGAAGGACCTGAAGCAGAACCCGGACGCCTACCCGGCGGGCGCGTCGATCCGCGAGGCGTCGCAGATCATCCGGCTCGCGCTGACCGGTTCCACCCGCAGCCCCGACCTGCACGCGGTGGCCACCACCCTGGGCGTGGACGAGGTGCTGCGCCGGGTGCGCGCGGTGGCGGGCTGACCGGAGCTGGTCGACGGGCGCGGCGGGCGGCTCGGCTGCCCGCCGCGCCCGGTCACCAGCGGACCTCGGTCGAGACGAACTCGTTGCTCACCAGGTCCTCGGCCCCCAGGTCGGCCGGCACGGCGCCGCGCCGGGCGGCCAGCAGCGGTCGCAGCTCGTCCACCAGCCCGGCCACCCGGTCCAGGTCGAAGTCGCCGACGACCGGGGTGACGCCGTCGTGGCTCAACCCCAGCGACCGCATCTGCTCCTGCGCGTACCGCGCGCGTCCGACGCTGTACTCCGTGCCCGCGTTCAGCTCCCGCACCATGCGCACCAGCGCCTCGTTGGTCGGTTCCGGGTCGCGCACGTACGCGACCGTGCTGCGCTGCAACACCGGCACCAGCCGCCGCAGGCACGGCGCCAGCCGCTCCTGCTCGGCCGCCCCGACCGCCAGCGCCTCGGGGTAGACCGGGTAGCCGCTGTCGTGCACCAGCGCGAACGCCACCGGCCGCCGCCACGGCTCGATCTCGTGCTCGTACCGGTACGGCTCGTTGGTGGCGTAGCCCTGCTGGGCGATCCCGCCGTCTTCGGCCACGAACCGGGCGGGCGAGCCGTCGTACGAACCATCCACCTGGGACTGCTTCAACCGGCCGCTGTGCACCAGGTAGTCGACGTACGAGGCGCCGTTGGCGTGCACGACCGCGGTGTCGGTGCGGCCGATGTCCTCGATGGTCCGCCAGTCCGGGTGCCGCTCCGGCGACCACATGATCATCTGCGGGCTCTTGTCCAGCGGCGCGAACACCGCGCGGGTCGGGAACGCCGCCGCTTCCTGCACCGCCTCGTCGGTGGCGACGCTGCCCAGCGTGATCGACGGGTCGGCCGCCATCAGCGCCGACACGCGCTGGAACCCGGTCACCGGACCGCCCGCCCGCACCTGGAGCCGCACGCCGGTGTCGCGCCCGTCCTCCAGCAGCGGCCCCTCCACCGCCTTGCGCCCCGAGTCGACGGTGAAGGCCGCGCCCAGCAGCCGGTACAGGCCGCCGTGCTCGGCCTGCGGGAACCAGTTCATCTGCACCACGACCGTGTCCGGGCAGACGCCCGCCAGCGACTCGGCGGCGGGTGGTGGCGCGGCGACGTCCGGGCCGCCGGTGGCCGTGGTGCACGCCGCGGCGGCCGAGGCGACGACGATGATCGACAACAGCCGGCTGCCGGCTACCATGCGCAAGGTTCCCCCAAGAACCACGACGATCCACCGCGACGGGTGGTCTGCCCTGGCTGCCATGGTGGCACAGCGGTGGTCACGGCCCGCCGGAGCACCCGACGGAGGCGTGATGGCGGCACCCGGCCCGGCCGAGCCGTTGCTGGAGCTCACCGGCGTCACCAGGTCGTTCCCCGGTGGTGTCACCGCCGTCGACGGCGTCGACCTCGCGGTCCGGCCCGGCGAGGTCGTCGCGCTCATGGGCCCGTCCGGGTGCGGCAAGAGCACCGTGCTGCAGCTCGCGGCCGGGCTGGACCGGCCGACTTCGGGCGCGGTCGCGCGGCACACCGCGCGGGTCGGCTACGTCTGGCAGGACCCGACGCTGCTGCCGTGGCGCACCGCCCGGCGCAACGTCGAGCTGTTCGGCGAGCTGGCCGGCGTGCCCAGGGCCGAGCGCGGGCGGCGGGCCGGGCGGGCGCTGGCCGCCGTCGGGCTGGCCGGGTTCGCCGACCACCGGCCCGCGCAGCTCTCCGGCGGCATGCGGATGCGGGTCGCGCTGGCCCGGGCGCTGGCGGCGGAGCCGGAGCTGTTCCTGTTCGACGAGCCGTTCGCCGCGCTGGACGAGCTGACCAGGCACGAGCTGGGCGACGAGCTGCTGCGGCTGTTCGCCCGGCACGGCTTCGGCGCGTTGTTCGTCACCCACTCGGCGGGCGAGGCCGTGCACCTCGCCGACCGGGTCCTGGTGATGTCGCCTCGGCCGGGCCGGGTGGTGGCCGAGGTGGCGGTGCCGTTCGACCGGCCCCGACCGCCGGGCGCGCGGTCGTCGCCGGAGTTCGCGGCGCTGGTCGGCGTGGTGTCGCGGGCGCTGGTGGGCGCGTCGTGAAGCGGGTGCTGCCGCCGCTGCTGGTGCTGGTGGCGGTGCTCGCGGCGTGGACGTTCGTCAGCCACGTCGTGCTGCCGCCGCGCCGGCGGTTCCTGCTGCCGCCGGTGGAGGAGGTGGTGCGGGTCGGCTTCCTGGACCCGGACAACCGGGCCGAGCTGCTGGCCGGCCTGGCGCTGACCAGCCGCGTCGCCGGGACGGGCCTGCTGATCTCGGTGCTGCTCGGCGTCGGCCTGGCGGTGCTGATGGCCCAGTCGCGGTGGCTGGAGCGGGCGGTCTACCCGTACGTCGTCGTGGTGCAGACGATCCCGGTGCTGGCGCTGGTGCCGCTGTTCGGGTTCTGGTTCGGCTTCGGCTTCCCCAGCCGGGTGCTGGTGTGCGTGCTGCTGTCGCTGTTCCCGCTGGTGGCCAACACGCTGTTCGGCATCCGCTCGGTGCCGAGGGCGCAGCACCAGCTCTTCGACCTGCACCGCGCGGGCCGCTGGGTCCGGCTGTGGAAGCTGCAGCTGCCCGCGGCGCTGCCCGCCCTGTTCACCGGGCTGCGCATCGCGGCGGGCGGCAGCGTGATCGGGGCCGTGGTCGGCGACTTCTTCTTCCGCCAGGGCGAGCCGGGGTTGGGCGTGCTGATCGACAACTACCGGTCGCAGCTCGCGTCGTCGCGGATGTTCGCCGCCGTGGTGCTGGCCAGCGGGCTGGGCATCGCGGTGTTCCTGGTCTTCGGCGCCCTGTCCCGCTGGGTGGTCGGCCGCTGGCACGAGTCCGCCGGCAGCTGAGCGGGGTCGGCTCACCGGACGGGTGATCTTCGCGGTACCGACCGGGGCATCTGCTCACACGATGCGGTGAAGCCGTGAGGCGGTCGGGTTTCAGCACCGGCTCCGAGTTGTATTACGGGTGGCACACCTACCTAGGGAGTGCGATGTCGCCTGGCTACCTGTTCGGCGCCCCGACGCTGTCGAGCACCGTCGCGGTACCGGTGGGTGAGCGGTGGGTGTCGCTGGCGGACTTGCTGGCCGGCCGCCTGGCGGACGCGGAGTCGGCCGAGGCCCGGGAGGCGTTCCTGACCGCCGGGGTCGCCGCGCTGGCGCAGCCCGTCGCGGAGCGCCGGTGGGTCCAGGTCGGACTGTCGCCGGTGAACGGTCGCGACCCGGCGCTGTACGGCTCGTTGCACGACTTCGCCACCGGTCTGCTGGCGGCGGGCATCGCGACCGGGTTCTTCTTCATGCACAAGCCACCCGGCCTGCGGGTCCGGTTCCAGGCGCCGCCCGACGGCCGCGAGGCGTTGCGCGGCCGGGTGCTGAGCTGGGCCGACGGCCTGGCGGCCGGTGGCGTGACCACGGCGGTCGTGCCCGCGGCGTACGAGGCGGAGGCCGGGCTGTTCGGCGGCCGGACGTCGATGCGCCACGCCCACGAGCTGTTCACCGCGGACTCGTTGGCCTGGCTGCGGGTGCACCGCCGCGCCGACGCGCGGGAAGCGCCGGCGTGGGCGATCTCGCTGCCCATGGTGCGGGCCGCGCTCGACGGGCTGGGCATCCTCGGCTGGGAGGACCGCGACGTCTGGGACCGGGTCCGCTGCGAGGCGGGCCGTCGGCTGCCCGAGCCGGCGCGGGCGCAGCCGGGCCTCGACGTCGCCGTGCGCGGCATCCGCGACCTGTGGCGGGACCAGGACCGGCTGGTCGGGTCGCTGCCGGGGTGGGCGCGCGACGTCGTGGCGTGGCACCGGGAGCGGGCGCTGGAGGTCGGCCGGCGGTGGCGCTCGGAGTTCTTCGACGGCCACGGCGCGGGACCGGGTCCCCGGCACGCCGCGGCGTTCCACGTCGTCTTCCACTGGAACCGGGCCGCGCTGTCCGGTGAGCGCCAGGTGCTGGTGGCCGAGGCCCTGGGCACACCGGCGGCGGACCGTGGGTGATCAGGGGGTGCTGCTGCGGTTGGCCGGGTGGCCCGCGGGGCTGTGGCTGGCCGGCGCGTGCCCGGGCCTGTTCGCCGCCCTGGCGGACGTCGACGCCGAGGCCGCCGCGTGCCGGGAGCACGGTCGGGCGCTGGCCGCCCGGCTCGGCGACCGGGTCGTGCCGCGGCCGGAGGTGACCGCGGCCGAGCGGCAGGCCGTGCTGCGGGTGCGGCGGGCCGCGCACGGCGGCCGCCCGCTGCCGGACGACGCGGTCGTCGCGCTGGCCCGGTCGGCCGCGGCGCGGGTCGACCCGCCGTCGGCGATCGGGGTGGACCGGCTGGTCGCGCGCGCCCGTTCGGTGCGGGAGGCGGAGGCGCGGCTGCGCGACGACCTGGCCGCCGAGCAGCGCCGGCTGGCGGGGTTGCCGTGGCGGCTGCTGCGCTCGTCACCGGTCGGCTCGGCGGCGCTCGGCCACGACGCCGCCGACGTCGTGGCGGACGTGGAGCTGCGGTTGGCGGCCGGCGAGGGGTGGGACGGCAAGCGGCTGCGGCAGCGGGCGGACCACCTGTGGCGGCTGATCGCGCGCGGCGCGGTGAAGACCACGCCCCGGAGCTGGTTCGGGCACCTCGCGGTGACGTCCGGGTCGGGCCCGCTGACCGCCGGTCCGTTCGCCACCCTCGAAACGCCCAACGTGCACACCTCGCACGCGCCGCGGACCGGTTTGTCGACCACCGGGCTGCACTGGTCCGAGGACGGGTCCCTGGTCACCTGGGCGCCGCACGAGCGCGAGCCGGGGCGGCTGCGGGAGGTGCGGGTCCGGGACACCCCGGCGTTGCGGGCCGTGCGGCACGTGGTGGCGGACGGCCCCCGGACCGAGGAAGAAATCCTGACCGCGCTCCTGGGCCCGAACGCCGACGCGCCGGCCGGTCGCGCCGCGCTCACCGCCTTCCTGGACCACCTGGTCGGGCTCGGCGTGCTGCGGCGCGGTCGACGCGTCACCGAACGCGTCTCGGGGTGGGGACCGGCCCGTGCGACACCGCGGGTCGGCGAGGACTTCCTGGACGTGCACCGACGCGTGACCGGCGCGGCCCCGACGCCGGACGTGCGCCCCGCCGTCGGGCTGCTGCGCCGGGTGGACGCGCTGATCAGGCAGGACGGCCCGCCCGGGTCGTCCCCGGTCCGCGAGCTGGTCGACGAGCGGCCGACCCCGGTGCCGGAGCTGGTGCGCCGCTTCCTGGCCACCCGCTCCGCCCGCCCGGCCACCCCCGCCGATCGTGGCACGTGGCCGGTCGCGCGGGACCCCGGCTCGGGCTACGCGGCCCTGCTGCGCGTCCTGGCGGAGGCCGGCGACGCGGTCGGGCCCGGCGGCGCGGTGGAGCTGACCGACGACCTGCTGGACGCGGTCGGCGCGCCCCGGCCGTCCTGGGAGTGGCCGGTGGACTGCCTGGTGCGCCCCCTGCCCGGCGGTTCCGCCGTGCTGGACTGCGCGGTGCCCGCCGGCGCCCTCGACGCGCGGTTCGCCCGCGGCCTGCGGTTGCTGCACGGCGCCGAGCCCGGACCGCCGGCCTCGTACCGGGAGTTCCTGCGGCGGTTCGAGCGGACCACCGGCGGCCGGCTGGTGGAGGTGCTGGTGCCGCCGCACAACGCGCGCTCGGCCAACACCGTGCGCCGACCCGTGCACACCGACCTGTGGACCGGCGACCCGGACCCGCTCCCGTACTTCGGCGAGCCCCACCCCGGGCGGCACGTGCCGCTGCACGCGATCACCCTGCGCCGGGACGGCGGCGCGGTGGTCGCCGAGGCGGGCGGTGAGCGGCTGTGGCCCGTGCACCACGCCACCCGCGCGCCGTTCGCGCCGTGGGACGTGGCGCTGGCGCTGCTCGTCGCCGCCGGGCCGCGCGACGTCCGCCGCGGCGGGTGGCACCGGCCGCACGCGCTGACCGCGTTCCCCGACCGCCGCCACCTGCCGCGCGTCACCGCCGGACCGGTGGTCGTCAGCCGGGCGCAGTGGCGCGTGGGCCGGGACGAGCTGTGGCCGCCGGACGCGGGCGTCGAGGCGAAGTTCCGCGCCCTGGGCCGCCTCACCCGCGCGCGGTCGCTGCCCAGGTGGGTGTTCGCCGGTCCCGCCGGCGGTCGGCAGGCGCCGGTCGACCTGGCCGGGCTGCCCGCGCTGCGCCTGCTCGACCGCGCCCTCGCCGGTGGCGACGAGCTGATCTTCGTCGAGATGCTGCCCGACCCGACCGGCTTCCCGGTGGTCGACGCCGCGCACGACACCGACGACCGCCTGGCGTGCCAGCTGCTGCTGCGCCTGCCGGTCACCGGCGACACCGACTTCCCGCTCAACCGGGCGGAAGCGGCCCTCGTGGCCGACGCAGTGTGATGGGAGACGACATGGACCAGGCGATTCTGGAACCGGCCGAGCTGGACACGCTGATCTCCGATCTGGAGGCGCGCATCAGCGAGGTCCGGCTGGTCACCCCGGCGGAGCCGATGGCCTTCAGCGAGGTGCAGTGCAGCAACCTGCTGTGCTCGATCCTCAGCTACTGCGACGGCGACGGCGGCGACGGGGGGAAGTGATCTTCCCCGGGCTGATGAGGTGACGTGGTGGGCGGGTCCGCGCCGACCCGCCCGCCGAGCGGAAGCGGCCCTCGTGGCCGACGCACTGTGACAAGGAGAACGACGACATGAACCAGGCAATCCTCGAACCGGCCGAGCTGGACACGCTGATCTCCGACCTGGAGGCCCGCATCAGCGAGGTCCGGCTGGTCACCCCGGCGGAACCGATGGCCTTCAGCACGGCGCAGTGCAGCAACCTCGTGTGCTCGGTCGTCTCGTTCTGCGATGGCGGCGGCAACGGGAGCTGACCGGTCGGAGTCGACCGGGTAGGAGCACCGCGGTGGGCGGGTCCGCGCCGACCCGCCCACCCCTCACGAGGAGTTCGATGGTCCACGCACCGGGCGAAACCACCCTGCTCGACGGCCTGGCGCGCGACGTCCTGCACGAGTGGGCCGAGCACGGGCAGCCGACGCCCGACCCGGGGCCGGTGGTGCTGGCCTCGACGTTGCCGCCGGACGACCCGGCGGTGGCGCGCGCGGCGCGGGCGTGGCTTGCGGGGTTGCGCCGGACGGCGAACGGCCACCCCGGCCTGTTCGGCGGGCTCGCCGGTCACCTCGTCGGGCTGCGCCTGCTCGCGGTGGTGCACCCGCCGCTGGAGCGGGCCGCCGACGCGGTGGCGACCGCCCTGCACTCGGCTGTCCCGCGCTCGGCTGCCGCCGACCCGGGGGAGGGGTTCGGCTTCCGGGACTACGACCTGGTCGGGGGACCGGCCGGTGTGCTGCTGGCGCACTGCGTCCCGGCGGCGCGCCCCGGTGAGCTCGACGCGCACGCCACCCGGTTGGCCGCGTTGTGCGCGAACGGGGCCGGGGGTCTGCGGTGCACGGCGTACGAGGGTCATGAAGCGCTGGCCTGGATGCAAGGCCGGGTGAACGCCGGGCTGGCGCACGGCGTGCCCGGTGTCGTCGTGGCGCTCGCCGCCGCGCTGCGCGCCGGGGCCGCCGGGCCCGAGGTGGCCGACGCGCTGCGCCTGCTGGGCCGGTGGCTGGTCGCCGAAGCCCGCTGCGACCCGCGCGGCATCGTCACCTGGCCGGTCGCCGGCGGCGGGTCGGCGCCGACCCGCTCCGAACCGCGGCAGGCGTGGTGCTACGGCTGCCCGGGCGTGGCCTGGGCGTTGTGGGAGGCGGGTGTCGTGCTGCGCGAGCCGGGGTTCA